>CAZIXV010000175.1:5943-7946 GCA_964543105.1 uncultured Steroidobacteraceae bacterium
GATTTGGAGCAGGCGTTGGGATGAGGGATCACAGGCAACAGGCAACAGGCAACAGCCAGAGTGAAAGCATCGGCTGTTGCCGAAAGGTAAGGGCTGTCGGGCTCTGGGCTTCTGGCCAGAAAAAGAAATGAGCGATTGCTGCGTTCTTTATTCTTCTCTGGCAGCAGCCCAGAACCCAGCAGCTTTTTGTTATCTCCGCACTCGGCGCTCATTCTGGCTGTAGCCTGTAGCCTGTAGCCCGTTGCTGTCCTTCACTCCACCACTCTCGCCAACTGCTCCGCCTGATATTCCTGCTGCAGCGGTTGGATCACCGGATCGAGGTCGCCGTTCATGACGTCGGCGAGTTTGTAGATCGTGAGGTTGATGCGGTGGTCGGTGATGCGGCCTTGGGGGAAGTTGTACGTGCGGATGCGCTCGGAGCGATCGCCTGAGCCGACTTGGAGCTTGCGCGACTGCGCCTCGGCCTGATCGCGCTTTTCTTGTTCGGCCGCCATCAGGCGGGCTTTCAAGAGCGAGATCGCGCGCGAGCGATTCTTGTGCTGCGAGCGCTCGTCCTGACATTCGACGACGATGCCCGTTGGAATGTGCGTGATGCGAATCGCCGAGTCGGTCTTGTTGACGTGCTGACCACCAGCGCCGGACGCTCGGAATGTATCGATGCGCATGTCGGCTGGGTTGAGCTCGATCGCCTCTAGTTCGGCGACCTCGGGCAGGATCGCAACGGTGCACGCCGAAGTGTGAATGCGGCCTTGGGCTTCAGTTGCCGGCACGCGCTGCACGCGGTGCGTACCCGATTCAAATTTGAAATGCGAAAACGCGCCGCGTCCGACGATGCGGCTGATCACTTCTTTATAGCCGCCGTGTTCGCCCGGACTCTCGGACAGAATTTCAACGCGCCAGCCGCGCTCGTCGGCATAGCGCGTGTACATGCGAAACAGATCGCCTGCAAAGATCGCGGCCTCATCTCCGCCCGTGCCGGCGCGGACTTCCACATAGATATTGCTTTCGTCGCGCGGATCTTTCGGTAGCAGCAGTTTGGCGAGTTCCATCTCTTCTGCGGCGATGCGCTCGGCCAGCGCGTCGAGTTCTTCGCGGCCTAATTCACGCAACTCCGCATCGTCGCCATCGACCATTTCCTGCGCCTGTGCGCGCTCACCCAAGAGTTGCTGAAAGTCGCGGTAGCGAGTGACGACGGGTTCGAGCCGCGAGTATTCCATCGACAGCTCGCGAAACTTGTCGTTGTTCGCGATGACATCGGCATCGGACAGCAAAGCGCCGACTTCTTCGTGACGCTCGACGAGCCGTTCCAATTTATTGCGGATCGAATCTTTCATCTTCTAGATAGCGGCATTCATTCAATGCCTTCTTCGCATGAGGGAAGGCGAGGGGGGGGGCTCGGGGAGTGTGGGAGCCCGTCTATCCGGATTCCGGATCGGTCACTCGCTCTTTCACCTGAGCGAGCGGCGTCGGCGATGGTGAGTCGAGCGGCGTCGCTTCATCGCTTTGCTCGACACCGAACAATGCCTGCGCCGCCGCAATGACATTCACCTCACCGCGCTCGGCCGCCTCACGCAGGCGTTGGTTCGGCCCGTGCAGCAATCGATTCGTGAGCGTCGAGGCGAGAAATTCGAGTACCTCGTTCGAGTCGCGACCGGCGGCCATCATGCGGCGCGCTTGCTCGAGAGTCTGCGAGCGCAGTGCCTCGGCATCTTCGCGCCATTGGCGAATCGCCGGGACGGCTTCGAGCGTCTTGATCTCGCGCTCGAAACGCGCGATCTCGCGCGCGAGCATCTGGCTGGCATCGCGCGCAGCCTCGCGCCGCGATTCCAGATTTTCGTTCACGACGGTTTGCAGATCGTCGATCGTGAATAAATAAATATCTTCCAGTTCGCCGACTGCCGGCTCGATATCGCGCGGCACGGCGATGTCGACCATGAACATCGGTTTGCGTCGCCGGGCGCGCAGTGCGACGCGCACTTCATCCCGCGTGATGACAGGCGTTG
>CAZIXV010000176.1:0-4510 GCA_964543105.1 uncultured Steroidobacteraceae bacterium
TGAAAGGCGACGCCAAAGCGAAAGCAGCCTTCGCCGGCCCGGACTGCGGCTTGTGCCAAGAACCAGGGTGGAGCGTGGAGCGTAAAGGGTTGGAATGAATGAGCCCCGCGAGCCAGCTAGCCAGCTAGCTAGAATCAATTCCCTCCCCTGCGTAGCGGGGGAGGGTTAGGGAGGGGGCTCTTCGAAGCGGTCAGCGAGCGATGAGCCAGCTAGCCAGATCCGATTCTCTCCCCTGCGCCGACCACAATCCGTTCGCCGTCCCGCCTAAACGTCGTCTCGATCCCGGCTTCGCCGGTGACCTCGCTTTGGTACGCGACGACTTCATCGTAGTGCGGATCGCCGGGGCGTAGCGCGATCGGGCGCGAGTCATCGTCGATGTAGCACGGCACGAAGGATGCGGTGACGTGCTCGTCATCGATCTCGAGTCGTGCGATCGCTGAGTAGCGCGTATCGGGCGGGGTCATGAACTTCGCTTGTGGTTGCCAACCACTGCTCAGGCGGCTGATGTCTGCGAACGATTGTTCGCGATGCACGTCGGCGTTGAAGACGTGCGGCTGCTCGATGGCGAAGTTGCCGAGGCTGTAAAAGATTGGCCGGCCTTGATACAGCTCGATCGCCTTCAGCACGTGTGGGTGATGACCGAGGATCGCGTGCGCGCCGGCATCGATGGCCGCATGCGCGACGACGCGTTGATAGTCGGCGAGTGTTGCGCGCGTGAAGTGCAGGCCCCAATGAATCGAGATCAACACGATGTCCGCCTGTGCGCGCGCAGTGCGTACGTCATCGATGAGCGCTTGCAGATCGCCTGGGTCGGGGAAGGTCATAACCTGCGGAGGCGTGCCGGGCTGATCCGGCTCGACATGATGAAAATGCGTGTAGGCCCGCATCGGCGTGCAGCCAGGGCGCGCGCGCTCGGCGGCATAACCGGTCGGCAAAATGGAGCAATAAGAAAGCACGGCGATGCGTCGCTCCGCGCGCGTGATCAGCGCCGGGGCGCGCGCCGCAGCGAGCGTTGCGCCCACACCGCACGCGGCGATGCCGGCTGCGTTCAATGTAACGAGCGTGTCGGCGAGAGCGCCTGCGCCGAAGTCGAGCGCGTGATTTCCGGCCAGCGAGAGGGCGTCGAACCCGACTTCGCGCAGCGTAGCTGCGACGCGCGGCAACGTGCGCATCGCCAACTTCGCGTTCGGCGAGGGCGTGCCGCGCTCGGATAAAGGGCACTCGAGATGCCCGACGCGCACATCGCTGTCGCCTAAGGCGTCTGCGACGCCCGCAAAAATCGCGGCCGGGTCGTCCCGGCGCGGGGCGATGTCGCCGACGGCATGAATGGAAATGGGTTTGCGCAAACGAAAAAACTCCAGCACCTGTCTCGGAAATGGTTGACAATCCATGGCGCTTTGCGCGGCTATGTATCGCACCAATCCTGTTTTTGCGCAAGATAGTTGACGAGATCGTTAACGATATGCTGAGGTGCGGGACAAACAACGCTAAGAGGTGACGCATGGGGGATGAGGCTCGCCCGCGATCCGGCGCAAGCATCTACGTGCTGGCGATCCTGCTTGTCGGCTCGACACTCTCTTATATAGATCGGCAGATCATCAGCCTCGTCGTCGAGCCGATCAAAGCGGCCTTTGGGCTCAGTGATACGCAAGTCGGATTGCTGCAAGGGATTGCGTTCTCACTGTGTTACGCCGTTGCGGGGTTGCCGCTCGCGCTCGCGGTCGATCGTTCGAATCGAGTGCGTCTTGCCAGCGCCTGCGTCACGGTGTGGTCCATGGCAACGGCCGCGTGCGGCATGGTGTCGACTTACGTGGGTTTGTTGTTGGCGCGCGCGACGACCGCAGTCTCCGAAGCGGGCTTTTCACCGGCAGCGCTTTCGATCCTTTCCGACGTCGTGCCTCCCGAACGCATCGCGCGCGTCGGTGCGATTTATCTCTTAGGTCCCGCACTCGGCGTGGGCTTGGCGTTGTTGCTGGGCGGGTGGACGCTCGAACTGCTGGAAGCCACCGGCGGACTCACCGTGTTCGGTGCTCACTTCGCACCCTGGCAAGGCTTGTTCATTTGTATCGGCGCGCCCGGCATCGTAGTTGCGGTGCTCATCTTTCTTACCGTCCGCGAACCTGCACGTACCGACGCTGCGATTGCCGCGCGTCACTCGCCGACGAACTCGCGTTCCTTGTTCGTCGCACTACGCACAACGGGCGATTTCCTGATTCCGTACGTGATCGGCACGACGCTCATCATGCTCGTGCAATTTGCGCAGGCCGCATGGATGCCGACGTTCTTCATCAGGCGTTGGGGACTCGAACCGCATAGCGCAGGGCAAACACTCGGGCCGATCTTCATCGTCTCGGCGATTGCCGGTGCGATTACCACTGGCGTGCTCGCCAAAGGTGCGGACGGACAGCGCACGCTCGAGCGTGTCGTCAAGATCGTGCTCGTCGGTTCGGCCGTGCTGGGGCCGTCGATCGTGCTACTGCCGCTCGTACCGAACTACACGCTTGCATTGACGCTGTTCAGCGCATTGGCGTTTTCGTTCAGCGCTATCGCATCGCTGGCGACGGCGCCGATGTTGCTCGTCATGCCCAGCGCGGTGCGCGGGCAGTCGATTGCGGCGGGTGGTTTCTTGCTGGCTGTCGTCGGCGGTGGCGGCGGGCCGCTCGCTGTCGGTTTGGCGACCGATTACTTGTTTCAGGATGAAGCGAAGCTCGGCTGGTCGATCTCACTGGTGTGCGGCATTTCCGTTGCCGCAGGCGTCACCTCAATGCTGCGTGCGCGGCATGTGCTGATTCATCGCTGGGGAGCTTCGCCGCCCGATGCCGCGGTGCCACCTCCGCACTCCATTCCCGCCCATTCGAACGAGACATGAGCATGAGGTTTTTAAAGCTCGCAAGCGCTGTGACCATGGCGACCCTCAGTGCTTCTGGTTTTGCCGATACCGGGAGCGACACGCTTGCTTGCAAGCACCTGACGACGATTCGTATTCCGGACGTGCGCGTCGTGCGCACCACCGAAGTGGTGCCTGATCCAGAGTGGCTTGCGCCGTTGCCCACCGAAAACGATCGTTTCCGTGCGCCCGTGAACGCGCCGTTCTGCCGTGTCGAAGGCGTGATCGAAGACGAAATCGGCTTCGAGCTCTGGCTGCCCACTGCGGATGATTGGAACGGCCGTATGCTCGGCGCAGGCAATGGCGGCTTCGCGGGCTTCTTTCGTTACGAAACGTTGGCGCGCGGCGTGAATCGCGGCTTTGCGAGCGTCAGCACCGATACGGGCCACAAGATCACCGAAGTGAATTGGGCGATCGGTCATCCGCGCCGCCTGGAGAACTTGGGTCACCGCGGTCAACATCTCACGGCCGTGAATGCAAAGAAGATCATGGCGGCGCATTACGGACGGGCTCCGCACCATAGTTACTTCACCGGCTGCTCGGGTGGCGGCATGCAGGCGATGAACGAAGTACAGCGCTATCCCGCGGACTACGATGGCGTCATCGCCGGCGCTCACGGTACGTCGATCGTGGGCATCTCCGCGCGCTGGCTCGCGAGCGCGTTGATTGCGCAACATCAGCCTGAGGTGAGCCTGTCACGCGCCGAATGGCGCAGTATTGCGGATGCGGCGGTCAAAGGCTGCGATGCCGACGATGGCGTGCGCGATGGCGTGCTCAATCAGCCAAGGCGTTGCCGTTTCGATGTCGCCAAAACGCCGGGACTGAGCGCCGAGAAAGCAAAGATCGCCAAGCAGCTACTCGGGCCGATCCTGGCTGACGATGGGGCCGTGCTCTATCCGGCGTTCGATCCGGGCGTTGCCTTTTCGCCGATCGATTCGCCCGGCAGAGCAGGTGAAGTTTTCGCGCAGTGGGGCTACGGCGATCCGGATTGGGATTTCACGAAATTCGACGCGACGCGCGATATCCCGTTGGTAGAAGCGGCTGTGCCCGGCTCGTCGTTCACGAATCCCAATCTCGAAGCGTTTCAACGCCGCGGCGGCAAGTTGATCAGCTATCACGGCTGGACGGATCAGATCGTGCCGGTGCAATCGACCATCGATTATTACGAGAGTGTCGAGCGCTACCTGGGGCCTGAGAAAACGCGCGAGTTCTATCGGATGTATCTCGCACCGGGCGTGGATCATTGCCGCGGCGGTGCAGGCGCCGACAACTTCGGCGCCACCTACGAACAAATTTCTAACCCGGATCCCGAGCACGACATGCTGATGGCGATCGTGGAGTGGGTGGAGAACGGTCGTGCGCCCGAACGCTTGGTCGCCTCGAAGCTCGAGCAGGGCAAAGTGACGATGACGCGTCCGCTGTGTCCGTACCCCCAGGTCGTGAAATACAAGGGCCGTGGCGATACGAACGATGCCGCGAATTTCATCTGCGCGAAGCCGTGAAGGCGGGGTTACGTAAGGTGGTGATGGCGATTGGCAGCATGGCGATGCTCGCTGCATCTGCGGCGGTCGAACCCATCGATGATTTGCAATGGCTGTTCATCGAAGACACGGTCGCGCTGAT
>CAZIXV010000176.1:4610-5772 GCA_964543105.1 uncultured Steroidobacteraceae bacterium
CAGCGCTTTCTCGCATCGCCGCCCAAGCTAACGCCGATCACCTTCGAAGTCGGCTTGCGCGCTTGGCGGGCGCGTGGACCCGCTGATGAGGTGCGTTGGTTGACCCGTTCAACCGCCCATGGGTTCGATCTTCTCGAGGCGCCGCATCGGATGGCGCTGTCATTACGCGGCGTTGCCGATGGCAGCTACGAGATCGTCGTGCGCGCCATTCAAGATGAAACAGCGTTCGGGATCACGGCGCGACGTGTATTCGTCGTCGAGCATCTGCAGCGTGATTTGCAACGTATCGACGCGCGCGCCGATGCGTTGGATCTCAACGATGCAATGCGCGCCTCGATTCTCTATCCGAGCGATGTCGTAAAAGGTTTGAACGATGGCACGCGGCAAGTGCGTGGCTTCGATTTTCGGCGCACGCTCGATCGCGCATTCGAGTTGCTCGATGCGGCGGAGCGGGGCAACGATCCGCTGACGCGCGCAAAGGGCAATCACGAACGACACTATTGGCTGCCGGAGTCGGCGCGTTTTGAACCCTATCGGCTGATCGTACCGAGGGCATGGGATGGGCGCTCAGCATTACCGCTCGTCGTGGTGTTGCATGGTTCGAACGGCGATCACAACAGTGTGTTGTCGCAGCCGCGTTTGCTCGAAGAGGCAGAAACACGCGGCTGGGCTGTGCTGAGCCCAATGGGCTACAGCCCGAACTCCGGCTGGGGCAATCATTTGCCGGTGGTGTTGGCGAACGCAACGATGCCGCGTCCGCGGCCGAGTACCATTGCCGGCGTCGTTTTGCCGCAAGATGGTGTCGATCCCGAACCTGCCGAGCGCGATGTATTAACGGCGCTCGAGATCGTGCAGGCGGAGTATCCGATCGACCGCCAGCGCATCTATCTCATGGGCAATTCGATGGGCGGCGAAGGCACGTGGCATTTGGGCATGCGCGCGCCACATCTTTGGGCGGCCATCTCTCCCGCCGCAGGCGCGATCGATCCTGAGCGATACCCTTACAGCGCACTGAGCACATTGCCCGTGCTCGTCGTGCATGGCGAACGTGATGCGATCGTATCGTTCGACGCCTCACGAAAAATGGCGGAAAATCTCGCGCGCCTCGGCGGCAATGTGCGCTTTCTACCCGTGCCCGACGGGAAGCACGATGCCGTGTACG
>CAZIXV010000176.1:5872-7921 GCA_964543105.1 uncultured Steroidobacteraceae bacterium
TCGCTGCCACCGAAGCGGAGGATTACGCCGGTTACACGGCCGCAAACGAGGATCTGCACCGCTTCATCATCACGGCCTCCCAGAATCCGTACCTCGATGCTTTCTTGGATCGCTTACGAATCGTCGTGCGACAGACGCGGCATTTTTCCGCGTATCGCAGCAAAGTATTTTTCGCCGGTAACGTCGAGCACCTGGCGATCATCGAAGCCATCTTGCACGGCCATCCCGACGTCGCCGAATCGATGATGCGCATGCACGTACGCAAGGGCACGCTGATGATCGATGAGTGGCTGAAGGAGAATGAGGCGTAGCGCCGAGCAGGCGCTACGCGGGCGGCGCGGGCCACGGGTAACGGGCTACGGGTTACGGCAAGAGGGGGCGGGCGCAGCCACAGAATTTCCTCCCCTGCGTAGCGGGGGAGGGTAGGGAGGGGGTCTTCGCTTCTTCTCTATTCTTCCGCATGTGCGCGGAGCGCCTAACCCTTCTCGCTGCGCAGCGGAGGAAATGGCTTGGCCGTTGGCCGTCGCCCGTAGCCCGTAAGACACTAAGAGGAGCCCCCTCCCTAACCCTCCCCCGCTTCGCAGGGGAGGGAATGGTTTGGCCGTAACCCGTTGGCCGTAGCCCGTTGGCCGTATCCCGCTCATGCCGTCGCCAAGTCCTTTGCCGACGACCACCAGCCGTGAATCTGGCCGGGGGCGCGGATGGGGAGTTTCACGATGGCGACTGGACCTGCGTCCATTTGTGCGGTGTCGACGATCACCAGATCCGTGCGGCGATCTTCCAGCAGGCGCGTTGCTACGCCAACGATGTAGCCATCGCCCTCTGGTGCGTTGTCGTTACGCGGAAAGAAAACACCTTCCGACAACGTCGAATCGTCGCCGACGAAAAATGTCGATGACTTGCGTGTGGAGTGATCCATCTTGACGTAACAGTTCGACATGCGACCGCTTGCCAGTTTCGGATGTCGTGGCTTCGTAGGATCGGACACCATCAAGAAGCCCACGCTATAGGGCAGGGTGAGGTAGCGTTCATCGATGCGCGGCAGTTCGCCGCGGTGCGTGTAGAGCTCCTCCATGTTGTACCCGCGCGCGCTCTTTTTCGATACATCGACCGACATGCGTGTCATGCGCGTTTGCGCTTTTTCCGGATCGAACTGACCTTGTACGTGCGGGAAGAAACCAAACTGATTGCTTTGCGCCATCGGCACGTCGATGTAGACGCGATCGCCTTCCGAGAACGCGCTCATGACGTGAGTCGCGCAACGCTCCGGGCCCTTGAACCAACGAATGTCTTTGCCGTCGCCGCCGCGGCGCATCACGCCGAGGTACGTTGGCAGTGAGGAATCCCAAGCCCAATGCACTTCGCCTTGCTTCATGCGATCCATGGCCAGCGCCATCGGCATCACATAGAACACGATGTATTTCTGTGTGACCGCGAAGTCGTGAATCATGCTGACGTAAGGAACCTTGATCCACGCTTCCCAAAGCATCTTGCCGCTGCGATCGATGCTGAACACGTTCACATCATCCGTGCCGAGCCCCTTCGCCTCGTAGCCGAAGGCAATCATCTCGCCGGTTTCCGGATCGATCTTTGGATGCGCGGTGAAGGTCTTGCTCTTCAGTTGTCCGTTCAGCGTGTAGTAGTCATCCAATGTCTCGAGCGTTTCGGGATGCACGACGACCGGCGGGCTGTCTTCCTTGAGCGCCATCAGCTTGCCGTGATGAAACATCACATGCGTATTGGCGGTGCCGCGCGAAAGGTTCGCGACGCTCGGATCATCGAAGAAGGGATTGCGATACACGCCGAACAAGGCGCGCCGTGCCTCATCCTGGGCTTTGAATCGCTGGGTGCGAATGAAGCGATCCTTGTAGTCGACGCGTCCGCCCGCGATGCGAAAGGCGCTGATATGGCCATCGCCATCGAAGGGAATGTTTTTGGGATCTGCCGGGTACTGATAGTCAGGCCCGACGCGAAAGAACGTACCGGCGATCTCCGCGGGAATCTTGCCTTCGATTTCGCAATCGATGACTTGCGATTCGATTCGGCCCG
>CAZIXV010000177.1:0-7873 GCA_964543105.1 uncultured Steroidobacteraceae bacterium
TGCGCCCTACCCGCACGACCGGCTTTTTCAGGCCGTGGACGAGCACGAGGCTCATCTGCAGCAGGATTTTCAGCTTCTTCGCGATGTTGTCGGATTGGCAGTCCTCGAAGCTCTCGGCGCAGTCGCCGCCCTGAAGCACGAAGCATTCGCCACGCTGAGCGGCTGCGATCTGCTCCTTGAGCGCTTCGATTTCCCACGAGACGACAAGCGGTGGCAGACGCGCGAGCGCGGCCACGGCTGCATCCAATGCGGGCTTATCCGTATAGGTAGGTTGTTGCTGAGCCGGTTTGCTTTGCCAGCTGGCCGGATGCCATTCGACGAGGGTTGGATTGCGAGTCATAGCCGGTGATCGTACACCGTAGCTTGTACACATTGCATACCGAACCGGGCGTTGATTTACACATCCGCGATACAAGTCTTAAATGGCCCACCTTTGCGGAGTCGCTTGCATGCACAGAGTTCTCATCTTGGGCGCCGGCAAGATAGGCGCTTTGATTTCAGGGCTTCTCGCAGAGTCGGGTTCGTACGATGTGCATGTAGGCGATGTGAGTGCCACCGCGGCGACGACGGTCGTCGATGCGCACGGACTACCGCACCTGCACGCGCACACGATCGACGCGTCGGATAGCAAAGCGCTCGATGCGCACTTACAAAAGCATCCCGTCGACGCCGTGATTTCGAGTCTCCCCTTTTATTGCAATGTGGGCGTCGCCGAAGCAGCACGCCGCGCGGGGACGCATTACTTCGATCTCACCGAAGACGTCGAGGTGACTTGCGCCGTGCGGCGCATCGCCGATGGCGCAGAGCAGGCCTTCGTCCCTCAAAGCGGACTTGCGCCCGGTTTCATTTCGATTGCAGCGAACGAACTCATTGGCCACTTTGAAGAAGTGCGTACCGTGAAGCTGCGTGTCGGCGCCCTGCCGCAACACCCCAACAACGTCTTGAAGTATTCGCTCACCTGGTCGACCGAAGGGCTCATCAACGAATACGGCAATCCGTGCGAAGCCATCGTGCATGGACGCCGCATCGAAGTCGCACCGCTTGAAGGGCTCGAAGAGATCGAAATCGACGGCACGTTGTATGAGGCGTTCAATACTTCGGGCGGATTGGGCTCGCTTGCAGAAACCTACGGTGCGCGCGTCAAGAACATGGACTACAAGACGATGCGTTATCCCGGTCATTGCGAGCAGATGCGCTTGCTGATGAACGATCTGAAACTCAATCACGATCGCGACACGCTCAAACGCATTCTCGAAAACGCGGTGCCCCAAACCCTGCAGGATGTCGTCGTCATCTATGTCGCGGTGATGGGCATGCAAGATGGTTTTCTGCGCGAAGAAAACTACGTCAACAAGGTGTATCCGCAAATGATTGCGGGACGCCTGTGGTCTGCGATCCAAGTCACGACGGCTTCTGGCGTATGCGCCGTTGTCGATCTCGTGCTCGAAGGTAAGGATCGTTACCGAGGCTTCGTACGTCAGGAGGACTTTCGCCTCACCGACGTGCTGGAAAACCGTTTCGGCAAACATTACGCCGAGGGCGCCGGTAAAGAACTTTCCGCCAGCGTCGTCGTCAGCGGCCGCGCGGGACATCAACGCGCTACGAGGTAAGTGATGAACACATCAGCAGCACTCGAGCTGGGTGGAATCTATTCGGGTTCCTGGTCCGCGAATGGCGGTTGGTCCGATGACAGCGAGGCGCCGATTCTGGAATCGACGAATCCGGCGACGGGTGAAGTGCTCGGCCGGGTGCGTACCGCCACCGCGGTGGATTACGAACGCATCATGGTCGCAGCGCGCGAAGCATTCCTCGAATGGCGCATGGTGCCTGCGCCGAAGCGTGGCGAAATCATTCGCTTGATCGGCGAGGAACTGCGCACCCACAAGGATGCGCTCGGCACGCTCGTGACGCTCGAAACCGGCAAGATCAAAGCCGAAGGCGATGGCGAAGTGCAGGAGATGATCGACATCGCCGACTTCGCCGTGGGCCAATCGCGCATGCTTTACGGCAAGACGATGCACTCGGAGCGCCCGCAACATCGCATGTACGAGCAATGGCATCCGCTCGGTGTCGTCGGGATCATAAGCGCGTTCAATTTTCCTGTCGCGGTGTGGTCGTGGAACGCGTTGTTGGCTGCCGTGTGCGGCGATGTGTGCGTGTGGAAACCTTCGCCCAAGGCGCCGTTATGCGCCATCGCCGTTCAGCGCCTCGTCAACCGTGTGCTCGAAGCGCAAGGTTATCCGGGCGTGTTTCAACTCTTCATTAGTACAGGCAACGAGCTTGCCGAAAAATTCGTGGACGATCGACGCGTCGATCTCGTCTCGTTCACGGGATCGACGGCGGTAGGCCGTCAAGTCGGGCAACGCGTTGCGGCGCGGCTGGGCAAGAGCTTGCTCGAACTCGGTGGTAACAACGCGATCATCGTCGATGAACATGCGGATCTGGATCTTGCAGTGCCTGCGATCGTATTCAGCGCGGTGGGCACGGCGGGTCAACGCTGTACGACCACGCGTCGTGTGCTCGTGCATCGCTCACGCTCGGCGGAATTGGCAGAACGGCTCGTACGCGCCTATTCGCAAGTGCGCATCGGCAATCCGATGGAGCCAGGCACGTTGATGGGGCCTTTGATCGACACGTGGGCTATCGAGCGTTACAGCGCGGCCATTCAAGCCGCGCAGCGCGCGGGAGGTGAGGTGCTATTTGGAAACCAGGTGCTCGAAGGACCGGGGCATTTCGTGGCGCCGACAATCGTGCGCGCGAAACACGACTGGGAGATCGTGCGCACGGAGACGTTTGCGCCGATTTTGTATCTCGTCGACTACGACACGCTCGATGCTGCGATCGAGATGCACAACGCGGTCGACCACGGTCTCTCCTCCGCCATCTTCACGACGAACGTACAACACGCCGAACGCTTCTTGTCTGCATTGGGCAGCGACTGCGGCATCGCGAACGTCAATATCGGCACCTCCGGCGCGGAGATCGGCGGCGCCTTCGGTGGCGAGAAGGACACGGGCGGTGGCCGCGAATCCGGTTCGGATTCATGGCGGGCTTACATGCGCCGTCAAACGACGACGATCAATTGGAGCCGTGAATTGCCGCTGGCGCAGGGAATTGATTTCAAGGTCGCGCCGTGAGGGGGAGTGGTTAGTGCTTCGACCGGCTCAGCACGAACGGAGTTTTAGTGCTTCTGCAGGCTTATCACGAACGGGGTTCTTGGTGCTTCGACGGGCTCAGCCCGAACGGAGTTCTTGGTGCTTCGACGGGCTCAGCCCGAACGGAATTCTTAGGCGTCGACAGGCTCAGCACGAACGGAGTTCTGCTGCTTCGACAGGTCAACACGAACAGAACTCTTTAAGTGATCGATGCTGCTCGTGCGCAGACGTTGCGCCTGTTCGCGCCATGTACGGCCCACGGGTATCACCAGGTCGTCGCTCACTTTGAAGTTCAGGCTGCCGGACTCGCGTCGCGCTTGCCGCGCTGCCGCGCCGCTGATCCACCAGGATCGATGCACCCGAGCGCCGTCGACGCACCCAAGCTCAGCGATGGCGTCGCGAAATCTGCATAGGACGAGCCGTTTGCCCTGCGGCAAATACACCATCACGTAATGATCCTGCGCTTGCAGCGCAATGATGTCGTGCAATGCGATGTCATCGCCAAACAGGTTCGTTGGAAGGCTCACCGCCTCTTCCGCAATCACTTCTTCGTCATCGGAAGCGTTTTCGGTGATCTGAGCCGAATGGTGTGCCTGCGCCGTCTCTGACGGCGATGCCTTGTTCGCCGTTGGTGATGTCTTGTCGCTGATGCGCAGCGCGAACAAGTTGACGACGACCCACATGATCACGCCGAGTGCTGAGTTCAGCATGGCCATCGGCAGACGTGTCGTCAGTGGCAGCGAACCCATCTGTGCGATACGCAACTGTCGCTCTTCTGAAAGCCATGATTCGAACAAGCCGAGATACGGTTCGAGATAAAAAGCCGATGCGGCGCTCGCGCACAATCCACCAAGCGAAAGCAGTAGCCAGGGTCGGCGCTTCAAAGCCGGTGCAATCCGTTCCAATAGCAGCGTGAAGCCGCCGGCAGCCGCCCAATAACCCATCCAGATACAGAGCCAGAACAGAACTGCGTAAAGCAGTGACAGTTCGCGAGCCATCGTGCCCGCTCGAAACCAGCCCAGCGCCAGCGCCAACAAGACGGGCACCGAAACGATCAACGCCATGCGCTCGGAAATTTGAATTCGTGAAACTCGCGCGCTCATCAGATAGCCACTCACGTCGTTCGCGTTCGTTCGCGGAAAGCGCCCTGTCGTTCACGAAATAGCGCTGTCGTTGACGAAACATTCATTGCTAGTCGCCAGCCCCCGTTCGCAGCATACCTCGATGCCGTCCGTTCTAGCAGATGAACGGATGTCCCTCGAACGTAAAGGAGACTTCATGCTGAATCGTCGAAGCTTCATCGTTGCCGGCGCTGCACTTGGCGCAGCGACACCTGCCCTTGCAAGCGCTGCAGGATCCGCTGCGACCAGCGGCCGCTTGAACGCAGCCGACCCGAAGGCAGTGCTGAATGCACTGATCAAATTGCGCGGGAGTCTGGACGGCCGCATTGCCTTTTGGTGGATGCGCGGTCCGCGCTATGGCGTCGTTGGCACCACGGTCACGCCACTGTTCAACAACTACGTCGTCAGTTGGCATCAGTTCGAGCGTCAGGCCGATGACAACTTCAAAGTCACCATCGTCGAGCTTTCGTATTACATCGACCTGCAAACGGGCAAAGCGATCGACGGTAAGTGGCGTAATCCCATTACCGGCGAAATGAACGACCTCGAGCACATGGGATTCGGCCCCGTGAGTTCAGTCAGAACGCCGCAGGGCGTTGCCGCACCGGAAAAGACGCCGGGCGTAACGATGAAGATGAAGTCTTCCCTCGGTGTATTGGCGCAGCACCAGGACACGATCTGGCTGCAAGAGGACGTCTCCGCCACGATGACGCCGATCACGTCGGGACGTGCGCCCTACTCTGGCAACGACATGGCGACGTATCAAGGCAGCATCAGCCAAGTGCTCGATGCATCGCGCCCGAGTGCCGATGCAGTCATGCACTATCAAAGCATCACCGATTGGCGCTCCTGGATGAAGATGGGCGACATCAAAGGCGCGCTCATGGCTCGCGCCATCGGCCACAAAGTGTGGTCGGTCGATGAGGTTCCCTCGGACATCATCGCGCTCGCCAAGCGCATGCATCCGAAGATGATCGCGAACCCAGCCGCTACGCTCGAGATGACACCACCGGAGCGCTCTTTCGATCGCTGAGGTGAGCGTGCGACTTAAATAACGACATGACAACACGGCCGGGTCGCAAGACACGGCCGTTTCTGTTTAGCCAAGGGGAACGAGATGAAAAGCCGACCAACGTTTCGCCGTTTGATGACAGGCGCAAGCATGGCAGTGGGTGTGACGGTCAGCCTGCCGGTGATCGCCCAACAATCAGCCGACAGTCAATCAGTGAGCCGCAGCGACATTCTGCATGAAGTCATCGTGAGCGCCCGTAAGCGCGACGAGAGCGTGCAGGATATTCCATTGACGGTGAATGCATTCAGCGATGCCGAGATCGCAGCGCGCGGCATCGGCGATCTTAAGGATCTTTCAGCGAACACGCCGGGCCTGGTTTTCTTCACGCCCGGTGATCGCAGCATCTCGCGCATGGCGATTCGCGGCATGTCACAGGTCACCCCTGCAGGTGACACGACGCGCGATATCGCCTCAGTGTTCATCGATGGCATCTACTATTCCGGTCAGACCGCCGGTATCGCGTTTGATGACATCGAGCGCGTCGAGGTCATCAAAGGTCCGCAGTCGGCATATTTCGGTCGTTCGACGTTCGCTGGCGCAATCAACTTCATCACGAAGCGTCCGCATGATGAGTTCGAAGCGAAACTCGATGCATCGGCGGCTCAGTATCGCGACTACGGCGGACGCCTGAGCGTCAACATCCCGGTGGTCGAGGACGTACTTGCGATGCGAGTCGTGGGTGGTTACGACTTCCGCGGCGGGCAATACAAGGATGCGACCAGCGGCGAGCGGCTGGGTGAACAGCGCGATGCATACGGCGTGTTGACGGCATTGCTGACCCCGAGCGATCGCATCTCCGCGCTGATGCGTCTTTCCTATACGCAGAACATCGACGGTTCTCCTGCCTCCCAGCTCTTGGCGCGGCAGGCCGATCACAATTGCGGACCCTTTGCCGACCCCGCTGTCACGAACAACGGTCGACCCACTACGATGTATTGCGGTGAACTGCGCTTTCACGGCCGGCCAGATATGAACGATTCATTGCCGACCGCGCCGGGCACGCTGTTCTTCGATGAGCCGCGAACCGAGCGCGATATGTACACGGCCTCGCTCAATCTCGAGATTGAATTACCCGCTGATCTGACCTTTACCTCGTTGAGCAGCTACCAGACCGAAGAACAAGAGTCGGTCATGGATTACGACCTGACGAACGTCGATGCGTATTGGGCCGAAACCTATCGCGAGCAGGACACGATCACACAAGAGTTCCGGCTGAGCTCCGATACGACGCAGCGGCTGCGCTGGATGGGCGGCCTGTACTACCTCAAGCAGGACTACTACACCCAGGCACGCTTCGCGTACGGCACGATCCCTACGTTTCAAATACCTGGGTTGACGGGGACGGTGACTGCGCCTGCGCCGAATCCCAAGGAGATCGAAAACAAAGCCGTGTTTGCGTCGCTGAGTTTCGATGTGACTGATCGGCTCGAGGTGGCGGTCGAAGGTCGCTATCAAAACGACAAGATCACGGCGCCGCCGCAAGGACCGGGTTTGGCGGGTCTCGTCGTTGACAGCGACGCCTTTCTGCCACGATTACTCGTGAGCTTCAAAGCCAACGATGACACGAACCTGTATCTCAACGTGGCGAGGGGCAACCAACCGACGCAAGGCAATCCGCAACTGTTGTTCCTGACGCCGGAACGCCGCGCGCAACTCGCCACGAGCTGGGGCATCCCGCTCGTCGTTCCCGAATCGAAAGTTCTGAACTATGAGATCGGCCTCAAGAGTACGCTCGCGGATGGTCGCGCGATCTTGAATACCGCCCTCTTCTATTCGCAATGGGACGGCAAGCAGGATACGAAGAGCGCGCAGATCGACTTCAACGGCAATGGCACGATCGATATCGGCTTGGGCGGTGCGAACCGCGAGGCGTTCTCGGGTCAAGCGGCGATCGCTGGCGATGAAGATGTCTACGGCATCGAAGTGGAAGGCCGCTTCCTCATCACCGATGCGATCGAAGTCGGTGGTGCGGCGACGTGGACGGAAGTCGACTTCAAGCATGGTTCGACGAGCAACATCGTCTATCGCTACTTCGGCGGCGATCCGATCACGCAGACGGCCGACATTACGGGCCGCAAAGAAGGCTTCGTTCCTGATCTCTCCGCCACGGCGTATCTGCAATATCGCGAACCTTTGAACAGCTCGCTCGATTGGCGAGCGCGCGCTGATGGTATCTATGTGGGTTCGCGCTACGCCTCGCTCCTCAACGTCACCGAGACAGGTGATTCGTTCGATCTCAACTTGTCGGTTGGGCTCGAAGCGGAGCAATGGTCGGCGTCACTCTGGGTGCGCAATGTGTTCGATGACGACACCCTCGAATCGATTTCGTATCAAGGCGATCCTGCCGGCGATCCGACGGGCTTCCGATTGTTCTCGATCCAAGCGGCCCTGCCCTACCGTCGTCAGGTCGGCATGGATGTGAGCTATCGGTTCTGAGTGCTAGCTCAAGGCACTCGAAGCCGCCCACGCATCGCTACGCAATAGGTGGGCGGCGGTCAGCGTTCGCGACGTCGGTTGACCAGGAG
>CAZIXV010000178.1:0-7861 GCA_964543105.1 uncultured Steroidobacteraceae bacterium
GCCAACCCGGGGAGATCTCCCGGGGAACAAATCGAGCGCGGGCGGCTTAATCCGCCCGCGTTCCTTTGTGCGCGGATGCGTCCGCACGCAGTCGCGATCGACTTTCAATAAGAGGTGAGAGACATGTCTATTCGTAATCTGGCGTCTTTGCGCGGCGCGCGGGCGCTCGTGTTTGCATTTTGTATGGCCTTTGGCGCCGCGAGCATCGCCGCCGACGTCAAAGTCACGTTGAGCGGTAAGGAAGAAGTGCCGGCAGTGGAGACCGCTGCGACGGGTAGCGGCACGATCACCGTCAACGACGACAAAACCGTATCGGGTAGCGTTACGACAAAAGGCGTCGAAGGCATTGCGGCGCATATCCATCTCGCGCCGCGTGGCAAGAACGGACCACCCATCATCACGCTCGTCAAAGAAGGCAACACCTGGAACGTACCGGAAGGCTCGAAGCTGACGGACGAACAGTACGCCAGCTTCAAGGCAGGCGAGTTGTATGTGAACGTGCATAGCGCTGCTCACAAGCCCGGCGAGATTCGCGGTCAAATCGAGCCGTAATTCCATCGGTTTATAGCGGCCGGTGCTCGTTGCAGCGCCGGTCGCGCATCGCACGCAGCTGTTACGACGTGCATATCTCCGCCGCAGACTCGCGGGCGCAGATCAAGTCCTTGACGCGCGTCAGATTGCGGATAGCACTTGGCGGCGCATCCGTTTGCGATATCAGCTCATTTGCTCGGCGCCACGCGGTTTGCGCGGCTGCCAAAGCATTCTCCGCCAAGCGCACTTCGGCCAGCGCCACATACGCGCCCGCATGGCGCATGTGCGGCTCGGTGTAGACGCGATCGGCCATTTCCACCGCTTGCTCGGCATGATCCGCCGCAGTGGGGTCGCTCGCTTCGATGGCGAGCCGCGCCACATTCGTCAGCGCCACGACAATCATCGGATGATCGCCGCGAATGAGTTTGCGGCGCATTGCCAGCGAGTCGCGATGCAGTTGTAGCGCGGTCGCCTTGTCGCCGCGATCTTCCGCGAGCATTGCGCGATTGTTGAGGAGAAACGCCAAGTCCGGATTGCCTTCGGGGAAGAGTTTCAGATACGCACTCTGTGCCTGGCCGTAGAGCTCATCGGCGCGATCGAAATCCTCGAGCCCATGCGCGGTGTGCGCAAGATTGCTCAAGAGATTCGCGCCATCCAAGGTGTCTTCGCGTCCCTGCAACTCCAACGCCTTGTGTGTTTCGGTAAACAACTCGTCGGCGGCGGCGTAGTTCTCTTGAATCAAATGGAGATTGCCGAGATTGCCGACCATCGAGATGTACAGCGGATCCTTTTGCAGCCGTCGGGCTTGCATGATCTGCATGCCTTGCCGGTAAAGCGCCATCGACTCATCGACGCGGCCTTGCTCGAACCGCAAGCCGGCGACGCCCTCGAGCACCCGCAACGTGCGCACATCGTGCGCGCCGAATTCCTGTTCGCTGTCTTTGAGCGCGCGTTCCAATTGCTCTGCGGCCTCCTCGATGCGATAGCGGCTCAACATGCTGTAGCCGATCGAGAAGCGCACGCGCGCCGATAGATCCGGGCGTTCGCCGAAGCGTTCTTCGATCAGTGGGATGGATTGATCCAGCGCTTCGCTCAAGGTGAGTTCGTGACCGGTGTTGAATGGGTCGGAGAGTTGCAGCACTTCGACCAGAAACTCGTTCATGGACTCGGCATCGTTCGCTGCGCGCCGGGCGATGCTGGCTTGCCAGAGCGCAACACACGCGGAGGCGATGATCGCGATGGCCGCAACGCTCGCGATTGCGCTCGCCGCGCGGTGCCGGCCCACGAATTTTTTCGCGCGATACAGTGTCGAATCCGGATGCGCTGTCACCGGCTCGCCGCGTAACAAGCGCGCGATGTCCTCGGCGAGCGCGCGTGCGGATTCGTAGCGTCGCTCGGGATCCTTGTGCATCGCCCTGGCGACGATGAGTTCGAGTTCAGGCGTGATTTGCTGAATGCGCCATTCACGTTCTGATTTTCCCAGCTCAGCGCGCAGGGTCGCGTCACTAACCGGATCGGGATTCGAATCGCACACCCTGCGTTCGGCTTCCGCGGGGGTGAGCTGTGCAAGATCGTAAGGCCGTACACCGGCCAGCAATTGATACAACACCACGCCGAGTGAATAGACATCCGAGCGGGTCGTGAGCGGCTGACGCCGCACTTGTTCGGGACTCGCATACGCCGGCGTCATCGCCGTGAGCATCGTCGCGCCATCGTCGGGCGCTTCCTCTAATGCGCGTGCGATGCCGAAATCGAGTAGCCGCGGCTCGCCGCCTGCCGTGACCAGAATGTTTTCCGGTTTGAGATCACGGTGAATGATGAGGTGGCGATGCGCTTCCTCGACGCCATTGCACACTTTCTGAAACAGGCGCAAGCGGCCGCGGATGTCGAGCGTATTTCGATCGCAATACTCGATGAGTGATTGGCCCTCGACGAGTTCCATGACCAGGTACGGCAGGCCGCCCGTCGTCGTGCCGCCATCGAGAATGCGCGCGATGTTCGGATGATTCAGGCGTGCGAGCAGCGCTCGTTCGTTTTCGAAGCGCTCGATCAGCTTGCGGCGCAGCCCGCGGGCGGCGCGCAGATGCATGGGGCGGATGAGTTTGATCGCAACCTGTTGTTCATACGCTTTATCTGCACGCTCGGCGAGATAGACCACGCCCATTCCGCCGGCATCGAGCATGCGCACCAGCTGGTAGTTGCCGATGCGCTCACCGATCTGAGGTACGACGTCGCTGTCGATATCGAGCGGAGATGATTCCAGGAATTCGTCGTCGAGCCGCGCCTCGGCATTGATCAAACGTTGAACGCGTTCACGAATCCAGGCTGGAACGTCCTGTTGTTCGAGCCACGCTGCGCGCTGCGCGGACGCCTGTTCGAGCGCACGCTCGAACAGCTCCAGAATCTGCGCTTCATCGGATGCTTTCATGAACTGTTACCCAACACCGAACGCAGGCATTGCTTACACTTTTCGCCGTGAATGCCCCACTGACTCAACTGCTTTCTTCTTGGCGCGATGGCGACTTGAGCGCGCGTGACGAGCTGATCAATGCCATTTATCCGCAGCTGCGCGCGCTGGCAGGATCGCAACTCGCCCGTGAGCGGCGCAACCATACCTTGCAACCGACGGCGTTGGTCAATGAGGCGTTCTTGAAACTCGCGAGTGGTTCGCGGATCGAATGGCGCGACCGCGCCCACTTTGTCGGAATTCTTGCCAAGTTGATGCGCGAGATTCTCGTCGACCACTCGCGCCGCAAGCGTGCCGCCAAGCGCGATGGCGGGATGCAAGTCACGTTCACCGGCCTCGACATGCCGGATCCCAACAATGAAATCGATCTCGAAGACCTGGATGGTGTGTTGAATCGTCTCGAAAGCATCGATCCGAACAAGAGCAAGATCGTCGAGCTGCGTTTCTTCGGCGGGTTGAGCATCGAAGAAACTGCGGAAGCCCTCGAACTTTCACCCGCCACCGTGAAACGACATTGGCAGATCGCACGCGTGTGGCTACACGATGCGCTCGAGACGATGCAACGGACATAAGTCGACGACCGTCTATTCCCTGGCGCCTGAGCCAGTTTTCTTCCCATCTGCGCATTACCCCCTGAAGCGCCACTAAACGTGTCCTCACGAGACACGGCTGCGCTCACCGCTATTGCGCATTGGGAGATCATTCAAAATGTTCGAATCGAGATTCATGCGCGCATCGCCCGCTCTCGTGCTGGCGGTTGCCGCGTTCGCCCACTCCGACGCGCAGGCCGCGTCGCCTCCGGACATGCCGTTGCCGCCTTGCGTCGTCGTCGACGGCGTGGAGCAGGGTGCGTGTGGACAAACCAGTCCGGACGTCACGGGAAGCGCTTCCGGGAAGCTCTCTGCGGGCGGATCGGTCACGATTACGACGGAGCCCACGAACGGAATCTGTGTGTACCACTATGGTCATGGGCCCGATTATCCGTGGACGCCCTCGCCGTGCTACTCCGGCGTCAACACGCCGCGCGCGCTGAGCTGCGCCTTCATCGATCTGACCGACGGCGGTCGCTTTCGTGAGTTGCCTTGCAGCCAGGCCCTGTACAAAACCCCCAGCACCGCGGCCTCACCCATGTTCTCTTTCGGAAATGCCAACGGTGGGACAGGGTGTGCGGGCCGTGGCGACTTCTACACCTACCTCTATGGCGGTCCAGCCAATCAGCCCGGCCGACGATGGAGCGACTGGGGCGCCGGATTGCTGACGTGCCAGATGCAGTTCCATGGCACTCGACCGGATGGCCTGTACGGTCCGACCTGGGTCCGAGTGAGTGTCGGTATCGAGCAGTCGCAGAACGGCGATGTTCGCACCGGCTATAGCCGCGGCGGCAGCATCTACGTGCCGATCGACGGCGACATGCGCGAATTCGTCGATGTCGAGATGATGGCTTCTTCCGTGCTCCATGGCAGCGGCGATGACATCACGATCACCTATACGGCGACGGTGTCGAACCTCGGCAACATGACTGCGGAGAACATCGTGCTGTACATCCCGTTGCCGAATCACGTGCACTTCAAGAGCGTGTCGAATGCGCGCTGTGTGCATAGCGGCACATTCGTCGGCGGTAAGGTGGATTGCGCAGGGCTGACCTTGGCGGGCGCCGGCAACGCTGCGGGTGGAGACTACGAGGTGATCGATATCGTTACGCGCGTCATCAATGCATCAGATTTCGGAGAACCCGAGGTCAGGATGTCGGCGACCGTATCGAACGATCTCGACCCGAGCAACAACATTGACTCGACCAGCATCGGCCCGACGCCGAGCCCGGGGAATTTCGCGCAGACACGTCAGGCGATGGCAGCGTTGCAACAGCATTTCAATTACCAAACACCAGATGAACTGCTCAACAAGCAATGCAACGTCTACATGGACGATATCTACGATCGCTTCCAGGCGATTCATGCACAAGCGCCGGAGGTCTTCGAGAATCTTTCGTACGCCAAAGTCACCAGTGGCGACTATTACTGGGCGCCGATCGAAAACAATTGGACGCGTGCAGGCCATGTGGGGGTGGTCGTCTATCTCAAGGGCACCAACTATCACGAGACCGGCATCGTCGTTCACGGTACGCCCACGTGGTCGCCGACCGATCTCGATATGGAATCGCAAGTCGGCAATATGGATGTGGGTGATCACGTCAACACACCAGATTTCGTTTCAAGCGTTCTGTTGCAAGGTACGCAGGATCACGGCTACTACTACCGTACGCCGATAACAAACTTTCCAGGCTCGCCTATCGTGCAAGGCGTGGCGGGGTGTGGTCTCGAAGGGGCGTACCCTGACAACATCGATGAGTTCTCGAACGCGCCCGCTCAGTGTGGCGCGCGCGTCGAGGCGCAGACCTGCCCGGCCTTCCCCGATACGGTCACGGTGAGAACGCAAAGTCCGGTCGATATTCTTATGACCAATTCAAAAGGACAGCGCGTCGAGACGCGCGGCGGCCGCGTGTTCCTTCAGGAGCTGGACTCGGGCATTCACAGCTTCGCAACGCCGCATGAGGACGGCACGTTCGGCTGGCTGCTGGTGTTGCCAGAAGACGATTACGACATTCAATTGCTCGGCACGGGTGAGGGTCCGTACACGCTTACGTTGACGAAGTTCGATGACGAGGGCAACGCCATCCAGACGGTGCACGAGGGCACGACGGCGTCCGGCCAGGTCAATGACTACGAACTCGCAGGTGCGCCCACGCAACCGCCCGGTGGTGGCGATGACAACGGTGGCGACAACGGCGGCGGCGACAACGGGGGTGTGGGTAACGGCGACAATAATGGCGGCGCCGCTGCGCCTGCGCCTCGCAAGAGCGGTGGTGGCAGCTTCGGCTTCCTCACGTTGCTGGCACTACTGCCCTTGATCCGTCGGCGTATGCACCGCGTTTGATGTCCGCGTGGTTGCGCGACCTCTTGGCTGGGGAGGTCGCGCAGCCCTTTACGTGCTTCGTGTCATTTCCGTTCTGGCTCCGCGCGCCGATAGCTGAGAACATCGCGACTCCACACGTTTCAATGTCGAGAATCGCAGCGCGGCGCGGTTCGGTGACGGGTGGAACCATCGTCAGCGTTGACACGTAGCGGATGCAGATGATCCCTTTGATTTTCCCGATTCGGCGCGGCGCGCCGCTGGCGCCGTAGCGCCATTTCCCTCCATGGACGAGTGCCGAACCGACGCCGCCGCACCTAAACCTCGCCGCTTCGGTTGGCCGACGCTTACACTCATGGGCGTGACGACCGCACTCATCGCGTTGTTCGCGTGGGCTACCTTCTGGCCCATGGAGCCGTGCTCGGATCCCTCCTGCGCGCAGATGCGCTTCACGCTCGCGCTGGAGGTCGATGCATTTCAACAAGTCGAGCCCATCGCGTTCGAATTCGAAACCGACGAGGGGCCGGTTTCGCTGCAGTCGATCCTTGCCTCCGGCGGGATCGATTTGTTGTTGGCTGAGGACGATCTCGATCTACCGTACCAGGCATCGAGCGGCGCACTCGATCGCGCCGACCTGTATCAATTCGTTTCCGTTTGGCGCAATCGCCGCGCGCCACCCCATGCCGATGCACATTTATATGCGCTGTTCACACCGGGACTCATCTCGGATCGGGGCGAGCAATTGTTCGGCATCATGTTCGATCTGGCAGATCGCGAGGCCTTTGCCGTCGCACCGCGCACCACGGAACGTTTTTTTGAACGCCATGAGAGCGAATCGATTCAAGCGTTGCAGCTGCGCACCTTCGTTCACGAGTTGTTGCATGCGTTGAATCGCGACCACGCCGATGCTGCGGCGATGGAGGACGGACGACTCACGCTCGAGGCGCCGACGCGTTGCATTGCTGCCGGCAAGTCACGCGAATGGCGTTTGGTCGAGCCGCCATTGATGGCCTTGAGCCCGGCGACGATTCGTTTCTTTCAAAGCGCCGCCAGTCGCGATGTGCTGCCCGGCCGGAAGAATTCGCCGTACATGCATCGACGCACCTCGCCTGCCGAATGCGAGCTCGCACGCGCGAACGTCGTTGCACCCGAGCCGGAGACGCAGTGGCAAATTGCACTGCGCGAACTGAAGTCGCTGTTTGCGCTGCGCAAGGCGAATGCGGCTGAGCCGACCGTCGAG
This sequence comes from uncultured Steroidobacteraceae bacterium, assembly GCA_964543105.1. GTDB lineage: Bacteria > Pseudomonadota > Gammaproteobacteria > Steroidobacterales > Steroidobacteraceae > Steroidobacter. The sequence continues at coordinate 7,149 of CAZIXV010000178.1, forward strand.
GCGACGGACGAGGCGCCACCCCCTGAGCCTGCGTTCTTCGATGTGCAGCTGCAAGCGCAGCCGGCGGCTTATCCGCTGGGTTATCCAATCGCTGTACGTATTCGCGTCACCAATCTGACCGAGGAGCCCGTGCCGATTCGTAATCGCTTGAGTCCTGGTTACGGGATGATTCAGTTCGACTACAAACGCGTGGACGACGACGAATGGCAAACCTTGCAGCCAATCACCTGGTTCGAGCCGACCGGTGATGCCGACGCCATGCTCCCGCCGGGTGAGACGACCGAAGAAACGATCCCGGTGTATTTCGGCGAGGCAGGTTGGACTTTTTCCCAACCCGGCGAGTACGAAGCACGCGCACGCTTGCAGTTGCGCGAGTCGCTGCGTGATGCGGTGAGCGAGACGGTCGTCGTGCGCATTGCCGAGCCCCAGACGGAGGAGGACATCGCCGCTTTGCAGCCGCTGTTGAATGAAGAGGGCGAACTCGATCGCGCTCTGGGGCGGTTGTTGAATTTTGGTGGGCGTATCGGCAACGCCGCTGACATTACCCCACTTGAGTCCATTGCAGGGCTCTATGGTGACACTGCGCTCGGCAACGCAATGCGCTTGACTCTGTTATCGCAGCGGCTGCGTCCGCCGATCGATCCGCGCACGGGCGAGCGCCCAGTCCCCGACTTCAGCGACGCGAACGAGTTGGTCAATGACATCTGTACCGA
>CAZIXV010000179.1:0-7758 GCA_964543105.1 uncultured Steroidobacteraceae bacterium
GGGTGATGGGTGATGGGTGATGGGCAGAATGGTGATCGGGTGATCTCGTGATGTGGTGATCGCGGCCAGAGGGGAACGGGTGGTGGGTAATGGGCAAAGCGGTGATCTGGTGATCTAGGTCAGAGGGGAATCCCTGAATCCGGCCTCGGGCGAGTCGAATGGGTTGTCGGGTGCGTCTTAATGTATTAACGTGCTAGCACATTGATACACCCCCACCCCAAACACGAGACGCCTCTGGCTGGATCACCTGATCACCTGATCACCTGATCACCTAATCACTGGATCATTAGATCACCTGATCACCCCGCAGTATGAAAGACCACAAAGTGCTCACACCGCGCCAGGAGGCGCTGGCCGAACGCGCCTTGTTCTCGGCCATTCTCACGTTGGAAAACGTCGATGAATGTCGGGCGTTCTTTCGCGACCTGTGCACACCGGCGGAGTTGCAGGCGCTAGCGGATCGTTGGGCGGTCGTGGGGTTGTTGCGCGAGGGTGTGCCCTATCGCGAGATCTACAAACAGACCGGCGTCAGCGTCACGACCATCGGACGCGTCGCCCGCTATCTCACCAACGGCAATGGCGGCTACGCCCTCGCTGCAGAGCGGCTCAACGGGCTGCGTACGGGATGAACATGGATAAATCGAATCGCCTCAAAGTAGCACTCCAAAAATCCGGACGCCTGACCGAAAACTCGCTCGATCTGCTCGTGCGCTGCGGCTTGAAATACAGCCGCGGTAAAGATCAGCTCATGTGCTACGGCGAGAACATGCCCCTCGACATGCTCTTCGTGCGCGATGACGACATTCCCGATCTCGTGCAGCAGGACGTGTGCGATCTCGGCATCGTCGGCCTCAATGTCATCGAAGAAAAGCGCTTGGCGTTCGAGGCGAATGGCATCGCGCCACTGTTCGAACAATTGATGGTGCTCGATTACGGCAGATGCCGTCTGTCGATCGCCGTGCCGGACGGCACCGATTACACGAACGCGCAGTCGCTGCGCGGTAAGCGCATCGCGACCACCTATCCGAACATTCTCGGTCGGTTCTTGCGTGAGAACGATGTGCAAGCCGAAATCGTGACGATGTCGGGCGCAGTGGAAATTGCGCCGCGACTCGGCCGTGCCGACTTCATCTGCGATCTGGTTTCGACCGGCTCCACGCTGCGTGCCAATCACTTGCGCGAAGCGGAAACGATTCTGGAAAGCCAGGCGGCGATCATCAGTACGCCGGTGCCGGTGTCGGCGGAAAAGCAGGAATGGATTCGCCGCATTAAGTTGCGTATCGACGGCGTTCAGCAAGTAAAGGAAAGCAAGTACATCATGCTGCATGCGCCGCGCAGTCAGCTCACCGAGATCAAGAAGCTATTGCCTGGCAGCGAATCACCGACGGTCGTGCCGCTCGATGGTTCGGCCGATAAGGTCGCCGTTCACGCCGTCTGCCGCGAGAACGTCTTCTGGGAAACCTTGGAAAGTTTGAAAGCGGCGGGTGCGAGCGCCATTCTCGTGCTGCCCGTCGAAAAAATGCTCGCTTGAGGTCGAGCCCATCATGTCGCTCAGCATTCTCGATTGGTCTGCACTCTCCGATAGCGAACGCCGCGACGCCCTGCGCCGCCCGGCACAAGCGAGTGCGGACGAAGTACATAAGAGCGTGCGCGCCACGATTGCCGACGTACGCGCTCGTGGCGACGCGGCGCTCATCGAACTCACGCGACGTTTCGACGGCGTCGAGCTCGAACAGCTCGAAGTGACGCAAGCCGAGTTCGCCGAGGCCGAACAAGCGTTGAACGAAGTGCAACTCACGGCACTGAAGCGCGCGATCGCCAATGTGCAGCGCTTCCATGAAGCCCAACTTGCCATGCCGATCAGCTTGGAAACCTCACCCGGCGTGCGCTGCGAACGTCATTTCCGCGCCATCGAAGCCGTCGGTCTGTATGTGCCCGCCGGTGTCGCGCCCCTACCCTCCGCTGCGATCATGCTCGCCGTGCCCGCCAAAATCGCCGGCTGCAAAACCACGGTGATCTGCACACCACCGCGCAAGGACGGACGCGCCGATCCCGCCGTGCTCGTCATCGCACAACTCTGCGGCGTCGATCGCGTCTTCAAGGTGGGCGGCGCGCAAGCGATTGCGGCTATGGCCTACGGCACTGCTTCCATTCCGAAGGTGGACAAAGTATTCGGCCCGGGCAGCGCGTGGGTGACGGCTGCAAAAATTCTAGTCGCGAATGATCCCGAAGGCGCGGCGCTCGACTTGCCTGCCGGTCCTTCTGAAGTGCTGGTGATCGCCGATGAAACCGCGCGGCCCGAATTCGTCGCGTCCGACCTGCTGGCGCAGGCGGAGCACAGCGCCGATGCGCAAGCGATCTTGGTGTCCACGTCGCGCACATTGATCGAAGCAGTGATCGTCGAATTGGAAGCGCAAATGCGTCGCCTCGGACGCGAACAGACCTTGCGCGAGTCCATCAACTACGCGCGCCTGTTCCTCGTGAACTCACTCGATGACGCGTTCGCGCTCAGCAATGACTACGCGCCCGAACATCTGATCGTCGAAACCACGCAACCGCGTTCGTGGCTGCCGAAGATTCAAAACGCAGGCTCGGTGTTCCTGGGTGCATGGACACCTGAGACGATGGGCGACTATTGCAGCGGCACGAATCACGTCTTGCCGACGTATGGTTTCGCTCGCGCCTACAGCGGTCTGTCGCTGACGGATTTCTTGAAGCGCATGACCGTGCAGGAAATCACCGCCGATGGCTTGCGTGACCTGGGCCCTACGGCCGTGACGATCGCACAAATGGAAGGCTTGGATGCGCACGCCAACGCGGTCGAGGTACGGCTCGCCGCCTTGGAAAAAGGTGACGCATGAATCCAATCCTGCAATTGGCGCGCCCCGACATTCTGTCCTTGCAGCCGTATCAACACGCTGCGTGGGAACCCTCGCTCGAGCGCATGCACGCGAATGAAATGCCCTGGCGTGCGGGCGGCGATGACACAGGCGCCGGCCTTAATCGTTATCCCGAGCCGCAGCCCGATGAACTGATCGAGCATCTTGCCGCACTTTACGGCGTTGCACCGGCGCAAGTACTTGCCGGCCGCGGCAGCGATGAAGGCATCGACGTGATCGTGCGCGCATTCTGCCGCGCCGGACAGGACAGTGTTCTGATTTGCCCGCCGACCTTCGGTATGTACAAGGTGTCCGCATGCATCCAAGGCGCCGATGTCGTCGAAGTGCCGCTCATCAAAGAACGCGACTTTGCACTCGATGCGGATGCCGTCCTTGCTGCGTGGCACGAGCGCATCAAAGTCGTCTTCGTTTGCTCGCCGAACAATCCCACCGGTGGGCTTGCCGAACGCGCCGCGGTCGAACGCATTTGCGAGGCGCTCGCCAACAAAGCGCTCGTCGTCGTCGATGAGGCGTACATCGAGTTTGCGAATACCGACAGCTTCGCGACGCAATTGAATCGCTTTTCCAACCTCGTCGTCCTCCGCACGCTGTCGAAGGCGTATGCGCTGGCAGGCGCGCGTTGCGGGGCGGTGATTGCGCACGCCGACATCGTGAGTTTGCTCGCGCGCGTCATCACGCCTTATGCGTTGCCGACGCAGACGATCGATAGCGTGCTCAAATTTACGAACACCGCGCATCAAGCCGAAGTGCAGCGACGTATCGCCACCGTACTGGCGGAACGCACCCGCTTGAGTGAAGCGTTAACGTCATTACCTCTGATCCGACGCGTCTGGCCGAGCGACGCCAACTTCCTGCTCGTCGAATGCACCGATGCAGATGCAGTGCTGCGAGCAGCCGCAGCGGCGGGTTTGATCATTCGCGATCCGCGATCGCAACTAGGGTTGAGTCAGTGCCTGCGGATTTCCGTTGGCACACCTGAACAGAATGAGCGCCTGATCCAAGGGATCGCACGCGCCGGAGCAGCAGCGTGAGTAAGAAAGTTCTTTTTATCGATCGCGACGGCACGATCATCGTCGAGCCGCCCGATCAACAGATCGACAGCTTACCGAAGTTGGCATTGATCGAAGGCGTCGTGCCCGCGCTCTTGCGTTTGAGCGACGCCGGCTACACGTTCGTGCTGGTTTCGAATCAGGACGGCTTGGGTACGCCAAGCTTTCCAGAACCCGCCTTCCATGAACCGCATGATTTCCTGATTCGTCTGCTGGCCTCGCAAGGCATTCGCTTCGAGGCGGAGTTCATCTGTCCGCACTTTCCCAAGGACAACTGTGAATGCCGCAAGCCGAAGCTCGGCTTGCTACGCGAGTATCTGCGCGATACCGATCTCGATCGCGCGAACAGCTATGTCATCGGCGATCGTGAGACCGACATCGAACTGGCGCGCAACATCGGCATCGAAGGCTTACGCATCGGCGGCGCCCCGGAAAACACTTGGGCTGCGCTCGCGGAGCGGCTGACGAAAATCGAGCGACGCGCACACACCGCGCGCAAAACGAAGGAGACTGACATTCAGGTCGCCGTGAATCTCGATCGCGAATCGCCGATTCGTGTGAGCACGGGTCTCGGGTTCTTCGATCACATGCTCGAGCAGATCGCGAAACACGGCGGCTTTTCGCTCGAACTCGATTGCAAGGGCGATCTGCACATCGACGAACATCACACCGTCGAAGATTGCGCGCTCGCCTTAGGGCAGGTGATCAAGACGGCGCTGGGCGATAAGCGCGGCATTCATCGCTACGGCTTTACGCTGCCCATGGATGAGGCGCTCGTGCAAGTTGCGATCGATCTGTCGGGCCGACCGTATTTCGTCTGGCAAGGTGAATTCGGCCGCGACTCGGTTGGTCAGTTGCCCACCGAACTCGTGCCACACTTCTTTCGTTCGTTCGCCGAGACGCTAGGCGCCGCCGTCAATATCAAGGTCGAGGGCGAGAACACGCATCACATGATCGAAGCGTGCTTCAAAGGGGTCGGGCGCACCCTGCGTCAAGCAATCCGCATCACCGACACCGAATTGCCAAGCACCAAGGGCATGCTCTGATGACACGCTTGGCCATCATCGACAGCGGCGGTGCAAACATCGCCTCTCTACAGTTCGCAGTGCAGCGGCTCGGCATCGAATCCGATCTGACGACCGACCCCGCGCGCTTGAAAGCCGCAAGTCACGTGCTGCTTCCTGGGGTCGGGGCGGCGGCAGATTGCATGGCGCGCCTGCGCAATGCAGGGCTCATCGACACCATTCGCGAACTCAAACAGCCGTTGCTTGGCATCTGCGCCGGTATGCAACTGCTCTTTGAATCATCCGAAGAAGGCGACGTGGAGTGTCTGGGGCTATTTCCCGGCCGCGTGCGCCGCTTCGCCGATCGAGCCAACCTGCCCGTGCCGCACATGGGCTGGAATCAGCTCGAATTCACCCGCAGCTCGCCATTGCTCGATAACATCGAAAACGGCGACTACGTGTACTACGTGCACAGCTACGTCGCGCCGGTGACGCCACTCACGCTTGCGACTTCACTCTATGGCGATGCGTTCGCTGCCATCGTGCAGCGTGACAATGTCATCGGCGCTCAATTTCACCCCGAGCGCTCCGCCAAAGTCGGCGCGCAGTTACTGAAGAACTTCCTGCAACTCACATGACTTCAACACCCGCACCGATGGAGCTGATTCCGGCCATCGATTTGAAAGAAGGCCGCTGCGTGCGGCTGTTCAAAGGCGATTTCGCCGCTGAAACCGTGTATTCGAACGATCCGGTCAGTGTGCTCGATCGCTACCGTGAACTCGGCGCACGCACCGTTCACGTCGTCGATCTCGATGGCGCGCGCGACGGTAATCAACCCAATCGCGATGTCATCCTCGAGATGGCGCAGAAGCGCCGCGTGCGTCTGCAAGTCGGCGGCGGCTTGCGCACGCGCGAGCGCGTCATTCGCTTACTGGATGCCGGCATCGACCGCGCCGTGATCGGCAGCGTCGCCGTCACCTCGCCCGATGAAGTGATCGGCTGGATGCAAGAAATCGATCCGCGCCAATTGGTGCTCGCGTTCGATGTTCGCATCAACGATCAAGGCGTACCCATGCTGACGACGCATGGTTGGCTCAAGACGAGCGATGTCAGCCTCTGGGAGGCCGTCGAGCGTTACTTGCCTAGCGGTCTCACGCATGTTTTGTGCACGGACATCGCGCGCGATGGCGCGCTGACTGGTCCGAACTGCGAACTGTATGCGGAAGCCGTGCGGCGCTTCCCGCAAGTGCAATGGCAAGCATCGGGCGGTGTCGCCAATGCAGGCGATCTCGTCGCGTTGCGCGAATGCGGCGTCGCCGCCGTGATCAGCGGTAAGGCGATGCTCGAGAACAAAATTTCGAATGAGGAGTTGCGGCCATTCTTGCCAAACGCATCATCCCCTGCCTAGATGTAAAAGACGGGCAAGTCGTCAAGGGCGTGCGCTTTCGCGATCACGTCATCGTCGGCGATATTCTCGAGTTGGCTACGCGCTATCGCGATGAGGGCGCGGACGAACTCGTGTTCTATGACATCACCGCGAGCCCCGACGGACGCTCGGTCGATCGCAGCTGGATTCGCCGCATCGCGCGCATTCTCGATATTCCCTTCTGCGTCGCCGGCGGAATTCGTAGCGTCGCCGACGCCGAACAGGTACTCGGCGAAGGCGCGGAGAAAGTGTCGATCAACTCCCCCGCCCTCGCGGACCCTGAATTGATCACCAGACTGAGCGATCGCTTTGGTGCTCAGTGTGTCGTCGTGGGAATCGACAGCCAGGTCGCTGGCGAGGATTATCAGGTCTATCAGTTCACCGGCGATCCCGATCGCACCAAGAACACCGCGCGACGCACGCTCGATTGGGTGCAAGAAGTTCAGGAACGCGGTGCGGGCGAGATCGTGCTCAATTGCATGGCGAGCGATGGCGTGCGCCAAGGCTACGACATCAGACAACTCGCGGCCGTGCGTGCGCTGTGCCGCGTTCCCTTGATCGCCTCGGGCGGCGCCGGCGCCATGGAACACTTCGAAACCGTGTTCAACGAAGCGCATGTCGATGGCGCACTCGCGGCCAGCGTCTTTCACACGGGCGCCATTGCAATTCCCGACCTGAAGAATTTCCTGCGCAGCTGCTCGATAGAGATTCGCCCATGACGCTCGAGATGACTCGCGATCAGCTAAAAGCGCTCGCCTGGGAAAAAGGCGATGGCCTGTTGCCCGCGGTCGTACAGCATGCGCAAACCGGTCAGGTGCTGATGCTTGCGTTCATGAATGAGGCTGCGCTCGCCACTACCTTGCAGTCACGTCGCGTGACGTTTTTCAGCCGCTCGAAAGACCGCTTATGGACAAAGGGTGAAACCTCGAACCATTTCTTGAATCTCGTTGATCTGGCGATCGATTGCGACAACGATTCGATTCTTGTAACGGCGTTGCCTGCGGGCCCGACGTGTCACACCGGAACGTCCAGTTGCTTTGGCGATGAGATTCGCTCAAAGAGTGCAGACGTTGCCTTTCTTGCGAAGCTCGATGAGGTGATCGCGCAACGCATCGAACAACGTCCCGAAGGCAGCTATACGGCAAAGCTGTGGTCGGATGGCATCACCCGCTTGGCGCAAAAGGTCGGCGAGGAAGGCGTGGAAGTCGCGCTCGCGGCGGTCACGCAGGACAACGATCGGCTGATTGGTGAAGCAGCCGACTTGCTGTTCCATCTGGCGCTGGTGCTGAAGGGCCGCGACTTATCGCTGAGCGATGTCGTCAGCGAGTTGGAGAAGCGGCACGCGGCGAAAAGATAAGTAAGCTGCCCCCTCCCTGCCC
>CAZIXV010000180.1:0-3382 GCA_964543105.1 uncultured Steroidobacteraceae bacterium
CGTGGCTGATGGCTTGGAGCATCCTTGGGGTCTGGCATTCCTGCCCGACGGTGACCTCCTGGTAACCGAACGCCCGGGGCGATTGCGCCGCATTCGTCGCGGCCAGCTGGCGCCCACCCCGATCGCTGGCGTGCCCAATGACATTCTGGTCGAACGCCTCAGCGGTTTGCATGACGTCCTGTTGCATCCGCAGTTTGCAACGAATGGGTGGCTGTACTTGTCGTACACCGCAGGGACGCACGATGCGAATCGATTGACGCTGCGCCGATATCGACTCGATGGCAACGCGCTCGTTGATGACACGTTGCTGTTTCAAACCAACGTCGCGAAGAAAGGCCCTGGGTTGACGGGCGGTGGAATGGTGTTTCTTCCGGATGGCACCTTGCTGCTGACGGTGGGCGACGGCACTTATTTATATGAAGAAGACGACCCGCGGTTTCGGCCGCACAAAGAAGCGCAGAATCTCGCCAATGCCCTGGGTACGATCGTGCGATTGCGTGACGACGGATCGGTGCCCGATGACAATCCGAATGTTGATCACGCAACGGCGAGGCCGGAGATCTATGCTCATGGGCTTCGCAACGCGCAAGGCGTTGCGTACCGCGCCGATGCGGATCAAGTGTGGGTTGTCGATCACGGCGCCCGCGGCGGCGATGAACTCAATCGCATCGTCAAAGGCGCAAACTACGGTTGGCCGGTGACCACTTACGGCATTGACTACGACGGCTCACCGATCAGTGAGCACCGTGAAGCGCCGGGTATGCAGCAGCCAAGTTGGTATTGGGTACCTTCGATCGGTCCGTCGAGTCTGACGTTCTGTTCATCGACGCGCTTTGCCGAATGGGGTGGCGATTTATTCGTCGGCGCACTCAAAGGTATGCGCGTGTTGCGCTTCGAACTCGAAGGTGATGCCGTCATCGGCGTGGAGTCGTTGCTGACAGATCTCAACGAGCGCATCCGCAATGTGCGTTGCGGGCCTGACGGGTTGCTGTATGTGCTGACGGATAGCGCTCAGGGACGCGTTTTGCGTTTGGAGCCCAGTGTCCAACAGTCTCACGTCTCGCCAGCTGGCTAGCCGGCTGGCGAGCTAGCTGGCTGGCAAGAACCCCCTCTCTAACTCTCCCCCGCATGGCGGGGGAGAGAACTGAAGTGTCTCCCGCGGTGAGAGGGGAGAGAACTGGAAGTGTCGCCCCGCGGTGGCGGGGAAAGAACTGGAGGTGTCCCCCGCGGTGAGCGGGGAGAGCACCGGAGTTGCCGCTTTACTTCCTTACCATCTCTTTCGCACACCCAACATGAAGTACCGGCCGAGGGCCGTCGCTTGTGTCGGGTCATATCCGCCTGCGATGTTCACGCGCGGTGGGTTGCTGTTGAACAAGCGGTTCACATCGAGTGATACGGTCAGATCGCGTGCGAAGCCTTCGTTCGCGAACGTGTAATCGAGGTGCAGATCGGCCGTGGTCCACGACTTCACTTTCTCGACTGGCATGACCGTGTCGTTCTCGTAGCTGTCTACATAGTTAAATGCCAGCTGACTGCTCCAGCCACCATAGTGCCAGTTGAGATAGGCGCGGCTGGTGTACTTCACCGGGTTGCCGATCTCTGCAAGCTTGTTGAGGAACGGTGCAGTTGGCGTTTGTTGCTGCAAGAACTTCGTCGTGATAGCGGCCGTAATACCGGCGTCGAATCTGCCGACTGCCGTTTCGCCGAAGTCATACGCGCCACGAAGATCGACACCATCGGCTTGGGTCGAGCCGATGTTTGCCAAACGGCTGTCGTACACCCAACGGATGTCGGAGAGCGCGGGTAATACGCCGCTGATCGGCAGCAAGCCGTTCATCGTGATGGCATCGAGATCTGCCTGCGTGAACGCCGGTGCGCCCGGTACGTTGTAGCGCGTGACCAGTTCACCGTAGAGATCGCTCTGCACGAGCGGCAGAACGGTCGCTGTCGGTGAATACGACGCGATGCGACCTTCCCATTTGACGGACCAGTACGTCGCGCCCAGCGACAAACCTGGGATTGCATCGGGCGTGAACTCCAATCCGGCAGACCAGGTACGCGCCGTCTCAGGTTTGAGATCCGGGTTACCGCCACGGATGTTGATGCCGATTGAGGTCGTCGCAGGTGCCTGTGCCAACGGATCAGGCGTCGTCAGCACATAAGCGGCTGCGCCGATGATGCTGAGCGGCGTGGCGCCGCCGGCTTGCGCACGGAACGATTTCCCATAGCTGCCATGGATGAGCAGGGTGTCGATGGGACGCCAGTTGACGCCGAACTTTGGATTGGTGGTGGAGCCGACGTCGTCGTAGTCATCGTGACGTCCAGCCAGCGACAGATCGATGCTGCCGACGGGCGAGCTTTGCGCTGTGACGGGCACGAAGAGTTCCGCGAACACGGATGTCACCTCCTGCACGTTCGAAACTGGCGCTTGATTGACTGGCGCACTGAAGCTGCCGCGCAGCGCCGCACCCCACAAGTAATCGCGGAAACGTTCGACACCCAATGCTGCACGCACTGTTCCGGCCGGCAAGTCGAACAACGGTCCGTCGAAATGCAGTTGCTGCTGTTCGAGCTTGGTGTACGTGAATGGGTTGAACTGGCCTTGCATGATCCGGTCGACCACATCGAGCGAAGTGGGGCCGAACGGATTGAATGCAGTTGCTGGATCGGAGCTGGCGAGTGCAGCCGTCAACGCCGAGACATCGATCGTTCTGCTCATGTACTCGTCGTCGCTGCGCGAGAACGAAGCCGTGAGCTCACCTTTCCAGCCACCGGGAAGATCCAGTGTTCCACCGAACGCGTATTGATAGACGCGCTGTTCGCCGGTCTGACTCAAACCGGGCGGGAAGCGCGACGGGTCGATTCGCGTTTCGAGCGTCACGGGTCCTGTGGTGCCCGCGGGGCGAATAAAGTACGCGTTGGTCTCGGGCAATGCTCGCGTGAACAGTGTGGTCGCGGAGCCGGCATTCCAAAAATCGATCTCGCTGTCGCGCTCCAGGTAGTAGCCCTTCAGGAAGAGATTGAGATCATCGCCAATTCGTTGATTGATATTGAGCGATGCGCTCATGCGCGTGACTTCTGGAAGAATGTCGATGCCAACGTCAGAGTCGCAGGTTTGCCGCGTATTGGCGCTGAAACTCGTCGGCGTGATCGTCCCGGAATCCGGGATTGCATAGGGCACGCCGCCGATGAGCAAGTTGCCGGGCGCGCAAGTAGTGATCAGATAGCTCGAACCGCCGAACGGGCGTTGATCGCGGCGGAAGAAGTCGCGGTCCGCACCTCGTAGCGCAGAGTTGTGCGCGTATTCCATGGCGAGCACGGCGCCGCCCGTGTCCCACTGTCTGCCGAGAATGCCGGCGGCTTGATACGCATCGTAATCATC
>CAZIXV010000180.1:3392-7754 GCA_964543105.1 uncultured Steroidobacteraceae bacterium
CGGCGATGCCGCCGCGCAGGCTCACCTCGGCGCCATCGAAATCTTGACGCGTCAAGATGTTGATGACGCCAGCGATGGCATCCGAACCGTACAGCGCCGAGGCGCCATCGGCGATGACCTCGACACGTTCGACCGCAATCGATGGCAGGTTGTTCGGATCGATGAATCCGCCGGTGATGCCGCTACGTGGCAGGCGCCGACCGTCGATCAACGTGAGCGTCGCCGTCGTGCCGAGACCGCGGATATTGAACGCGCTATTTCTTGACGCGTTCGATGGGCCGCCGCCGGGTAGTGAGGTTGCAGCCGCGTCCATGCCGAGGTTGTTGGAAAGTTGCGGCACCTGTTTCAGGATGTCGACGACGGTCGTGCCCGTCGACATATCAATATCGCCACGTCCCAATTGCACGAGGCTCGAGCCGACCGGTGCGACGCCGCGAATTCGGCTACCGGTAACGACTATTTCTTGAAGCAGGCTGTCTGCGTCTGCATCCAGCTCGGCAGACATTGCCGTTTGGGTGAAGCCAACCGTCGTCGTGACGCCGGCGAGCAGACCAAGCAGGCCAAGGCGCTTGGAGCGCTTGAAATAAGACCGTGAGTTCTCGTGCATCGACCCCCTCCTCAATTCGCTGTACGAGTTAAAAAATTGCACTGCGAATTCTATGACCGCAGTCCGTCTGTGTAAAGGAAGTACGGTCAAGGAACGGTAAGTTGGCGATGTGCGCGTCGGGGGAATTTCCGAACGCGCTTTTCAAAGGACGGGTGACATCGCTCGGCATGCATCGCTACACTTCGCCGGTCTCGCCTCAGCCAATCGATCCAGCCAGGGCACCAACAATGGACCTGCGCATGATCGATCGCACCGCACATTCTTCGTTTTCGCCGAGTTCTGGCCCGTCGTTTTCACGGGTTCACGTCATCGCACGTCTCATCGCTGCGCTCGGCGGCGGTTGGCTATTCGTCTGGGGATTCATTGCCCTGGGCATCATGGCGCTCCTCGCCGCGGGCATGCCGTTTCGCGACGCGCGCAGCCTCTTGCATCTTCTTGCTTTCCTTTTGTTTCTCTTCCTCTGCTGCTGGGCCTTTGCGGCGCGAAGCCTCGTGCGCGTGTATGCCGTGCTCGTCGGCGGTGGTGTTGCGATGACTTGCGCCGCCTGGTGGATGGCGCGCGCCTCTATATAAAGGAGCGACGGATGTTGCAGTCGTTTCGTATGACCATGACGTGGTTGCACACGTGGTTTGGTCTCGTCCTCGGGTTCGTCCTGATCGTGGTGTTCTTCTTCGGGGCCTTGTCGGTATTCGATCGCGAAATCGATCGCTGGGCCATTCCGTCATCGCGGTTCGAGCCGCAACCCATGCCGCGGTTCGATGAAATCCTGGAGCCCGCGTTTCGTCGCATTACCGAACCGGATGCAGATGACTTGGCCGCAGCGCAGTTGCGCGTCAACGGTGCGATTCCGGCCGATCTCCCGCTCATGGATTGGAGTGCGTACACGACGCATCGCGATCCCGTGCTCGATCTGTACGCGAGCTTCGCGTTACCGAATGCGATCATTCCCGGCGATCACATCCACGGTCACATCACGATCGATCCGCGCACGGGGGCGCAACTGCCGGATGGCCAGCGCAAGCTCGGCAGCGAATTCTTCTATCCGTTGCACTACGGGTTGCATCTGCACTGGAAAGATCTCGGTTATTGGATTGTCGGGCTCGCAGCACTCGCCATGCTCATTGCACTCGTCAGCGGCGTCGTCATTCATCGCAAGATTTTCCGAGAGTTGTTCACGTTTCGTCCCAAGAAGCAGACACAGCGCCGCGTGCTCGATCTGCACAATCTGACGGGTGTGGTCGCACTGCCGTTTCACTTCATGTTCGCGCTCTCGGGTTTGATCATCTTCGCCGAGATTTACTTTCCGGTTACGACGACCATGCTGCGTCCGGTCGCAGAAGTGCACGATGCGGCGGAAGCAGCACGCTTGGGTCTACCGTACGAACCTGCAGGGATTGCAGCGCCGCTGGCATCCGTCGACGCCATGGTGAGCGAGGCGCAGCGCCGCTGGGCTGAGCGCGATATGGCGGGCGAGGTGGGTTTCCTGTTCATCAATCATGTCGGCGACCAGAACGCCTACGTCAGCATCTATCGTGCCGGCACCGATCGCGTCACCTTGACGGGCGAAGGGATTCATTTCGCAGGCACGACGGGGCGCGTGATTCGCGAAGACCCGGCAGCGAATGCAGCGAGCGGTATTCACAACTTTGTCTCGGGGTTGCATTTGCAGCATTTCCGGCATTGGTTGTTGCGCTGGCTGTATTTCGTCGGCGGCATGGCCGGGTGTGTGTGTATTGCTACCGGCTTCATCTTCTTTATCGAGAAGCGCAAACGTCAGCACGCCGTACAAGGCGCGGGCGGTGCGCGGTGGGTGAGCGCGTTGGCCGTCACTTCGATCACCGGAACGTTGATCGCGACCGCGTCGATCTTCATCGCCAATCGTTTTTTGCCAACCGGATGGGCGGATCGAGCGTACTGGGAGGAGGCGGTGTTCTGGAGCGCGTGGCTTCTTGCGTTCGTACATGCGTGGTGGCGGACGAAACCCGATCAAAGCACTGGAATCGCACCAGCGTGGTATGAGCAAAGTGGATTCGTCGCGGTGCTCGGCGTAACCGCCGTGGTGGCTAATTGGGTGACCACCGGCGATCACCTCATTGACACGATCGCACGTGGCTACTGGCCGGTCGCTGGCGTCGACCTCGGCATCTTGACCGCATCGCTGATTGCGGCGCTGACAGCGCGACGGCTCATGCGCCGTTCGCGAAGCGCGGTAAGCATGGCTTCCGCAGACATGTCACGCGCGGCGAGTACGACCCGTGCGTGAGGCATTGATGCTGATCGCCGCCTGGGCCTGCTGCGTGCTGGGCTTTGCATGGATCGCACTTGCGATGGACGTGCATTGGCGTGAAGTCGCGCGCACGGCATTGAGACGAAGTCAGCAAATGAAATTGCGCGTGGCGGGGGTCGCGGCATTGAGCGTGTCACTTTTGCTATGTCTTACGGTCGATCACGCGTCGATTGCATCGCTCGTGTGGGTGATGATGCTTGCGGCCGCTGCATTGACGGTGACGTTCACGCTCGCATGGCGCGCGCGCTGGCTGGCTTATCTGGTTGGGCGCCCACGCGTAAATAACTAACGCTCCGGCAGCTGCGTCTTCGCCGCGATCGCGCGTTGCTGCGCACGCGGCAGTTTATAAACCCGCGGCGTAAGCCCCAAGTTATCCGTACACTCCCTGAGCGCTCGAGTTGCGGCGGCGTCAGCGTCGCTTGCGAGGTGTGGTCTCGAGCGTAAATCGATATTGCGCTTTGGAATGCACAATCATGCAGACGCTCGTGCTCATTCTGGATTTGGGCGGCACTTTTGTTTTTGCGTTGGCCGGTGCCACCGCCGCGGCGCGCCGGCAGTTGGATGTCTTCGGCGTGCTCGTCGACGCGTTTGCGACCGCGTGCACCGGCGGGATTGCACGCGACTTACTGATCGGCGCGGTGCCCCCCGCAGCGATCGACGACTGGCGCTATCTCGCCACGTCACTCATCGCCGGAACGATCGCATTTCGCTGGCATGCGCAAATCGAATACATGGCGCACCCGGTACGCGTATTCGATGCCGCGGGACTTGCGTTGTTCGCGGTGGCCGGTGCGCAAAAAGCGATCGCGTTCGATCTCAGCCCGGTGATGTGCGCATTGCTTGGCATGCTCACAGGTATCGGTGGCGGTATCGTGCGCGACGTCCTGCTGATGCAGATTCCCACCGTACTACGCTCGGACCTCTATGCCGTCGCGGCGCTTGCTGGTGCTGCGCTAGTCGTACTTGCAGATCTCTTGGGCTTACCTGCGTACGTCGCCGCCATCGGCGGCGCTGGATTGTGCTTCACGCTGCGTGTGATCGCGATCCACCGCAACTGGCATTTGCCGAAGGCTTTTCATCAGCCCATCGAGTCGGATAATGAGAAATGACATCGAGCACATCATGCGACCATGAATGCCGTAGTTCAGTAATGTAGGCAGATCAGCGTATCAATTCATCGGTAGGCAGCGCACACTGGGCCCATGATCAAGCGAGAAGATGCCGGGTCCGATCCGAGTCGAACTGCTGCGTTACAAGCGGCGTTGCAGTTCGTGATGGCGAGCAGCAGTGTTCCTTCGAATCACAAAGCGACTTTGATCAGCGCCTTGCTGCAAGCGATGCAAGGCGAAGACTCCGCCGAACTGCAGCGACAGACGTCTGCAGAGACGCGCGACTGGCAAGAGCATGAGATCGTTCTTCTCAAGTCGTTGCTGCAAGATCGCCCTGCAACCAATTGGCAAGAAGCAGA
>CAZIXV010000181.1:0-7722 GCA_964543105.1 uncultured Steroidobacteraceae bacterium
GCTCGCAAAACGCGACAGGTGAGACAAGCCATTTGGGAAGGGCGCCCCTCCAGTCGGCGAAGACCGGAGGGACATTGGTGGAGGCGGCGGGAATCGAACCCGCGTCCGTAAGCACTACGCTACAAGATCTACATGCTTAGCCCATTCATTGATTCTCGCCGAGCGCTACCCGAAGGGCAGGGAAGACGCCAAGCCAGCTACAGAGCGTTTTAGCGTTCCAGCCTGGAGCACACTGGAGACGCGAGCTTGTGAGCGCGTCCCTCGAATCCGGATGCACAAGCACATGCCGGGCGAGGGTTAGGCGGGATTAAGCCGCCAGAGCGTAGTTGTCTTCGTTTGCAACTATAAGTTTGTAAGCAGTTTAAGGAGTTACTTACAACTCCGCATGCACCTGGAGTTTCGCCACCCACGTCGAAGCCGGTCGCCCCCACGGAACAGGAAGCAGTGTAGGGGCCAACGTCGCGATTGCAAGGCCGCTTGAGGAAAGTGATTCAGGGTTCGCGATTCGTCGAAGAGCTGCGCGCGCTCAACGCGTGGAGTGCTTCATCAGCCGGGACTTCTCACGTTTCCAGTCGCGGTCTTTTTCCGTGGCGCGCTTGTCATGTGCTTTCTTGCCTTTGGCCAGGCCGACACGCAGCTTTGCTCTGCCCGTCTTCCAATACAGCTCGAGCGGCACGAGCGTGTAACCCTTGCGCTCGACCGCGCCGATCAATCGATTCAATTCGGCCTTGTTGAGCAGCAGTTTGCGAGTTCGTATCGGGTCAGGAACGATGTGTGTCGATGCCGTTGGCAGCGGCGAAAAATGCGCGCCGAACAAGTAAGCCTCCGCGTCTTTGATGAACACGTAAGCTTCTTTGATCTGTGCGCGGCCCGCGCGCAGGCTCTTGACTTCCCAGCCCTGCAGCACCATGCCCGCCTCGTAGCTTTCCTCGATGAAATACTCGTGGCGCGCCTTGCGGTTGTCGACGATCAAAGGAGAGTCGTTGGCGGATTTTTTCTTGCTCATGAGGATGCGGATTGTAGTGCAGGCACTGCAGCGTGGCGCGCTAATGCGGCGTGATCTTTTACACTAGCGGCCCGTTGCTCGCCGCCTATTGAACCGATTGCATGCGACAAGTCGATCGAACAGCTCTGGTTCCTTTTGCCCCCGCGCAGATGTTTGCGCTCGTCGCTGACATCGAGCGCTATCCCGAATTCGTGCCCGGCGTCGTGGGCGCGAAGGTGCTGAAGCGTGAATCGAACGGCATTATTGGCGAACTGCAATTGGAGCGCGCCGGTGTGAAAGAGCGCTTCTCCACCCGCAATGTCTTCGAGGAGCCAACGCGGATGAGTCTTGCGCTGGTCGAAGGGCCGTTTCGATTCCTGGATGGTCTGTGGACGTTCGAGCCGCTCGGCGAGCGCGGCACGAAAATTCACCTGACGATGCGTTTCGAGTTCAAGAATCCGCTCACTGCCATGCTGCTTTCGCGGATGTTCGAGAAAAGTTGTTCCGACATGGTCGACGCCTTCGTGGTGCGTGCACGCGCTATATATGTCTGAGCTCGACGCGCCGATATCGGTCTCGGTCGTGTATGCATCGCCCGAGCGTCAGCAGATCGTGAAGTTCGCGGTACCGCCCGGTACGAGTGTGGCTCAGGCCGTATCGATGGCGCAGCGCACGGGGAGTATTCCGCAGGCGGAAACCGCGAAATGCGCCATCTTCGGACAAGCGGTTGCGCCCGATCAGCTCATTAGAGATGGCGATCGAATCGAGATCTTGCGGCCGTTGTTGATTGATCCAAAGGAAAGCAGACGCCGAGCGGCGGCGCGTCACGGCAAGCCTTGAGGCTTATGCAGATGGATCTTTCTCGCCTGAGCGCGCGATGCGCGCCACCTTGTCGTCTTCGAAAAACACCGTGAAATTACGCTGTTCTGCCGTCGAAGCGCGTCCGCGCTTGAAGTAATAGACGTAATCCCAGCGCGAGGATTCAAAGGGGTCGGCCACCATCGGCGTGCCTAGCAACGAGCGTACCTGCACGCGCGTCATGCCGACTGCCACACGATCGATGTCTTCGTCTTCGAGGAAATTTCCCTGTTGAATATCGATGCGATAAACACAGGCAGATGTAGCGAGTAATGCGCCGAGCACGAAACTGGCGATGCCGATGCGTGCGATCAATTTGCGAATCGTGAAGAGCATGGGTTAGCGGCAGTATCGTTGGTTGTCTGGGGTCCAGCGGCGCGGCATCATAGCAAAGCGGCTATCGCTGCAGCGAATGGAGAGATGACCTTGGAAACCAACGAACTGCGCAAGGCGGGACTCAAGGTCACGTTGCCCCGCCTGAAGATCCTCGAAATCCTGGGTACCGCGACGCCGCGGCATATGAGTGCTGAAGATATCTACAAGCATTTGCTCGAATCTCATGAGGATATCGGACTTGCCACGGTCTATCGGGTGCTCACGCAGTTCGAGGCCGCCGGTCTCGTCACTCGTCATCATTTCGAAGGCACGACCGCCGTATTCGAACTGAACGAGGGAGAGCATCACGACCACATCGTGTGCCTTGACTGCGGCAAGGTCGAAGAGTTCGTTGATGAAGAGATCGAGGAACGCCAGCATGCCATCGCCACGCGCATGCAGTTCGAGTTGCAAGATCACGCAATGATTCTTTATGCGCGCTGCAAACGCGTGAATTGCCCCTCGCGCAACAGCGATCGCAACGTCGTGCGGCGTGTCCCAGATGCATGACGTGGCGCTCGACGCGCCGCGCATCGCTGCGAGCCGAAACTGACAGCCAAACTACGGCATCGCGCTGATCCACCAACCCGGCTTTAATTCTTGCGCGCCGTTTTCCGGCGCTTTCCTGCGGCAGGCGCTTGCAACATTTCCGCCGCGTGTTCGCGCGCCTTGTCCGTGATATCGACGCCGCCGAGCATGCGCGCTGTCTCTTCGATGCGCTCATCCGGTGTGAGCGTATGTAACGAGGTTCGCGTGGACTTGCCGTCGGTGAGTTTCGTGACGCGCACATGCGCATGCGCCTGGCTTGCGACCTGCGGCAAGTGCGTGACACACAGCACCTGCGCGCGATCGCCCAGTGCCCGAAGTTGTCTGCCGACGATTTCCGCAACACCACCGCCGACGCCAGCGTCGACCTCATCGAAGACCAGGCACGGTTGAGCGTCGCTTTGTGCCGCAGCGACCTGGATGGCAAGGCTGATTCGCGAAAGCTCGCCTCCGGAGGCGACCTTCGCGAGCGCTTTCGGCGGTTGGCCGGGATTCGCCGTCACCAGAAATTCGATCTCATCGGCGCCGAGCTGCGTCGCGTCCTCATCGGCGAGCGCCCGCACGGACACCTCGAACTTGCCGCCGGGCATACCCAGCGTCTGCATGAGGCTCGTGACGCGCTCAGTCAGTTCTTTGGCGGCTTTACGGCGCGCCGTGCTGAGCTTGGCGCAAGCGCTGCGGAAGTGCTTCGCGGCCTCGGTCAGTTTGGCTTCAATCGTTTGTAGCGAAGTTTCCATACCGGTGAGCGAGGCGAGTTCGCGCTCCAGTTCCGCGTGCGTGTTCGTGAGTTCCTCGGGTTCGACACGGTGCTTGCGCGCCAATGTCTCGATGTCGGCAAGGCGCTGCTCGACCCATTCCTGCCGGTTGGGGTCTGCATCGAGTTCGGATTCATAACGCTCCACCGCCTCGACGCCTTCACGCAGCGCAATCAGCGACTCATCGATGAGCCGCGCGATGGGCGCGAGGGACGCATCGAATTCTTGCAGCTGCCGCGCGATGCCCAGGGCGCGCGCGACGGCATGCTCGGCATTGATGTCTTCGGCTTCGCGCAGCAGGCCGATGATTTCTCGGGCGCCACCTGCGAGGCGGCCGCGTTGCGAGAGCCGTTGGCGTTCCGCAGCGAGTTCTGTGATCTCGCCGTCTCGCAAAGCGAGCGCATTGAGTTCGCTCAAGTGATAGTTCACGAGTTCGAGCCGCGCCTCGCGATCTTGCGCGGCGGCCAGCATCCTATCGCGCTCGGTGCGCAGGGCGCTCGCTTCCTTATATCGAGAGGCGACCTGCGCGAGTAACTCCTCATGTGCGCCGTGACGGTCGAGGAGGGCGCGTTGCGCTGCACGTCGCATCAGCGACTGATATTCCATCTGGCCGTGTACATCGACGAGCAATTCGCCAAGCTGGCGCAACGACTGCACTGACATCGCTTGGCCATTGACGTATGCGCGCGAGCGGCCGTCGCTACTGACGACGCGTCGCAGCAGGCACTCACCTTCATGTTCCACCGCCTGCTCTTCGAGCCAAGCGAGCGCCGCCTCATTGCCCTGCAGAGAAAAGGTCGCCGCGACCTCCGCGCGTTCGGAGCCGTGACGGACCACTTCCGCGCCGGCCCGGCCTCCCGCGGAGAGCAAGAGCGCATCGACGAGAATCGATTTACCCGCGCCGGTTTCGCCCGTGAGCACGGTGAGCCCCGCACCGAGTTCGAGTTCGACAGCGTCGATGATCGCGAAATCGCGAATTTGAATATGCGTCAGCACGCGCGTTCTTCCGTTATCGGCAGTGATCGCCTGGTAGTCGGTGCTAGTCGGCGAAATCGGGTTGCATGCGATCCCCGCGCCCCCAGCGCAGTTTGGAACGCAGAATGCGGTAATAGTCGTGATCGGATGGATGCAGCAGCGTCACACTGCGAGCACACGGCGTGATTACGAGCCGATCGCCCGGTACGAGTTCGCCGAGTGCGATGCCATCGCAAATCACCTGCGCTCGCGTGTCTGGACGCTCGAGCAGTCGGACTTCGATCGTGGAGGAGCTGCGCACGACGATGGGTCGATCGGACAGCGTGTGCGGACAGATCGGTGCGAGCACGAGCGCATCGAGCCCGGGATACAGAATGGGACCGCCGCAGGAGAGTGCATACGCAGTCGAGCCGGTCGCGGTTGCGATGACGATGCCGTCACCCCCATGCGTGTTCACGTAATTGCCATCGATCCAGGTTTCGAAATCGAGCATCCGGCCGGTTTGCCACTTTTGCAGGACCACATCATTCAATGCTTCGCAGGCGCGGTCCGGCGAGTCAGGGCGCGATAGCGTTGCCGTGAGCATCGCGCGTCGATCTTTGACATAGCGCCCAGCCAGCACCTCGGCGAGCCGATCGCCCATGTCCGCAGGTGCAATATCCGCGAGAAAGCCGAGCCGGCCGCGATTGACGCCGAGGATCGGCACGTCGTGAGTCGTCGCAAGGCGAGCGGCATGGAGCATCGTGCCATCGCCGCCGACGGCCACGATGAGATCAGCCTCCGCGGCGAGTTCGGCTTCAGCCCGCCGCTCGATCGGCAGCCCGGCGAAATCGACGGCTGCATCGACGTCCGCAAACACCTTGCGCCCGAGCGCGTGCAGATGTTCGGCCAAGGCGGGCATCGCGTCGCTGACGCGGCGATCGCGCGAGTTGCCGACGAGGGCAACGCAATTGAATTCATAATCCGGCATGAGCGTGGGTTTTAGCATGTGCGCATGACGTCTGTGCACTGATTGTGCGTGCGAGTGCGGCTTTGCCTTGATCTTCCCGCAAGGCCTCTCCTGAAAGTCCCGCCCATGCGCTTGACACTCGCGGGCACCATGCTAGCTTGCTGCGTGGCCACATACGTTCCATTCAGGGACGAACCCATTCGGGTATGAATACTCTAGTTCGGCTAGGCATAGGAACTCGCACGGGCTTAGGCAATCGCAACGGTTGTGATGAGTCTCGAAACTGAAGACGTTTTGAACGAACGCGCCCAGCAGCTGCTCAAGTTGTTGGTCGAGTCCTATATTCGCGACGGGCAGCCAGTCGGCTCGCGGACGTTGTCGCGCGATCTTGGCATGAAGCTGAGTGCGGCGACGATTCGCAATGTCATGGCGGATCTCGAGGACATCGGGTTCGTCACTTCCCCGCATACCTCCGCAGGCCGCATTCCGACGAACAAGGGTTACCGCTTCTTCGTCGACACATTGCTCAAGTTCCAGCCCCTCGAAGACGAAAAGATTGCCGAGATCGAAGCCCGCCTCGAGCAACACGCGGATGACCCGAAAGCGCTGGTCGCCGCTGCCTCGCAATTACTCTCCAGCGTTACCCGTCTCGCCGGGCTCGTGACGCTGCCGCGCCAAAGTCATGCGGCGCTCAGTCAGATCGAGTTCATGCCGCTATCCGAGCACCGCGTGCTCGCGATCATGGTCGTGAACGAGCGCGAGGTGCAAAACCGCATCCTGCAATTGGATCGCTACTACAGCGCCGAGGAGTTGCGCCGCGCCGCGAACTATCTGACCCAGGAGTTTCGCGGTAAGGAGCTGAGCCAGGTTCGCGATCATCTGGTGAATCAATTGAAGGAAACGCGCGAACACCTGAACCAGATGATGCTCGATGCCATTCGGCTCGCGCAGCAGGTCATGCCATCGGCGCCGATCAACAAAATGGAATATGTCATGGCGGGCGAAACCAACCTCATGGGATTCGCCGAGCTATCGAACGTCGAGAAGCTGCGCCGGCTGTTCGAAGCGTTCACTCAGCAGCGCGATATCCTGCACTTGCTCGATCAAAGCCTGGGCGCCGAAGGGGTGCAAATCTTCATCGGTCAGGAATCGGGCTACACCATTCTCGATGACTGCAGTATCGTCACGGCCCCGTACACGCTGGACCAAGAAGTCGTAGGCGTGCTCGGAGTGATCGGGCCGACCCGCATGGCCTATGAGCGCGTCATTCCCATCGTGGACATCACCGCCAAGCTGCTCGGGTCTGCACTCGACAGCCGGGGCTGAAGCCACTCGCGCCGGCGCTCTTGAATTCGAGTCGGCCGGACCGCAGATCCCAACACGCTCGACCTCCCGGCGTTTTGCCGAGGTGGTCTATTGCCTTGAATAACATGGAGATTCCTGCAAACCATGACGATGCCGAACGAGCCTGCGCCGCAAGAGGCGAATACCCCTGCGCCTGAGAATGTGACGGATGAACGCGATCTGCAGACTGCCCTGGAAGCGGCTGAGGCCAAGGCGGCGGAGCATCATGAGCTCTACCTGCGCGCACTGGCCGAGATGGACAACATTCGCAAGCGCGCCGCGCGCGACATCGAGCATGCACATAAATTTGCGATCGACCGCTTTGCCAATGATCTGATCGGTGTGAAAGACAGCCTCGAGCTGGGCTTGGCGAGCGAGGCGACGGGCGAGGCGCTACGCGAGGGAACCGAAGCGACGCTCAAGCTGCTTGCGAAGGCATTCGAACAATCCGGCGTCACCGAAGTGAATCCGCTCGGTGAGCCGTTCAATCCCGAGTTCCACGAAGCGATGGCACTGCAGCCATCGGCAGATCAGCCGGCCGACACGGTCGCTCAGGTCGTGCAAAAAGGTTACGTCTTGAACGGCCGCGTACTGCGCCCCGCGCGAGTGATCGTGACCCGCGAGCCGTAACTTCGCTCTAGCACGTACAACCTCTCAAGAGATAGCGAGGCGGACGGTCCTAAAAACCCTATCGAATCCGTAGGCAATTGGCTTGAAAGCCTGTGCCGCGATCCGCATCTAGCCCGCAATCAAGCTTTCTTCTCACATTCAGCGAAAACATCTCGTATCAGGAGTTGACAGGACCATGAGCAAAGTCATCGGGATCGATCTCGGCACGACGAATTCGTGCGTCGCGATCATGGACGGCGGCAAGGCCCGCGTGATCGAAAACAGCGAGGGCGATCGCACGACCCCGTCGATCGTCGCGTTCACCA
>CAZIXV010000182.1:0-7655 GCA_964543105.1 uncultured Steroidobacteraceae bacterium
ATGTCCGTATTCAAGCTTTCGCAAAGCGAGAACCTGGCGCTGTTCCAGTCGACGAATATTTCGGCGGAGTCGGTGAGGCAGGCAGCGCTGACGGTACGCGCTGCTTAAATCGAGACTTGGCTGCCAGGCGCGGGCAAGAACAGACGAGTACACGTGTCGCGACTCTGGCCAGCAGCCCTAACCACAAAGTTCGCGGCAATCGATCGTTGTTGATCAGGTCTTGTAAGTAGTCAGCAGCAGATTGGTCTCAGAGCGCGTAACCCCTTCGAACAGACTGATGCGTGCGATCACGCGATCGAACTCCTGCAAGTCCTCGACGTGTAGCTCGGCGACGAAATCCCAGCGGCCGTTCGTGCTATGGACGGCGGCGACGGCGGGCTCGCCGCGTAATTCGCGCAGCACTGATTGCGTGAAGTTGCCTTCCACCGCAACCGTCATGATGGCGCGGATCTTGTCGCTCTCGACCTGGGGTTTCAGGCGCACGGTGTAACCGACGATCACGCCGTCCTTTTCCAAGCGACTCAGCCGGTTTTGGATCGTGCCGCGCGCGACGCCCAGCTTCTTGGCCAACGAGGCCACGGCCGCGCGGGCGTTTTCTCGCAAGAGGGACAGCAGCTTTCTATCGAGGTCATCCATAGGCGGCATTGTGCCAGCGTGGCTTGGCGATTTGATCAGCAATGCGCGCATCCTGCGCAGTTCGCTGCCTTTTTATTGTCAGCATCAAGCCCAACACTACCCATCTATGTTGGATTCGAAATGTTTTTGGGGAAGGCGTTCATGGTCGACTACATCGGCATCGAAAGAATCAGGCAGCTACTTGGCCAGGTTGGAGCGGCGCAGTTCATCGTTGGGCTCGCTCAAGAAATCGAAGCGGACTACAAGCGGTGGGCCGACTTCGACAAATCGCCGCGCCATGCGACGCATTCGCCGGTGGGCGTCATCGAACTCATGCCGATCAGCGACGGGCGGCAGTACACCTTTAAATATGTGAACGGCCATCCGAAGAACACGGGCGAAGGACTGCTCACGGTCACGGCGTTCGGTGTGCTGGCCGATGTCGACACCGGCTATCCCACGCTGATTTCCGAACTCACGCTTACGACGGCGCTGCGCACCGCTGCGATGTCTGCACTGGCCGCGCAATGGATGGCGCGCAAACCGGCAGCGACGATGGCGCTCATTGGTAACGGCGCCCAGGCCGAGTTTCAGACGATTGCGTTTCACCACATGCTCGGCATTCGCAACGTGCGCTTGTTCGACACCGATCCGAAAGCGACGGACAAGCTGATCCGCAATCTCACCGCGCTTGCGCTGCCCGATCTTACGATCGAGCGCTGCGCTTCCACGCACGAGGCCGTGCAGGGCGCGGACATCGTGACGACGGTCACGGCGGATAAGCGCAATGCCGTCGTCTTGACGCCTGAGATGATTCAGCCGGGGATGCACGTCAACGCCATCGGCGGTGACTGTCCTGGCAAAACGGAATTGCATGCCGACATCCTGCGGCGCCCCGATGCGCGCGTCATTGTCGAGTTCGAGCCGCAATCGCGCATCGAAGGTGAAGTGCAGCAACTCGAACCCGCGTTTCCGGTGATCGAATTCGCCGACGTCGTGCGCGGCCAGGTGCGTGCCCGCGAGAACGATGCGCAAGTGACGATCTTCGATTCCGTCGGCTTTGCGCTCGAGGATTTTTCGGCGCTGCGTTATCTCGACCGGCTCAATCGTCGCGTCGACGGCAGGCAGCCGCTCGATATCGTCCCGCACATGCAAGATCCGAAGAATCTGTTCGGCGAACTGGCGATGGCGCAGCCAGCCTCCGCGCGTCCCGCTGCCATGAGCGCGCTCGCGCGAGAACTCGAAGTGTCATGAACGCGCGCACCACCGTCACGCTCATCGGCGCACCGACCGACATCGGCGCGAACGATCGCGGCGCGTCGATGGGTCCCGAAGCGCTGCGAGTGGCTGGCTTGCACGCCGCCGTGGCCGCGCGCGGCTTCAAGGTGGTCGATCGCGGCAATTTGCATGGACCGGGCAATCCGTGGCTCGAACCGATGGAAGGCTATCGGCATCTCGCCGAAGTCATCGAATGGAATCGCAAGGTGCACGATGCCGTGTACGCGGACCTTGCCACCCAACATCTCCCCATCCTGTTGGGTGGCGATCATTCGCTCAGCATCGGTTCGATCAGCGCGGTGGCGCGCCACTGTCGCGAACACGGCAAGAAGCTGCGGGTGCTATGGCTCGATGCGCATGCCGATTTCAATACGAGTGAGTTGACGCCGACCGGCAACGTTCACGGGATGCCGGTCGCGTGTCTATGTGGCTTCGGTCCGCGCGAGTTGACGACGATGAGCGGTGAGACAGCGGCGTTGCAACCTGCGTGGATTCGGCAGATTGGTATCCGCAGCGTCGATGCGGGGGAGAAGCGCTTCATTCACGAGCAGCAGCTCGATGTGTTCGACATGCGCTGCATCGACGAAATGGGCATGCGCCATGCCATGGAGCTCGCGCTCGAAGGGCTGACCTCAGATACGCATTTGCACGTGAGCTTCGATGTGGACTTCCTCGATCCCGACATCGCCCCGGGCGTCGGCACGACGGTGCCCGGCGGCCCTACCTATCGCGAAGCGCAACTCTGCATGGAAATGATCGCCGACACCGGTCGCGTCGCATCGCTCGACATCATGGAGCTGAATCCAGCGATGGACGTGCGCAACAAAACCGCGCGCGTCGCCGTCGATCTGGTGGAGTCGCTGTTTGGGAAGAGCACGTTGGTGCGCGTGCCGACGCAATTGGCGGGTGACAGAACAATCCCTCCCCCGCTGCCGCAGGGGAGGGATTTTTTCTGACCGTATCCCGTAGCCCGTAGCCCGTATCCCGCGCGCACACTCAGTGCGCGTGCACCTGCGCCAGCTGCGCACCCACGATCATCCACACGCCGAACACGAGCATCGCCGTGCCGGTGGCGTGGCGAAACCATGGGCGTTGGCTCAATCGCGGGAGCGCGCCGGCGAGCAGTGAGCTCGATAGCATCGAGGGCAGGGTGCCGATGCCGAAGGCGACCATCACTGCGGCGCCTTGCAGCGGGCCGTTCATCGTCAGCGTCATCAGTGCAATCGAATACACGAGGCCGCAGGGCAGCCAACCCCATAACAAGCCGACGCCGAGATTGCCTGACCAGTGATTACTGCTCGAAGCGCGTTTTGCGAGCGGCTGCAATTGCATCCACAAACGCGCACCGACGCGCTCGATGAATGCGAATGCGTTCCAGCGCGAGAGAATGCGCACCGCGATCAGAATCGTCAGCACACCTGCGGCGATTCGCAGCGCACTCTCAAAGCGCGTCAAACCCATCGCCCAGTGCGCGGAATGACCGAACGCGCCGCCGATCGCGCCGACACTTGCGTAACCCGTGATGCGTCCGAGGTGATACAGCGCCGCGCGAAATGTCGCATTCGCGGTGGAGGTTGCATGCAGCTTCGCGCGCATCCCGAGCGCTCCTGCCATTCCGCCGCACATGCCGAAGCAGTGTGCGCTGCCGGCGAGACCGGCAATGAGGGCGGCGGTGAGCGTGACGGTGAGCATCCGGTGAGGAGCGGCTAGCGGTTGGCGGTTTGTGGGGCTCGGGGCTCGGGACTCGGGACTCGGGTAAGAAAGATCCGGAGCCTCGTCGGATTCCACATTCTGGCCCGCGCCCCGAGCCCCGCGTCCCGAGTCCCCATCATGGCCCGCGCCCCGAGTCCCCATCATGGCCTGCGCCCCGAGTCCCGCGCCCCGAGCCCTCATCGTCCAGCGCATCCCACGCCGGTGAATCCAGGTCGTCGAACTGCCCAGCGTCGACCGCCCAGAAAAATGCCCAGCAACCCAGCGCGACGAGAATCAATGTCAACGGGATGAGTACGAACAGGATGTTCATGATGTCCTCAACGTGCGTTGCTCGCGCGCGAGACGGGCGCGGGGCTCGGGACTCGGGACTCGGGACTCGGGTAAGAGTTCGGAATGGGACGGCGTCTCTTCTTCGTCTCCCGTCTTACCCGCGCCCCGCGTCCCGAGCCCCGCGCCCTTCTTCCGCGGCAGCAGCCGCAACGCATTCATCAACACGAACAACGAACTCAGCGACATGCCGATCGCGGCGAGCCAAGGCGGCACGAGGCCGACAGCAGCGAGCGGCAAGCCAGTGAAATTGTAAGTCGCCGCCCAGATGCGATTTTGTCGCGCAATTCGTACCGTGCGTCTTGCGGTCAGCACCGTGCTCGCAATCGCGGCAGGTCGTTCGCCAACGAGAATCAAATCAGCGGCTGCAATCGCGAGCGCTGCGCCGCGGCCCATCGCGATCGAGACATCCGCAGCGCCCAGCACCGGCGCGTCATTGATGCCATCGCCCACCATCGCAACCGTTTTGCCCTGCGCCTGCAGTTCACGCACCCGCGCAAGCTTTTGCTCGGGCGTGTGGCGGGCGAAGTACGTCATCACGCCGCAGCGTGCGGCAATCGTCGCGACCGCGTCGTGACCGTCGCCGCTCAAGATTTCGCTTTCGATATTTGCCGCGCGCAAGGCCTCGATGGCCGTGCGGCTGTCTTCGCGCAGTACATCGGAGAGCGCGAAACGCGCCAGAATTTCGCGCTCGCTGCCGAGCACGATCGTCGTGCCGGGATTCGCTTCGGCAGCCGAGCTAGGCGCTCCGCGCAACTCGGCAACGAACGCTTCGACGCCGATGCGATAGCGCACACCATCGATCGTACCTTCGACGCCGCGCCCGGGCACGGTGACGATGTCGCTTGCAGCGACGCCGCGCGTCGCGACGTCTTTGAAAGCTGCAGCGATGGGGTGGTTCGATGAGCGTTCCAGCGCTGCGGCAATCGCAAGACTGTCTGCTTCGTTGCGTGAGCCGAGCACCGTGCAGGTGTCGATCCGCACATCGCCATGCGTGAGTGTGCCGGTCTTATCGAAGATTACGTAGTCGACGCGTGCAAGTGTCTCGAGCGCATCGGGCTGGGTGACGAGCACGCCTTCGCGCGCGAGCCGTGCGGTGCTCGCCGCGAGCGATGCCGGCGTTGCGATCGAAAACGCACACGGACAGGCGACGACCAGCACCGCAAGCGTGGCGGCAAAGGCGCGCGATGGATCGAACACCAGCCAGGCGGCGCAGACGAGTACGCTCGAAACGAGCACGACGCGCAAGAACATCGCCGCCGAGCGGTTGGCATCGCGGATCGCGCGCGGCTTTTGTGTTTGCGCACGGCGTAGCATCGCGACGATGCTGGAGATCACGGTGCTTGCACCGACGGCCGTGACGCGCACGGTCACGGGCGATCCGGTGTTGATGCTGCCGCTCGCGACGCGATCGCCTTGCACGCGCGACACCGGCAAGGATTCCCCGGTGAGCAGCGCCTCGTTCAGCGTTGTCGCGCCTTGGACGATGACGCCGTCGACGGGCACGGTCGAGCCGGTTGGCACGATGATGAGATCGTCATTACGCAGCTGATGCGTCGGCACCGTCACGACATCGTCATCCACGATCTTTTGTGCCGACACTGGCAAATGGCGTGCAAGCGCATCGGCCACCGAGTTCGTGCGGTGACGCACCGACAACTCGATGAAACGCGTCAGCGTCAAGAAAAACACGAACATCGTGAGCGAGTCGAAATACACCTCGCCATTGCGCGCGAAGGTATTCCAGCCGCTCGCGACGAAGGCGAGCAGCAGCGCGGCGCTCACCGGCAGATCCATCCCGATGGTGCGCGTACGCAGGTTGTTCCAGGCATTCAGCAAGAAGGGCTTGGCGGCATAGAACAGCACGGGAATGCTGACGAGCAGGCTGATGAGCCGGAAGTAATGATCCATCGCCGGATCGATGCGCTCGCCATTGAGTTCCGCGGAATAGCCCGCCACCGCGAACATCATCACCTGCATCATGCCGAAGGTCGCAACGATGAAGCGCTTCAGCATGGTGCGCCGCTCGTTGCAATACACGCGTGCGGTGGTCTCGTCGGTGACTGGATGAGGGCCGTAACCCAATTGCCCGATCGTGCTCATGACTTCGGCAAAGCGATTCGCACCGGCCCGCCATTCGATGTGTGCTCGGCCGACGGCTGCATTCACATCGACGCTCGCGATATCGGGCACCGCACCGAGTGCTCGTTCGATCAGCCAGGCGCAGGCGGAACAGCGCAGATTTTCGATCAGCAGATCCACACTCTCGGTGGTGTCGTTCCTGCGTACGAATTCACCGGCTACCGCAGGATCAACATAGGCGCGCCAGCTTTCCTGCGCCGCCTGTGCGTCGGGACGCGCCGAAGGCGCCGTGCGGCGAATGTAGTAATCCGCTAAGCCGCTGTCGGCAATCATTTCAGCAACGGCCTGACAGCCGATGCAACACACTGGGTGTGACTCTGTACCGATGCGCGCGAGGAGTTTGGAACCCGCCAGCGGCTCAGCGCAGTGAAAGCACGCCTGTGTGGTCGTTGCGTTCATGAGGTAGCCGGCGCGAGAAAGCGCGCCTTGGATTCGACGCGCTGCTGACTGTCGTCGCTGGCTTCGACGATGAAGACGAGGCTCACGCTGCCGGATACGGCCCCTGCGGGCACGCGCACGCGTACGGGGACGCTCGCGACGGCGCCGCCCGCGACTCGCACGACGGCCGTGTCGGCGTCGAGTTCTGCTCCCGGAAGTCCTGCAATACTCATTTTCATGTCATGCGCAGCGGAGTCTTTGTTGACGAGCCGCACGGTGTAGACGTTTTCGATCCGTCCATCGTCGAGGGTGCGATACAGCGCATTGCGATCGCGCAATACGTCGAGTTCGAACAGATCGCGTGATGCCACAGAGAATACGAAACCCGCAACGAGTGTGCCCAAGAGCGATCCGTAAATCAGCGTACGCGGCCGCAGAATTCGCGTGGGCCGATTATCCGCCGCATTTTGTGTCGTGTATTTCACGAGCCCGCGCGGATATCCCATTTGATCCATGACCGTGTCGCAAGCGTCGATGCACGCGGCGCACGCAATACAATCCATCTGCAATCCCTGGCGAATGTCGATGCCCGTTGGACACGCCTGGACGCATAAGGTGCAGTCGATGCAATCGCCGAGGTTGCGCGTTTTCGGATCGATGCTGCGCGGGCGTGAGCCGCGTGGCTCGCCGCGCGTGGTGTCGTAGGCGATGACGAGCGTATCGCGGTCGAACATGGCGCCCTGGAAGCGTGCGTAGGGGCACATGTATTTGCAAACCTGCTCGCGCATGTAACCGGCGTTGCCGTAAGTGGCGAAACCATAGAACGCGATCCAGAACATTTCCCAACCGCCGAGCGAGCCGGTGATGACGTGTGTCGTCAGTTCACTGATCGGCGTGAAATAGCCGACGAATGTGAACCCGGTGAATAGCGCAAAGGAAATCCACATCGCTTGCTTGGCGGTTTTGCGCGCGAGCTTCTCACCCGACCAGGGTGCTTTGTCGAGCTTCATGCGTTGCGGGCGCTTGCCTTCGGCCAGCCGCTCCATCCAGACGAAAATTTCCGTCCACACCGTTTGCGGGCAGGCGAAACCGCACCACAGTCGTCCGGCCAGCGCCGTAAAGAAGAACAAGGACAACGCGGCGATGATGAGCAGCCACGTGAGAAAGAAGAAATCCTGTGGAAAAAAGGTCAGGCCGAACAC
>CAZIXV010000183.1:0-7636 GCA_964543105.1 uncultured Steroidobacteraceae bacterium
GTCTTCGCCAAGAGTGCAACGGCAGGCACCTGCACACTCAGCGCCAAAAATTTGCGACGGTCGAAGGCCATGCATACCTCGCACTCATTCAGATCGATGCAGTCGGCGGTATTGAAATCACTAATGGTGCAACAGTCAACTGATGACGCACTGCTCAGCGGCGAATGCCCGCTGCGAGCTCGCAGCGGGCACAGGGCGCTCACTATTTACCAGCGCTTCGTTACAGCAAGACCGAACAGACGCGGCTCGAGCAACTGCACGCCACGGGTGAGGCCGAGTTGCTCGGACTGCACCGACAAGCCGACGATGACATCGTCGTC
Organism: uncultured Steroidobacteraceae bacterium; assembly: GCA_964543105.1. Classification (GTDB taxonomy): domain Bacteria; phylum Pseudomonadota; class Gammaproteobacteria; order Steroidobacterales; family Steroidobacteraceae; genus Steroidobacter. Next base: position 321 of record CAZIXV010000183.1, read on the forward strand.
GGCGAGGTTCTTGCCATAGAGCTGCACATCCAGATCCCATGCGGTGTTCCGGAAGATCAGGCTCGCGTTGTAGTTGTCCCAGCTCTTCAACTCGTAATCCGGCGAATTGAAGTGAGACGCATATGAACCGGCTTGATGGTAGTAATCCGCCCGCAGTGTCGCGTCCCAGTTGCCGCCTAGCGCGAGCGTGTACTGCCCGCCCACCGACGCCGTCCATTCCGGTGCGCCTGGCAATTGATTGCCTTTGAGATTCACTGGCACACCGGCACTGGGGTTCAAGCCGAACGCCGCGTTCAATGCCGCCGATCCGCACAACCCAGCTGCGGGCAATGGCGCCAATGCGGCGGGTGTCAGAGCACCTGCATTGATGGCTGCGATCACGTTTTGTAGCGCGGCTTGATTCACCACGCAGCCGCCCTCGAGCGACTTTGCGTAGTGCAAGGTTGGATCGCCTTGCGTGCGATCGAACGGATCGATCGAGCTGCCTGCGGTGATCTCGCTATCGAGATAGCCGATCTGTGCGTTCAGACGCAGCGCATTGATCGGCGACCACACCGCCTCGATTTCAACGCCGCGCACCTCTGCGTCGAGATTGTCGACGAGGCTCGCGAAGCCATCGAGCTTGCTGAACTGATAGTCCTGGTAGTCGTACATGAACGCCGTCAGGTTCAGCATGACGCGCCCGCCGAACAGCGAGTTCTTGGCGCCGATCTCCACCGCATCCACCGTTTCAGCATCGTAGGGCGCGGCCGAACCCGAGGTCGTAGGTGTGTTGAAGCCTCCGGCCTTGTAGCCACGACCCAGTGTGAGGTACAGAAGCGTGTCGTCGGTCACGCGCCAGTCGAGCGTCACACGGCCGGTCGTCGCATCCGATTCGATCTTCTCATCGACGAGCCGGCTTGCGTCCCAACCGGGCGCACCGACGACACCGCCCTCACCCACGGGAGCGAGCAGATTCACCGGGTAATACACGCGGCTCTTCTCGTCCTCGGTGTAGCGCGCGCCGAGCGTCAACTTGAGCGTGTCGCTCAGCTGCCAGTAGAGTTCACCGAAGATGGCTTGCGAATCCAATTCGTACGGCGTGAAGACGTAAAAATAGTTATGGCCGCGACCGTCGACAGGAATGCCAGGTGTCGGGTCGTAGTAGCTCGCATTACCCGAAGCGAGATGGAACGCGTTGGTCGCGTTCGTCGAGGTGAAGGTCGTCGTCTCGCGCTCGAGATTCAAAGCGAACAAACCCATATTGAAGTTGAACGGGCTGTCGAAGCTTGATTGCAGACGCAATTCGCCGGTGCGCTGCACGTCATCGTTGCTCGAATAAGTGAGTGTGCGCACGCCCGTGCCCGGACCGCCTTGCGGATCGACGAACGTGCCGCCTGGCGTCACCGCCGTGCTGTTAAAGCCGATCTCTGACTGCTGGCTGCCACCGGCCGCAAGCGCTTCATCGCTCGTATGCGAACCGAGCAAGGACAGTGTCAGACCATCGATGATGTCCCACTGCATGTCGAGCTCGATCAGCTCGTTCGTCGCTTCGTACGATGGATCGCGATACGCGGAGGTGTGGCGCAGATTGCGCTCCGCCGTCTGGCCCGCAAACGTATCGCCAGAGGTGAGGCCGAGCACGTTCGAAAACATGCCGCCGAACGTTGCGACACTATTCACCGTGCCGTAGGCCGCCGGTTGATAGATCGAGCCTTGCAGGCAGCCGCGGCTCAAATAATTGCGCGCGACCGCGTTGTTCACTGGGGTCGAGCCGACGGAAGCGGGCCCGGGATCCTTGATACACAGCGTTTTCGAGCCGCCATTGCGCGAGTCGTCTTCTTCGAAACGCTCATACAGCACATAGGTACGGAAGTTGTCGCTCGGCTCGAATGCGAACGTCGCCCGCGCGGACCACAGCTCGCGCGAGTCGATGTCATTGCCAGTGGCGACGTTTTCGGTATAACCCTCGCGCTCGAGGTAACTGCCCGCCAGGCGCAAACCAAACATGCCGCCCATCGGGATGTTGACGTGACTCTTGGCTTTGCGCGTGTCGTAGTCCGCGACCTCCAATGCCGTCGCCGCACTGAACTCCGTCAGGTTGGGCTTCGCGGTGATGACGTTCAACACACCGCCCGTCGCATTGCGCCCATAGAGCGTGCCTTGCGGCCCACGCAAAATTTCGACCCGCTCGACATCGTAGAAATCGGCGACACCGATGCGGCTGACGGTCAACGGCACGTTGTTGTGATGCGGCAGCACGCCGGCATCGCCGGTCGAGCCAATGCCGTTCGCCGACCCAACGCCACGAATATTGAAGTTGGGCGTGGAGCTGGTGCCGCCCGAAAACACCAGGTTCGGTACGGCGTTCTGTAGATCGTAGGCGCCGTCCAAGCGCTGCTCTTCGAGCGCATCGGCGGAAAAAGCCGAGACGGCAATCGGCACGTCCTGAATACTTTCGACGCGCTTTTGCGCCGTAACGATGATCTCTTCCAGCGCAAACGCCTCTTGCGCCTGCACGGAAATCATTGCGGCACACCCTGTCGTGACACTCAACAAGGCGCCAATGGCTCGCTTCAACGTCATTTGAATTCTCCCCCAAGAAACAGCTGATAATCGGTCGACAAATTGCTCGACGCACCATTTTGAAATGGCTCTTCTGACCACCACACCATAAGCATCAAGACCCGATGCAAATCGGCGTAGTCTTATTCTAGTGTTTTCTCCGTGCGTTCGGCTTCTCTTTACTTAGACAAGTGTTATTTCCAGACGCCGGCCTATTTATAAATGACTATGTAACCACTAAACAAGAGCCAAGATGGAAGGCGAAGCCCACGCCACCTTGAAATGCGCCACCTCTACCGCTGCCGCGCCATGGTCGGTAGTCTCAGAAAACTCGCTGACCGCCCGCTATCCATGACGAAAACCATGAGCTCCAAACCTGGAATCGCGCTGACACGCAAAGAGCTGTATCGCCGCGTGTGGTCGAAACCGATGAGCGCAGTGGCCAAGGAAGTGGGCTTGAGCGGCAATGCGCTCGCGAAAATCTGCAATCGGCTGCTCGTGCCGTATCCGTCGCGCGGCTATTGGAATAAGCCGAGCTCGAGGCGCAAGGGCAAACCGCCCTTACCTGCCGCGCCCGACATCAAGACCACGCACATCATCATTCCCGGCGAACGAGCGGCATCGCGCCGCGCCCGTACACGGCTGGATCCGCAAGCCCGCCGCGAGCAGTTGCTGCAGATTGCTGAGGATCTTGTGCTGAAGAACGGCGTCCATGCGGCGACGATGAAACGCATCGCGTCGCTTGCGGGGATTTCGGAAACGCAGGCGTACAACTATTTCGGCAGTCGCGAACAGTTGTTCGTCGAGCTGGCACGCCGCGAGTTCGCACGAATTCGCGCCGCCCGCGAGGAAGATGCAGCGCGCTCGCGCGATCACTACGAGCGCATCACGCGCATGACACGCACCTACTTGCGCCATATCGGTCAACGTGGCGCCTTACTGCAGACACTGCTGAGTCATCCGGACGTGCGCGCGCTATTGCGCGCGGAACGCCGCAAAGAACAGCACGACAGCTTTCACGCCCATGCGCAGGAACTCGTCGACCTTTACGACATCCCGCCGGCGCTCGCGCTAGGAACGACGGTCGTCCTCACGAATCTCTGTTTGCGCGCCGGCAAGATCATTGCGGACGGACGCATTCCGGTCGACGCGGCTGAACGCCTTTGTTTATCGATGGTGGTGCAGGGATCGCGCGATCTGGTCAGTCGGGGATGACGACCTTCTCCGGCGCCCGCAGCGCTTTGAGGCCGCTGGCCATCAATCCGTGGCAGATCTGTCGCGCCGTCATTTGATCCAGCTCTTTGTGAAATACCAACCGCCCTGCCTCTTCGGGGATCGCCGTTAGCATGTCGATAGCGGCGTCGATCTCCTGCTCGCTCAACGGCAATTCCTGCTGCGCCAGTGTTTTCAAACGCCGAATGATCCGGCCGCGCGACTGCAATACTTTGGCGTCGAACTGACCCGACATATACAAGTCGGTCAAGAGAATGCTGAGCAATGGTCCGTTACGTGCGACGTGCTCGAAATACAGCATCGCGCACAGCACAGCGGCCTTGTCCAAATCATCGATACTCGATGCGACGTCGAGACCACCCAGCGCGAGCCCATCCAACTCCTTTTGCAGCAAGGCATTGAACAGCGCGAACTGAGTCGGGAAGTAGGTGTAGATCAGCGCCTTGCTCGCGCCGATCTCGCGTGCGAGCTGCTCGACGGACAAGGGCAGATAGCCTTGCTCGACGATCATCCGCGCGGCCGCTTCGAGGATTTGCGCCCGGCGTACTTCCGGTGCGAGCCGCTTGGATTTGGGTGTTCCCGCTGTTTTTGTCGTTTTGCGCCTTGCTGCCATGACGCAGCTTATAGCCCTCGCGCCATCACGCTTCAACAGCGACGCCTGCAATTACTGCGCGTTACATCGCCCACGTAGAAGCCGTTACCATCGCGCGCTACAGAGCAAAGGAGACAGGGTGGGAACGCAGTCCGCAAGCGAACAAGTCGATCTGCTGATCATTGGCGGTGGCATCAATGGGTGCGGTATCGCACGCGACGCGGTCGGTCGCGGCCTAACGGTCGCGCTGGTCGAGCAAGACGACTTGGCCGCCGCAACTTCGTCGGCGGCCACGAAGCTCATCCATGGCGGCTTGCGATACCTCGAGTTCTTCGAGTTCCGCCTGGTACGCGAAGCTTTGATCGAGCGCGAGCGTCTGCTCGCCATCGCACCTCACATCATTCGGCCCTTGGAATTCGTCTGGCCCCACGTTCAAGCGCTGCGGCCGCGCTGGCAAATCCGTCTGGGTTTGTTTCTTTACGATCACTTGGGGGGCCGCAAGCGCTTACCCGGATCGCGCAGCGTTCGCATCGCGGGCACGACTTACGGCGCCGCGCTGCGCGAATCGATTCGTTATGGCTTCACTTATTCAGATTGCTGGGCGGATGACAGTCGGCTCGTCGTCTTGAATGCGCTCGACGCCGCCGAGCGCGGTGCGCACATTTACACGCGCACGAAGTTTCTGGCCGCACAGGTGGGGCGCGACGCCGACGGCGCACATTGGCTTGCCGAGTGCACGCAACGCATGACGGGCCGCCGCTTCACGATTCGTGCACGCGCGATCGTGAATGCCGCAGGACCGTGGGTGGAGCGCTCGCTGACGCAGATCGCTGGAATCGAACCGTCGCTGAGCCAAGTGCGGCTGGTGAAGGGCAGTCACATCGTGGTCGCAAAGCTTTACGAAGGCGATCACGCATACACCTTACAAAACGCCGACGGACGCGTGATCTTCATGATCCCCTACGAAGAGAACTACACCGTCGTCGGCACGACCGACCTCGCCTATGACGGCGATCCCGCTCACGTACACATCTCCGAGGACGAGATTCAATATCTATGTGCCGCCGCGAGCAGCTATTTGCGCAAGCCCATCACTCGCGAGGACGTGCGCTGGACCTACTCCGGTGTGCGCCCGCTGCTCGATGACGAGCGAGCGAATGTGTCGAAGGTCACCCGCGACTATCACCTCGAGCTGACGCAATCAAGCGAAGGGCTGCCGCTCTTGTCGATCTTCGGCGGCAAGATCACGACCTATCGCAAGCTCGCCGAAAGCGCGCTCGAAAAACTCCAGCCACACCTCGGCGGCGCGACGCGCGGATGGACGGATCGAGCGCCGCTGCCGGGTGGGGACTTGCCGCGCGGTGACTTCGATCGCTTTCTCGCGGAGGTGCAACGGCGCTGGCTGTTCCTGCCGCCGACGCTCGCGGCGCGGCTCGCGCGCGATTACGGCACGCGCATCGAGAAGGTGCTTGCAGGCGCGAATCAACTCAGTGATCTAGGTACACGGTTCGGCGCCGGTTTGACGCAAGCGGAAGTCGACTATCTACGCGCGCACGAATGGGCCGTCACGGCAGACGATGTGCTCTGGCGGCGCACCAAGCGCGGCTTGCATATGAGCACGGCGGAGCGAGACGCCGTGAAGCGCTATCTCGATTCGAACAACGCAAACTAAAACGCACCGTCATGACTCAGTTTATCGGCGCGATTGATCAAGGTACCTCGAGCACACGCTTCATCGTGTTCGATCGTGCCGGCAACATCATCGCGAGCGCACAACGTGAACACGCGCAAATCTATCCGCAGCCCGGCTGGGTCGAGCACTCGCCCGCAGAAATTCTGCGCAATACGGACATGGTCATTGCCGAAGCGCTCGCAACAGCCAAACTGACGAGCGCCGATATTCAAGCCGTCGGCATCACGAACCAACGTGAAACGACCGTGCTCTGGGAGCGCGACACGCTGCGCCCGCTCTACAACGCGCTCGTCTGGCAAGACACCCGGGTCGATCCGCTCGTGACGAAGCTGAGCGCGGACGGCGGTAAAGATCGCTTCCGCGCGATCACTGGATTGCCGCTCGCCAGTTACTTCAGCGGCTTGAAACTGCGCTGGCTGCTCGATCACGTCGAGGGCGCGCGCGCTGCGGCGCAGGCAGGCCGCGTAAGCTTCGGCACGATCGATGCCCTGCTCGCCTCGCACCTGCTCGGTAAACACATCACTGATGTGACGAATGCGAGCCGCACACAGCTCATGAATCTGGCGACGCTGCAATGGGATGACTCCATGCTGCGCGCGTTCGAGATTCCGCCGGAAGTGCTGCCGCAAATCGTGGCCTCGAGTGCGGTGCACGGCGAGATCTCGCACGGACCGCTCAAAGGCGTGCCACTCGCAGGCATGCTCGGCGATCAACAAGCAGCGCTCGTCGGACAAACATGCTTTGCGCCCGGCGAAGCAAAGAACACCTACGGCACCGGCTGCTTCTTATTGATGCACACAGGTCAAGAACCGATCGTCTCGCAGGCCGGCCTCGTCACGACCGTGGCTTATCAAGTGGGTAATGAGCCGGCGCGCTACGCGCTCGAAGGCTCCATCGCGATCGCGGGCGCACTCGTGCAATGGCTGCGCGACAACCTGGGGCTGATATCGTCCAGCAGCGAAATCGAAGCGCTCGCACGCAGCGTCGAAGACAACGGGGACGTGTATCTCGTGCCCGCGTTCTCGGGGTTGTATGCGCCGTATTGGCGTGAAGATGCGCGCGGTGTGATCACTGGTCTCACGCGTTACGCCACGAAGGCGCATCTGGCGCGCGCCGCGCTCGAAGCCGTCGCCTATCAAACGCGGGATGTCGTCGCCGCCATGGAACGCGATAGCAACATCGCCCTGAAAGAGTTACGCGTCGACGGCGGCATGATCGTCAATGAGCTGCTGATGCAATTCCAAGCAGACATTC
>CAZIXV010000184.1:0-7600 GCA_964543105.1 uncultured Steroidobacteraceae bacterium
TCGCTTCCACCTTGCCGGCGAGCACATCGTAGAAATGCGCTTCGCCTTCCCTGTGTCGTTCCGTCATCAGCGAGACGAGTGGTACGACGATCAGCGGAATGAGCGTCGTGAGGTAGGAGGGATCGAGGCCGCCGTTGTGAGCGAAGCACCAGTAGGCAAGCTGCGCGAGGGCCGATGACTCAGGGCCTGCCTGGAAGCCCGTCATGTCCGCCACTTGAATGGCGGTGAACCACAGCAGTCCGCAAATCAGTCCGCTCGCCACGCCCCAGAAAGCGCCGCGTTCGGTCGTCTTGCGCCAATAGATGAGATACGCGACCGCAATCGCCGGCGGCACGACCATGGCGTAGCCGAACAACAGCATGTCGAGGATCGACAGCTTCAAATACTCCGCATTGATCCAGGCAATGGCTGCAGCAATGAGACCGTAGGCAATCGTGGCGATGCGATACGCGCGCAGCTTTTTCTCTGATGAGTAGTTGTCCGCCGAGCGCATCCAATCGCGCACGAACATCGTCGCGCTCGACAACAGGATGGGACCACCCGAGGAGACCACCGCCGCAAGCACGGCCGCCAACGCGAAGCCGCCGACGACCGGATGAATCATCGTCGCGACCTGCGTGAGGTTTGCGTAGCCGCTCGTGCCGGACGCGAAACCGTAATGCGCAATCGTGAGTAGCCCAATGCCACCCGCCAGAATCGGCATCAAGCCGCCGATCGCGCCAGCGAGCAGGAAGCTCGGCAATAACACCTTTTCGCTCTTCGCCGACGAGGCGTAATTCGTATACACCGAGGCGGCCGGTGTATGGATGGCGACCGAAAACACCATCGCGATCACTGGGATCAAACCGATGCCGAGGAAATTCCAGAAATGCGTGGGCTCACCGCCATTGGTCGCCAGCTGGGTGTCGACGAGACTGACGAGATTGCTCCAACCGCCGAGCTGCTGAATGCCCATGAAGTTGACGAGTGCGAGGCCGCCAATGATCACGATGCAATGGACCAGGTTCGTGATCGCCGCGCCCCACAGGCCGCCGACGGTGACATACGAGATGAGTACGAACGCTGCGATCATCACACCGTAGGCCATGTCGATGCCGAGCAAGCCTTTGAGAATGACGGCGATGACGTAGGCTTCGATCACATTGACGATGAAATATTCGATCTGCACACACAAGCTCGTGATGACCTGTGAGCGGCGCGCATTGAAGCGGATCGTGAAAATCTCACCGACGGTTTGCAGCCGCGCGCGTCGATAGGGGATGACGAAGAACCAGCCCATCAACGCCATCGCGATGAAGGTCGAGATGCCATACCACCACAGGTTCCACACGCCGTCCGTGATGACGTCGCCGGCCACACCGTAGGTGCCTGCGCCGCCGATGCGGGTGCCCGCAACACCGACCGCGATCATCACCATGCCCATGCCGCCGCCGGCGACTGCCCAATCGGTGGAACTCGAACTGCGCCGGGCGGCGAGCATGCCGAGCAACGTGACGAAGGTGAGATAGCCGACGATAACGAACAGCGAGGAGCCCATGAGCTTGGTTTTATCCTTCAGGCGTGCGCGACCTTTGTGCGCAAACGACGAGGGTACTGCTCCGCATCGCGCAAGCCCGAAAATTTTTGAAAGCTTTGCTTTCCTGCGCGGCTACGTTGGGCTTTAAGTCGTATCCGGCGGGAGTATTACCCAGCGAGCTAGCGAGCCAGCTAACCAGCTAGCCAGCAGTGATTAAGTTTCCATTGCCGCTTCTGAGTCCGCTTTGTGTTGTTGCGGCTCCTTCAATGCGGCTACGGCGCGCTTGAGATCAGCGCCGCTTGGTTGCTGGAATACGCGCAGTCCGAACTCAGGAAGAATTGCATAGAGGTGATCGAAGATGTCGCCTTGGACGCCTTCGTATTCGGCCCACGCAGTGGTCGAGGTGAAGCAATAGATCTCGAGCGGCAAGCCGGTCGGTTCAGGCTGCAGTTGGCGTACGAGGATGAACATGCCCTGGTGAACGAGTGGGTGATTCTCGACGTACGCCTGCACATACGCTCGAAACGTGCCGATGTTCGTCACACGGCGGGTGTTCACGGGATCTTTGCCCTCGGCAATCAATTTGGCATTGAAGGCTTCGAGTTCGGCTTGCTTGCGGTCGAGATAGCCGTCGATGAGCGCGAAGCGATGCAGCCGTTGGCGTTCCTCCGCGGTGAGAAAACGCACCGAAGATTGATCCAAGTAGATGCTGCGTTTGATGCGGCGGCCGCCGGATTCGAACATGCCGCGCCAGTTCTTGTAGCTCTCGCTGATAAGGCGCCAGGTCGGAATCGTCGTGATCGTCTTGTCCCAGTTCTGGACCTTGACGGTGTGCAAGGAGATATCGATTGCGAAGCCGTCCGCATTCAATTGCGGCATTTCGATCCAATCGCCGACGCGCAGCATGTCATGGCTCGACAGCTGCACGCTTGCAACCAGCGACAACAGCGTGTCCTTGAAAACGAGCATCAACACTGCAGTCATCGCACCGAGGCCGGAGAGCAACAGCAGCGGATCGCGATTGAAGAGTGTCGCGATGACGAGAATCGCCGTGAGCAGGTAGATCACCAGTTTCACGACTTGCAGATAGCCCTTGATGGGGCGCGCGCGGGCGCGTTCCGGATCGCGCTGTTCGTACATCGCGCCGACGGCGTTCAGGAGATTCGCCAGCGCCAGCGCAATCGTCACCACGACGTAGGCACTGGCGACGCCGCGGATGACGATCACCGCATTGGCAGGCAGGTTCTGTATGAAGCCGATGCCGTAATAGACGACCAGCGCCGGGACGATATTGGCGAGCCGCGCGATCACGCCGCGGCCGAGCAATGCATCGTCCCATTGCGTCGATGACAGTTTCGCGGCGCGTGTGAGCGCGCGAATCAGCAGATGGCGAGTGATGATGTTTGCGAGCCAGACGACGAGCGCGAGTACGGCGAGTTGCAGCAACGTCATCAACCAGGGGTAGCCTTGCAGCGTGGCGAACGCAGAATCGAATCTATCCATCCGCGAATCTTAACGAATCAAAGCCTGTTTGCGGGCACGTTCGGCCGGATTCGCCCGGATTCATTGAAAGCACGCGGTAAGCTATGTCTTACTCGCGACGCATCTGTGCGGCAGCTCAGCACTCGAGCCGTCATGCAAGCCTCGCATCTGCAGCCTCTCTCCTTGCAGGAGTCATCATGTCGCAAGTGTCACGTCGTGAAGTCATCGGTGTGGGCGTCGGCGCAGGAATCGCGCTTGCAAGCGGCGCATGGATGACAGATACCGCTGCACAATCACAACCCATCGCACAAACGAGCACGGGGCGGGTGCGCGGCGTCGCTCGTGATGGCGTGAACGTGTTTAAAGGCATTCCCTATGGCGCACCGACCGGCGGTGCGAACCGCTTCATGCCGCCGCGTCCGCGCGAACCGTGGCAGGGCGTTCGCGATGCATTCGAGTACGGCTTGAGCTGTCCGCAATCGATGCCCGGCGCTGCAAGCGCATTGAGCGCAGCGACCTCTTTGATTGGCAGTCTGAGCGATATGCCCGAAGGCGAGGATTGTCTCGTTCTGAACGTATGGACGCGGGGCTTGGCGGACGGCGGCAAACGGCCGGTCATGTTGTGGATTCATGGGGGCGGCTTTCGCTCGGGTTCCGGCTCCTCCGCGGGCTACGACGGCACCCATCTTTGTCAGCGTGGCGATGTGGTCGTCGTCACGATCAATCATCGTCTCAACGTCATGGGGTTTGCGTATTTGGGCGAACTCGGCGGGGATGACTTCGCCAACACGGGCAACGTGGGCATGCTCGATATCGTGCAAGCGCTGCAATGGGTGCGCGAGAACATCGAGAACTTCGGCGGCGATCCGAATCGCGTCATGATCTTTGGCGAATCGGGCGGCGGCAGAAAAGTAGGCACGCTGCTTGCGATGCCTGCGGCGAAGGGTTTGTTTCACGCCGCGGTCATACAAAGCGGGCCGTCGATCAAAGTCGCGGAGCGCGATGCAGCGACCTTCGCGATCAAGGCCGTGCTCGATGAGTTACAGATTCCGCACCGGGACTTCGTGAAGCTCCAGCAGGTGCCGGTCGAGCAATTGCTCGGTGCGTATTTCAAAGCAACCACAAAACATCGCTGGAACCACACGAGCGACGGTTTCACGCCGGTCGTTGATGGTGCGGTGCTGCCGCAGCATCTGTTTCATCCCACCGCATCGGCCGTCATGCCCGACGTGCCGGTCATCGTCGGCACCAATCGCACGGAGATGACGTTGTTCTTTGCCGGCGACCCAGCCGTGTTTCGACTCGATGAGGCAGCACTGCAGGCGCGCGTGAAGCGCGATTTTGGAAGCGAAGCAGAAGCGTTGCTCGCGACGTATCGTGCAGCCGAGCCGAAAGCAACGCCTGCAGAGATCTATCTGTTGATGGCCAGTGATCGCAGCTATTGCGCGCCGATCATGAAGATTGCCGAGCGGCGCGCAGCCTTGAATGCAGCGCCTGTGTATCACTACTACTTCACGTGGGAGACGCCGGTGTTGGATGGTCGGATGCGTTCGGCGCATGCGCTAGAAATTCCGTTCGTATTCGACAACACGGACATTTCCGCGCGCTTCACCGGCGGCGGCCCGCGTGCTGCAGCGCTCGCTGACAAGATGAGCGGCGCGTGGATCGCTTTCGCCCGCAGCGGCAATCCCAATACGGCGAAGTTGCCGACGTGGACGCCGTACGATGCGCAGCAGCGCGCCACGATGGTGTTCGATGACACCAGCAAAGTGGTATCGGATCCCGCCGGCGAGCGACGCATAGCCATGCAAAAATTCTTGCAGCTCGGCTGATCGATCACGTCTCGCAAACCAAACCGTGCGAGCGACAGCGTGAGCGCTACAGAATCCTCGATACCGCGCCTTCGCATGCCGACGATGCTGGCTTATGGCGTCGGCCAACTCGGCGAGTCGCTGCGCACCGTCGGCTACACGATCTTTCTGCTTTTCTACTACAACCAGGTGCTCGGGCTGCCGGGTACATTGACGTCGCTCGCGCTCAGTATTTCGTTGATCGTCGATGCGGTGAGCGACCCGCTCATCGGCGCTTGGTCGGATCGCGTGCGAACCCGGCTTGGGCGGCGTCATCCCTTCATGATCGCGGGCATGTTGCCGCTCGGGTTGTTGTTCTATGCGACCTTCAATCCGCCCGAACTGAGCAATGGCGGATACTTCGCATGGCTGCTCGGCTGCGCAATTCTCACGCGCCTGTCGGTGTCGCTGTATCACGTGCCGCATCTGGCGCTCGGCGCGGAGATCGCGCGCGACTACTCTCAGCGCTCGACGCTCTATGCGATCAACACCGCGTTTTTGTTTCTTGCCATGTACGGCGCGCAAGCCATCGCGTTGCGCGTGTTCTTCCCGACGACACCTGAATACAGCCCGGGGCTGCTGAATCCCGCGGCTTATCAGCCGTTCGCGCTCGGCTTTGCCGTGGCGATGGTGATTGCCATCGGCATCTCGATCATCGGCACGCTGCCGCAAGTGCGCACGCTGCCGCCGCCGATACAGCGCTTTGCTTTCTCACCCAAGCGTGCATTCACGGATTTCACCGAGGCGTTCGGCAACCCGTCGTTTCGCGCGCTGTTCTTCGGCATGATCCTGACGATGTTCACGATTGCGGCGGAGAGCGTGCTCAAGCCGTATCTGGACCTGCATTTTTGGGGGCTGACGACCGAGCAGATGTCGTATCGACCCTTGGCGGTGATTACCGGCGTGATGCTCGCGCTGCCGATCGGTCCGCTCTTGACGCGCCGTTTCGATAAGAAGTTCACGTTGATCACTGCAGGTGCGATCAGTGTCACCGCGATTCACTTGTTGATTCTGATGCGGGTGATTGCGCCGGAGATGCTGCCGCCGAACGGTTCGACTTCGTTGCTAGCGCTGTTGCTGACACAGGATGTCGTGATGGGCTGGAGTTCGACACTGACGTATGGTGCGGTGTTTTCGATGGTGGCCGATATCAGCGATGAGCATCAGCTCGAAGTGGGCGAGCGGCGCGAAGGCATCCTGTTCGCCTCACGCGCCTTCACCCAGCAACTCGTTCAGTCGATCGGTATCGCCTCAGCAGGTGCGTTGCTCGATCTGATCGCGTTTCCCACGGGCGCGGTTGCCGGCACCGTCGATGAGCCGACACTGATGCGGCTCGGCCTGATTCCGCTGGGCGCTGCAGGCGTCTATATCGTCGGTTTGTTTTGTTATGGCAGGTATCGCATTCACCGCGAACGCCATGCGTCCATTCTCATTGAACTCGAGAAGCGGCGTGTGCAAGGTGCTCAGGAAATTTGATGAAACAGAAAACAGCGCCACGTAAGCGCGTCCCGCCGCGCGCGCGCCGCACGAATGCCGAGCGCAGCGCTGAAACCCGCGGCGCAATTATCGGCGCGGCGATCGAGTTGTTGTTCCTGCGCGGTCACACGGCCACGACGACGATCGAAGTCGCCGCGCGAGCGCGTGTCAGCCGCGGCGCGATGTTGCATCACTTTCCCACCCGGGTGGATTTGTTGATTGCCGTCGCGCAGCACATCGTGACGGATCAACGCGAACAGCGCTCGAAGCGCGGTCAATTGCTCGGCCCGGGTCTCGCCCGTTTCTATGCGGGCGCCGATATCAACTGGGAAGTACAAAAACAGCCCGGCACGATCGCGCTGCTCGAGATCATGCTGGCGACGCGCAGCGATCCCGATCTGCATAAGGCCTTCGCGCCTTTCATCGAACAGATGCGCGCCATGCGCGGGCAGGCGGCGAAGGTGGTCGCAGGTGATATCGGCGTGAGCGATGAATCGACGGTGGCGACGATGCTGTACTTGCATCAGGCGACCTTGCGTGGCCTGGTCATCGAACTGTTATGCACCCAAGACGAACAGCGCGTTGAGGCCGCCCGCCGCCTGTTCACGCATTACTCGCACGCCTTCGCACAAACCCTGATCGAACAGGAGCAGCAGGCGCAAAAACGCAAGAAGAAAAGCTCACCGCAAAAGAAATAGCGAACGCGCTGAATTCCTAGCCCCGAGGTCAAAAACAGTCAGCCGTGCTTGTACTGGTCCAGCTTACAGCTACACTGCTGCGGCCATCAAAGGGGGGATCGCATGAAGCGCCAACATTGCCTCGTGCTTGCTCTTGCACTCGGGTTGCCCGTCGTCGCGCACGCATCGAGTTGGAGCAAGGCATTTGCCGTGGAATGGTATGAGCCTGCCTTTTATTACGGTGCCAAGGACGGGATCTCGGCGCCGGGTACGGATTGCCCGCAGGGCACGAATCCCGAGAACGACTGGCGCAAGCTCCTCAAGACGAGCTACCGCACCGATGCGGACGTCGAAAAAATCCTCGATCCCGAAAACCCGCAACGCGCCCGCGTCGGCGGCATCCGCGGCCCCAATCAAGAAAACGTCTATCAGCAACCTTGGGTCGTGCCCGACCCGCAGATGCCCGGAGTGACAGGCGATCTTGCTTACGGCTTCGATCTCGATGGCAATCCCAACACGGGCTTCAAAGGCCTGAATGGCGAGCGCGGTATCGACAATGCGTACTACCGCGCCGCCGGTTGCTGGAAAGCGTGGCGCGG
>CAZIXV010000185.1:0-7598 GCA_964543105.1 uncultured Steroidobacteraceae bacterium
CGCGATCATCACGCGCTCCTACGACTCCTTGCTGGTGAAGATCACTGCGTGGGCATCAACCACTGGCGAGACCATCGCGCGGATGCATCGGGCGTTGAATGAGTTCCGCGTGCGCGGCGTATTGACGAATCTGCGATTCCTCGATCAGGTCGTCACGCATCCGGATTTCGCGGCGGCACGCTATACGACGAAGTTCATCGATACGACGCCTGAGCTGTTTGAGTTTCCGCGCAAGCGCGATCGTGCCTCGCGTCTGCTGAGCTTCCTTGGCGACGTCATCGTCAATGGAAATCCGGAGACCAAAGGCCGCCCGCAGCCGGCACGGCTGCGAAGCCCGAAGCTCCCCAGCATCGATCTGCCGAAGACGGTACCTCCTGGCACCAAACAGTTGCTTTCCGAACTTGGGCCTGAAGGGTTCGCACAATGGATGCTCGAGCAGCCTCAGGTGTTGATCACCGACACCACGATGCGTGACGCGCATCAGTCGTTGTTGGCGACGCGCGTGCGCAGCTTCGACTTGTGGGCGATCGCGCCGTTCTATCAGGCACTGCTGCCGCAATTATTCTCGGTGGAGTGCTGGGGCGGTGCGACGTTCGATGTGTCGATGCGCTTCCTGCGCGAATGTCCGTGGGAGCGTCTGCACGGATTGCGTGCGGCCATGCCGAACGTGTTGTTACAGATGCTGCTGCGCTCTGCGAACGCGGTCGGCTACACGAACTATCCAGACAATGTCGTGCGACATTTCGTGAAGCAGGCTGCGGCCTCGGGAATCGATGTGTTTCGCGTCTTCGACTCATTGAACTGGGTCGAGAACATGCGCGTCGCAATCGATGCGGTGCGTGAAACCGGCACCTTGTGTGAAGCCGCCATTTGCTACACCGGCAACCTGTCGGACCCGAAGCATACGAAGTACGGCCTCGACTACTACCTGCGTATCGCGCGTGAATTGAAAGACGCAGGCGCGCATGTGCTCGGCATCAAGGACATGGCGGGGTTGTGCGTCCCGAACGCCGCCTATGTGTTGGTGAAGGCATTGAAGGAGGAGGTGGGACTGCCGGTGCATTTCCACACGCACGATACGAGCGGCATCGCAGCCGCCAGTGTGCTGAAAGCCATCGAAGGCGGCGCCGATGCGGTCGATGCAGCGATGGATGCAATGAGTGGCACGACCTCGCAGCCGAATCTCGGCTCGATCGTCGAAGCGCTACGCCACAGCCCGCGCGACACCGGCATCAACTCGGATCATCTGCGCATCATCTCCGGCTATTGGGAACAGGTGCGAAGGCAGTATTGCGCGTTCGAAAGCGATCTGCGTTCAGGCGCATCAGAAGTGTTCATGCACGGCATGCCGGGTGGACAGTTCACGAATCTGCGCGAGCAGGCGCGTTCGCTTGGTATCGACGATACGCGTTGGCCTGAAGTGGCGCGTGCGTATGCGCAGGTCAATGATTTGTTCGGCGACATCGTCAAGGTCACACCGACATCGAAGGTCGTCGGCGATATGGCGTTGATGATGGTCACGAGTGGACTGACGCCCGAAGCCGTACTCGATCCGAACACCCAAGTGGCGTTCCCAGAATCCGTGGTGTCGTTTTTCCGCGGTGAGCTGGGTCAACCGACCGGCGGCTTTCCACAGGCGCTGCAGCGCAAGGTATTGAAGGGTGTCGAGCCGTTGACCGAACGCCCAGGCAAGTCGCTTCCCGATGTTTCTCTCGAGGACGCACGCGCCGAGGTGGATGCCAAGTGCTGGCGTTCAGTGACGGATGAGGAGCTCGTGTCCTATCTCATGTACCCGAAGGTATTCGTCGAATACATGCAGCGCCGGCTCGAAGGTGGCCGAGTTGCGGCGCTACCGACCCCGGCATTTTTCTACGGCCTCGCGCCCGGCGAAGAAACCTCGTTCGATATCGAGCGCGGCAAGACGTTGATCGTGCGCTTCATTGCAACCGGCGAACTGCAGGACGATGGAACGCGGACGCTGTTCTTCGAACTGAACGGACAGCCGCGCTCCGTGAAGGTCCGCGATCGTTCGCAGGTTGCGACTGTCGCGGAGAAGCGCAAGGCGGAGAATGGCAATGCAGCGCATGTTGCCGCGCCGATGCCCGGCACGGTCGTCGCTGTTGCCGTGTCCGATGGCAGCGCGGTACGCCGCGGCGATACGCTCATCACGATCGAAGCGATGAAAATGGAGACGGCCGTGCGCGCCGACCGTGACGCGACGATCGCTGCAATTCACGTGCGTGCAGGCGAAACGATCGATGCGAAGGATCTATTGATCGAGTACGCCTCGTAGCCGCAAGGCGAAGGATCGCTTGCAAATTCTGCGTAGGTGGCGTGCCGGAACATCGGTACGCGTATGACGTTCGCCATGGGAAGCAACGGAGCGGATCATGGCGACCAGCGTTGGCGATTTTCTGTGGCGCCGCCTGCATGAATGGGGCATCAAGCGGGTATTCGGTTATCCGGGGGACGGCATCAACGGCTTGATGGGCGCGCTCCATCGAGCTGAGAAGGACTTCGACTACATTCGCGTGCGCCATGAAGAAATGTCCGCTTTCATGGCGGGTGCGCACGCGAAATTCACCGGAGAGGTAGGTGTCTGCATCGCCACCTCAGGTCCCGGCGCGATCCATCTATTGAATGGCCTGTACGACGCGAAGATGGATCACGTCCCCGTGCTCGCCATCGTCGGCCAGCAGGCGCGTAGCGCGCTGGGTTCGGACTATCAGCAAGAAGTTGATCTCGCCGCGCTGTTCAAGGACGTGGCGAGCTACGTGGGATCAATCGTTCATCCGGGCCAAGCTCGCCACTGCATCGACCGTGCGATGCGCATCGCAGCCGCTGAACGCACGGTCACATGCCTCATCGTGCCGAACGATTTGCAGGAACTCGATGCAGTCGAGGAACCGCCACGCGAGCACGGCTACGTACTCTCCGGCGTCGGTACGGGGCGCGCCACGCCGGTGCCTGCCGATGAAGAGTTGGCGCGCGCGGCGCAGATTTTGAACGAAGGCAGGAAGGTCGCGATTCTCGTCGGCGCCGGTGCGCTGCAAGCAACGGACGAAGTCATTGCAACGGCGCAGCGCTTGGACGCGGGCGTCGCCAAAGCGCTGCTGGGCAAAGCGGCGGTCCCCGATGATCTGCCGTTCGTGACGGGCTCGATCGGTCTGCTCGGCACGAAGCCGAGTTGGGACCTGATGCAGGAGTGCGACACGTTGCTGATGATCGGCACGTGCTTTCCGTATTCGGAGTTTCTGCCGGAGGAGGGACAAGCACGTGCGGTGCAGATCGACATCGAGCCGCGCAATCTCAGCATGCGCTATCCGGCCGATGTGAATCTCGTCGGCGATAGCGCGCAAACGTTGCGTCAGCTGCTGCCGTTGCTGCGTGAGAAGCAAGACCATCGTTGGCGCGAGCGCATCGAGCGCAATGTTGCACAGTGGTGGGAAGAACTCGAAAAGAAGGCGATGGCGGATGCCGCTCCGATCAATCCGCAGCGAATCTTCTGGGAGCTTTCGCCACTGTTGCCCGATGACACGATCCTGTGCGGCGATAGCGGCTCGCACACCAATTGGTATGCGCGCGATGTGAAGCTGCGGCGCGGCATGATGGCCTCCCTGTCGGGCACGCTCGCCACGATGGGCAGCGGCGTGCCTTACGCCTTCGCTGCCAAGATGGCGTATCCCGATCGTCCGGTGCTTGCGATCGTTGGTGATGGCGCGATGCAGATGAACGGCAACAGTGAACTCGTCACGGTGCAACAGTATTGGCAGCGCTGGCGCGATCCGCGCTTCATCGTGATGGTGCTCGTCAATCACGATCTGAATCAGGTGACGTGGGAGCAGCGCGTGTTGGCGGGCGATCCGAAGTATCGCGAAGCGCAGAACGTCATCGACTTCCCCTACGCGCGCTATGCCGAACTCCTTGGATTCGAGGGCATTCGCATCGACAAGCCCGAAGACATCGTTCCCGGATGGCAGCGCGCGTTCAACAGCTCGCGGCCGGTGGTCATCGAATTCGTTGCCGACCCGGAAGTCCCGCCGCTGCCGCCGCACATTACGTTCGAGCAGGCGCGCGCGTACGCATCGTCCTTTATCGAAGGTGATCCGCATCGCTGGCGCATGCTCAAGCAAAGCGTCAAGCAAATATTCAGCCGCTGACGCGGGCCTGAAGCAGGATCTTTATGCCGCAACAACGACCCACGGTTCTCATCACCGGCGCAGCAGGTGATCTCGGTGCGACACTGATCGCAGCACTGAAGGACGACTACCAACTCGTCGGTCTGGATCGGGCGGGGACGAAGGCAGAGTGCGAGCTGATCGAGATTGATCTGACCTCCGATGAATCAGTTCGTGACGCGTTCACTCAATTCCGCGAACGCTACGGTGAGCACATCGCGAGCGTCATCCACTTGGCTGCCTATTTCGATTTCACGGGCGAAGAGCATCCGCTGTACGAGTCGGTCAATGTGGAGGGCACGCGTCGGATATTGCGCGAGCTTAAGGGCTTCAAAGTCGAGCAACTCATTTATCCCGGCACGATGCTGGTTCATGCGCCGGGTCGACCCGGCGCACCGATCGATGAATCGGCTCCTATCGCGCCGAAGTGGGCGTACCCGCAATCGAAGGCGCGCGCAGAAGAGGTCATTCGCGCCGAGCACGGCGATATCCCCTACGTTTTGTTGCATCTGGCCGGCTTGTATGACGAAAAAACTGTCGTGCCGACCTACGCGCATCAGATCTCGCGCATCTATGAGCGCGACTTCCAAAGCCGGTTATACGCGGGCGATAGCTCAGCGGGTCAAGCCTCGCTGCACAAGGAAGACATGACCGATGCGTTCGTGCGTGCAGTCGAACAGCGCAGCGCTTTGCCGCGCGAAACGACACTGCTGATCGGCGAGCGCGATGCGCCATCGTACGCGCAGTTGCAAGACACGCTCGGCCAGCTGATCCATGGAGAAGAGGAATGGCGCACGGTTACTTTGCCGTCGTGGGCGGCGAAGGCGGGTGCAGCGGCGCAAGCTGCGGCCGAGCCGCTCGTGCCTGACGCGATTGATCAAGGAGAAAAGCCGTTCGTGCGGCCGTTCATGATCGATCTCGCTGAGGATCATTACGAACTCGATACGCGAAGAGCGCGCGAGCTGTTGGGCTGGCGGCCGCGGCATCGCTTCCTCGACACACTGCCGCAGATCATCGCATCGCTAAAAAGCGATCCGCTGGCGTGGTACGAGGCGAACCACGTCACGCCGCCCGAATGGCTGTCGAACGCGCAGCAGCAAGACTTGAATCCGGAACATGTGCGCGCGACGTATGAGGCGAAGTTCAAACGCCGCTATGACTCGTTTCGCTGGGCGCATTTCGCCAACGTCTCACTCGGCTTCTGGCTCATCAGCGCGCCGACGATTCTCGGTTATTCCGGATCGGCGCTGGGTTTGAACGACCTCGTGTGCGGCGCCGTCCTTGCGGCGCTTGCCTGCCTGACACTTTCATGGCGCTTCGGTTGGGCGCGTTGGGCCATTGCAGCGCTCGCGTGTTGGATCATGTTCGCACCGCTCGTCTTCTGGACGTCGAACGCTGCGGCCTACCTGAATGACACGATCGTGGGCATGCTTGCGATGGGGTGCGCGGTGGCCGCGCGTCCGCCTGCCGGCGTCAATCCACTCGCAGCGTTATCGGGGCCGGTCATACCGCCGGGCTGGGACTACTCACCGTCGGGTTGGATGCAGCGACTGCCGATCATTCTGCTCGCTTGGATCGGCTTTCATATCTCGCGATATTTGACTGCGTATCAGCTCGAGCAGATCGATGGTGTCTGGGATCCGTTCTTCACTGGAGGTGCGGATCCCAAGAACGGCACCGAGGAAATCATCACCTCGAGCGTGTCGCGCGCCTGGCCCGTGCCGGATGCAGGCGTCGGCGCGCTTACCTACGCGCTGGAAATCATCACCGGGATCATCGGTTCCGCGCGACGTTGGCGCACTATGCCATGGGTCGTGATTTTGTTCGGGATCATGATCGTGCCACTGGGTATCGTTTCGATCACGTTCATCATCATTCAGCCGATTCTGCTCGGCACGTGGTGTACGTTGTGTTTGATCGCGGCCACGGCGATGTTGCTGCAGATTCCGTACTCGCTCGATGAGATCGTTGCCACGCTGCAATTCCTCGCGCGCCGCAAGCGCGCGGGTCAGAGCGTTTTGCGCGTGTTCTTCGTCGGTGATACGGACGAGCCCTCGTCAGCGCGTTTCGATGAAAGCTTCGAGCGCCGCCCAGGTGCGATGTTCAAGTCCATGCTCGGCGGCGGAGTCGGCGCGCCGTGGACGCTGTGCGTGTGTATCGCGATCGGCATCTGGCTGATGTTTACCCGACTGACTGTCGGCTCATCAGGCAGCCTGGCCAACATCGAACATCTCATTGGCGCACTCGTCGTCACGGCATCGATCACCGCATTCGCCGAAGTCGCGCGCCCGGTGCGGCTCCTCAACTTGCTGCTCGGACTTGCATTGATCGTGGTCGCAGCATTGATCGAAGGACCAACACTCGCACGAGCAATCGACGGTGGCTTAGGCGTGCTGCTCATCGCACTGAGTCTGCCGCGCGGCGCGATCCGGGGTCGGTATGGGTGGTGGGAGCGGTTTTTGGTGTGAGGGGTGGTGGGGGTGATCGAGGTGATCAAGGTGATGTGGTGATCCGGTGATCCGGTGATCGAGGTCAGGATCGGAGCGGCACCTTTCCTACCTAGATCGCTTCATCACCCGATCACCCCGATCACCTTCTCGCGGAGCCTTTACTCCACACGGCGCGTTACTGCGTGTCCAAACCGCAGAACGAACGCCAGTGAACCAAAAGCAGGACGACGCTTTCGTCGTAGACGATGCACCGGTGGTGGTCGGGCATCGTGAGCAGTTGTTCCATCTGATCGCGGAGGCGAGCGAGATCGAACACACGTTGATGTGCAGTTACCTGTATGCGGCGTTCAGTCTCAAGAGTGACGGAGCCGGGCTCTCGGAAACAGAAGCGAACGCGGTGAGCAAGTGGCGGGCATCGATACTTTCGGTCGCCACGGAAGAAATGGTTCATCTGTTGTTGATGGCGAACCTTTCGATCGCGCTCGGCGGCCGTCCACATTTCTCGCGCCCGAACTTTCCTGTATCGCCGGGCTACTTTCCAAGCGGCGTGGTCGTGAAACTCACGCCGTTCTCCATGGAGACGCTCGATCATTTCATTTATTTAGAACGTCCTGAAACGGTCGAGCGTGCCGATGGCGAGGGGTTCGAGCACGAGCAGGAATATTGTCGCGAGCAGGCGCACATCGGTTTGATGCCGAGCGTTCAGGACTACTCGACGGTCGGGCGCTTGTACAACGCATTGCGCCTGAACCTTATTGCTGCAGCGAGAAGAATGGGGGACGCGCAACTCTTCCCGGGCTCTGCGACCTCGCAGGTGGGTCCAGACGATTTGCAACTCCACGGCGTGCAAACGATTACGAAGTTGAGCGATGCGCTCCAGGCGATCGATGTGATCGTCGAACAGGGGGAGGGCTCGAGTCCCGACTGCGCTGAGTCGCACTATCAACGCTTTCGCGCCATTCAACATGAG
>CAZIXV010000186.1:0-7591 GCA_964543105.1 uncultured Steroidobacteraceae bacterium
GGCCGACAGCGATTCGACGTAGCGACGCTGACCTTCGGCGTAAATCGTGTCGAACGCGAGCGAGGACTTGCCGGACCCGGACAGCCCCGTAAACACGATCAGCTTGTCGCGCGGCAATTCCAGATCGACGTTTTTGAGATTGTGCGTGCGGGCGCCGCGGATGAGGATGGAAGGCATGGGCTCGTGCGTGGATGGGGCTCGGGTTAAGAGGAATCAAGCGGCCTGGGGCGACCGCAATGATCAGTGGGCCATCATAAGTCGATCTAGAGTGTTGCCGCCGTGCTGCCGCAGTCCGTCCTTCTCACCGGGCAAGGACAGGACGATCGCCGCGCGCGGCGCCATTGCTCTCGACGTAAGCCGCAAGCTCCAAGCCCATTAACTCCCCACCTCACCCACTAATGTTCTGCCTCTTACCGCGCACCCCGTCTACAATCGCTGCCTTCTCGCGGATTGGGGGTCGTTATGGCTCGTGGTATCAATAAAGTCATTCTCGTCGGTAACCTGGGTGCGGATCCGGAAACGCGCTACATGCCGAGCGGCAAAGCGGTCAGCAACCTGCGTATCGCCACCAGCGAATCCTGGCGCGATAAGCAGACGGGCGACCAGCAGGAGCGCACCGAATGGCACAGCGTCGTGCTGTACGACAAGCTCGGCGAGATCGCCGCTGAATACCTGCGCAAAGGCTCGCAGGTCTATATCGAAGGAAGCTTGCGCACGCGCAAGTGGCAGGACAAAGAGGGCAAGGATCGCTACACCACTGAAATCATTGCGCGCGACATGCAAATGCTCGGCGGCCGCGGCGGCGCCTCAGCTGGCGGTATGAGTGGTGGTGGTGGCGAAAGCCGCTCGCGTCAACCAGCGATGGAAGATCGCGGTCCGCCCTCCGGCGGCGGCGACAGCGGCGGTTTCGACGACGATATTCCGTTCTGAAGGCAGGAAGGCGATGGGCGATAGCGGATCGCGGATGGTAAGTGCGCAGTGGACAAGCTATTGATTTTTAATCAGAACTAGATTCGGTGCCGATTGCGGCTCGGATCCGCCGCGAGTCCGCGCTATCCTTGCCGCCCTCTGTCATCCGCCATCGCCCACCTGCTATCCGCTGCTTTCTGCCATGCCTTTCGTCCATATCCGCACCTTCGGCTGCCAAATGAACGAGTACGACTCCGCCAAGATGGTGGACGTGCTGCGCGAAGCGGGTGGCTATGAGGTCACCGACAACCTCGAACAGGCCGACCTGCTACTGCTGAATACCTGCTCGATTCGCGAAAAGGCGCAAGAAAAAGTCTTCTCGCAGCTAGGCGGCTGGAAGCAGCTCAAAGCGGCGAAACCGGGATTGATCATTGGCGTCGGCGGATGCGTCGCAAGTCAGGAAGGCGAGGGCATCACCAAGCGCGCACCGTACGTTGATTTGGTATTTGGGCCGCAAACCCTGCATCGGCTGCCGGAGATGATCGCGGAGATCAAAGCGCAAGGCCGCCCCGTCGTCGACATCAGTTTCCCCGAGATCGAAAAATTCGATTCGATGCCCGCGCCGCGCGCCGAAGGCGTCACGGCATTCGTCTCCCTCATGGAAGGCTGCAGCAAGTACTGAAGCTTCTGTGTCGTACCGTACACGCGCGGCGAGGAAATCAGCCGTCCGTTCGAGTCGGTAATGGATGAGATCCGGGCGCTCGCGGACCAAGGCGTGCGCGAGGTCAATCTGCTCGGTCAGAACGTGAATGCGTACAACGGGCCGATGGATGACGGCACCTTGTGCGATTTGGGTACGCTCATCTATTGCGTCGCGGAAATCGACGGTATCGAGCGCATTCGCTTCACGACTTCGCACCCGGTGGAGTTCAAGGATTCGCTGATCGAGGCCTATCGCGACGTACCCAAGCTTGCGAACTATCTGCACTTGCCCGTACAGGCAGGTTCGGATCGCATCTTGATGGCAATGAAGCGCGGCTATACGGCACTTGAATACAAACAAAAGATCCGCAAGTTACGCGCCGTGCGTCCCGATATCAGCATCTCGTCCGATTTCATCGTCGGCTTCCCCGGTGAGACCGACAAGGATTTCGAGGCGACGATGAACCTGATTGCCGATGTCGGCTTCGATCAATCCTTCAGCTTCATCTACAGCCGTCGCCCGGGCACGCCCGCCGCGTCGCTGCCCGATGATGTGAGTCACGAAGAAAAACAACGTCGGCTGGCGATTCTGCAGACGCGTATCAACACCCAAGCGATGGAAATCAGCCGGCGCATGGTCGGCACCGTGCAGCGCGTGCTCGTTGAGCGTCCTGCCAAGAAAAATCCCCTGCAGCTCGCCGGCCGCACCGAGAACATGCGCTGGGTGAACTTCGAAGGGCCGCAAACGTTGTTGAACCAGTTCGCTGACGTTCTCATTACAGAGGCGTTACCGAACTCGTTGCGCGGTCGCTACGTCGGCGCCGCAGAGGCGGGGGTCGAGCAACAAACGTCGGGTGTTGAGCGTGCTGCGCAACTTGCTTAACGCAAACAAATCAATGTCAGGCATTTTCCGGTTCGGGTACGAAGTTGCAGTGGTCGAGGGCTTGCGGCCCGCGCCTCACGCACCGTGCCCTCGCTTATGAGCGCCTCCCTCGCGACTCGCGATCTCGCGTTCGATCCTGTCGACAATGCTCGGCTCGCCAACTTCGTCGGCCCGATGGATGAAAATCTGCGGCACGTCGAACAACGCTTGAGTGTGCAGGTCCGTCGCCGCGGCGGATGGGTGGAAGTCTCCGGTCAGGAGCCGGCAGTCGTTGCCGCCGAGCAGGTGCTGCGCCGCTTGTTCGATCTTTCTGCCAGCGAATCCTTGACGCCCGAACGCGTGCACCTTGCGGTCCAGGAAGTTGGCATGGAGCAGCAAGGCGCCGAATCAGATCGGGAAGCGTCGCGTCCAGTCGTCGTCGCGCGCTCTGCCGACGAAATCACGATTCAAACCCAGCGCGGCGGCATCCGCGGTCGGGGACCGAACCAGCGTCAATATCTGCACAACATCCGCACCAACGATTTGATCTTTGGCATCGGCCCTGCGGGCACCGGCAAGACCTACCTTGCTGTCGCGTGCGCCGTCGAGGCGTTGCAGACCGATCGCGTGCGTCGCATCGTGCTCGTGCGTCCCGCCGTCGAAGCCGGAGAGCGACTAGGATTTCTGCCGGGCGACATGGCGCAGAAGGTCGATCCCTATCTGCGGCCGATGTACGACGCCCTCTACGACATGATGGGTTTCGATCGCGTCGCTCGCGCGATCGAACGCCAGGTGATCGAGATCGCGCCGCTTGCCTTCATGCGCGGTCGCTCGCTGAACGATGCGTTCATCATTCTCGATGAGGCGCAGAACACCTCCGTCGAACAAATGAAAATGTTTCTGACGCGCATGGGCTTCGGCTCGAAGGCCGTCGTCACGGGCGATGTCACCCAGACGGATTTGCCGAAGCAGCAGATGTCAGGTCTGCGCCATGTCATGAAAGTTTTACCGAGCGTGCCAGGTGTTGCGTTCACGCACTTCACTTCAAAAGACGTCGTGCGCCATCCGCTGGTGCAGCGCATCGTCGAAGCATACGAATCCACTTCTCGCGCCAGCGGCGCGCCGCGTGAGGATTGATCGAACCGAGATGCGCGCGCGTCTGCAGTCCGATCGTTTGGCAGTCACGGTTCAATACGCGACGGCACGCGCCGGGGTGCCTCACGCCAAATCGTTTTCGAGGTGGGCGAATGTGGCGTATGCGGCGGCGACGCGCAGCAAGGTGCGCATGCCCATGCCCATGCCCATGACGATCCGCATCATCGGTGCGACCGAGAGTCGCACGCTCAATCGAACCTATCGCGGTAAAGACAAGCCGACGAATGTGTTGTCTTTTCCTGGCGAGGGCGCGGGCCCGAAGGGCAGCAGCATCTCTATTCTTATCCGAGCCGCGAGCCCCGAGCCCCGAGTCCTCGAACTGGGCGATCTCGCCATCTGTGCGCCGGTGGTTGCGCGCGAGGCGCGAGAGCAAGGTAAGCCGCCGCGTGCGCATTGGGCGCACATGGTCGTGCACGGTGTATTGCATCTTTTGGGATACGATCATGAAAATGATCGCGATGCAGAGGTCATGGAATCCCGCGAAGTGAAAATTCTGTCTCAATTCGGTATTGCGAATCCTTATGGCTGATCATGGCAGTACGACCGCGTGGCTGCGCCGCATCACAGATACGTTCAGCGGCGAACCACGCGATATGGAAGACCTCGCCGAGGTGCTGAAGCACGCTAAAGAGCGCGGCATCATCAGCGAGGACGCCTACGAGATGCTCGAAGGCGTGCTCGATGTGAGCGAAATGCATGTGCGCGACATCATGGTGCCGCGCTCGCAAATGGTCATCATCGATCGCGACGATCCACCGGAAGAAATTCTTCCAACCGTGATCGAGTCCGGCCACTCGCGCTTCCCGGTCATCGGCGAGGATCGCGATCAAGTCGTCGGTATCCTGTTGGCGAAAGATCTACTGCGCTATTTCAGCGAAGGCGGCCGCGAGAATTTCGACATCAAGGAAGTGTTGCGCTCGGTCGTTTTCATTCCTGAGAGCAAGCGTCTGAACGTGCTGCTGAAGGAATTCCGCATCAGTCATCACCACATGGCAGTTGTCGTCGATGAATACGGCGGCGTGTCGGGGCTCGTGACGATCGAAGACGTGCTCGAACAAATCGTCGGCGACATTGGTGATGAATACGACGTCGATGACGAAGTCGACATCCGCAAGGAAGGCGAACGCCAGTTCACGGTGCGTGCACAAACCGCGATCGAGGATTTCAACGAGTACTTCGGCACGGAATTCAGCGACGAAGAATTCGATACCATCGGCGGACTTGCGATCAATCTGCTCGGCCGCTTACCGCGTCGCGGCGAAGCATTCGCGCTCGGCGGTTTCGATTTCAAAGTGCTGCGCGCCGATCGCAGGCGCCTGGATACGCTGCGAGTGATCACGCCGACCGATATCGAGCCGAACGAAGAAAAATGAACTGGCCGGCTGGCTGATTTAATGTCGGAATGAATTCCGACCCACGGCGCGGGCTCGCCAGACGCCCACTACGGTCAGTAGCAAGCATCCCCATCCCAGCACATCGCCCCAGCGCATGAAGAGTGTCGATGAGCCATCGTCGATCATCGGTACCTCTGCAATCAGCGTGTCGCGTTCCCACTGCTCTGTGCGTTGTATGATCCGACCGGCCGGATCGACGATGGCGCTGACGCCGGTGTTCGTCGAACGAATCAGCGCGCGCCGCGTTTCGATGGACCGAAAACTCGCGAGTGCCAAATGGATCATCGGCTGATGCGTGTCGCCATACCAAGAATCATTCGTGCCGTTGACGAGTACGCTAGGCGGTCCCGATTCAGCCCACACACGGCGTACTAAACTCGGCAGGATGTCTTCGTAGCAGATCATTGGCAGCAAGGCATACTCGCCGAGCTGCAGATGGCGCAACGAAGTTCCGCGAGTGAACCAGTTCGTGCCGAAGATCCGATCGAGCATCGGTAGCGTCGCGGAGAGCGGATAGGTTTCGCCGAAAACGAGCAGCTCGATCTTGTCGTAGATGCTGACGATTTCGCCACTGGCCGAGGCGAGTAACAAGCTATTGAAAATCTGACGCGCGCCGTCGTCATAGCCATACGTCAGCGCACCGAACAGCAACGGACGATCGAGACCTTGCGTCACGCGCGCGCCGACATCTTCAGGATCGCGCGGCAGCAGTTGGTTGTAAGCGGACTCCGGCCAGACGATGAGTTCAACCTCGGGTCGCATTGCAATCAGCTCGCGCGACATTGCGAGATGACGCTCGACGAATTCTTCCGGATCGGCGGCCTTGTCCTGTGCGCCGATGTTCGTTTGCACCAGACCGACGGTGAGCTTGGGAGCGCTTGCGGTGAGCGCGTCCACTTGCGGCAAGCGCACGAGCCCGTAACACACACATATGATGAATGCGCCGGCAGGTACCGCAAGGCGAGTGATCACCGGCTTGCGTGCTTGCCAGCGTGCCGCGATCAACTCATATAGCGCACCGTTCACGAGTCCGATGAGGAATGTAAGTCCTGCCATGCCGGTGACGTCGACGATCTGCGTAATGGCATGAAACTCGAGCTGCGAGTTACCGATATAGGACGGAAACAGCAGCGGATAGGCGAGTTCGAGCGCCGGGAACGCCACCGCCAGACTCCACACTGGTGCGATACCGAGATTGCGTTCGCCGTAACGCACGAGCGCGAGCACGATCGCGAGCAGGAAACCTTGATAGACGCACAACAGCAGATAACCGAGCACGGCAATGGCGAGATGCAAATTGCCGAACGTCTGGATCGTGTGGACGACCCAGTAGTAGCCGCCTGCATTGGTGAGCGTGCCGAAGATCGCGCCGAGCAGCAGCGCGCGGCGCGGCGTGGTATTGCGGATGGCACATAACACGGGCACGAACGCAAACCAGATCAGCGGATAAAGATCGAAGTTCAAGAACGTGAGGAAGTACAGAATGGCCGATGCAGCGCACGCGAGGAGCGCTCGATTCATCGGCATCGGCATCGGCTGCGCGGTGTGCGATACGGCGGGCGAGGAGGTCGGTATCGCTTGCGAATGAGACATCGATCGAACGGCTCCAGCAAGACAGTGGACGGTCGTGAGCGGCGCAGTGTAGCCGGCTCGAATGTCACTTCGTTGCGACTTCGTCAGCGTAGCTGGCCGGCGCGATGCTGTGACAATCAGCGTCGACCCCTTATCATGCGGCGAATTCTTGCAGCTGCAAACCGGACGGCGAGTGGAAAATCTGCTTCAGGTGATATTGCTCGGGATTATCGAAGGCATTACCGAGTTTCTTCCCATCTCCAGTACCGGTCACCTACTCATCGCCCAGCAGTGGCTCGGGCGCCGCTCAGATCTGTTCACCGTTGCAATCCAATCCGGCGCCATTCTGGCGGTATCGCTCATCTTTTGGCGCCGCCTACAAGGCATGGCGACCGGCGAGGTACCCGGCGCGCGCGACTATGCCGCGAAGCTCGGCGTCGCCTTCATGGTCACGGTGATCGGCGGTCTCACGGCGAAACAGCTCGGATTCGAATTGCCCGACACCGTTTTTCCGATTGCCATTGCGCTCGTGATCGGCGGCGTCGTCATCTTCATCGTCGAAGCCTATATCGAGCGCCGCCCGGTCACGACGATCGTCACTTGGGCTGTGGCGTTTTGGGTCGGCGTGGCGCAAGTCGTCGCCGCAGTGTTTCCTGGGACTTCGCGTTCCGGCGCGGCCCTCTTCGCGGCGATGCTCGCCGGTCTCACTTCGCGACGCGAAGCCGCCGAGTTCGCTTTTCTACTCGCCATTCCGACGATGTTTGCGGCTACCGTGTACGAACTCGGCGAGCTGTATTTCGAAGGCGGCTTTGGTACGGAAAATTGGACCGACCTTGCGATCGCTTTCGTGGTTTCGACGATCGTCGGTTTCATCGCCGTGCGCTGGCTGCTGCGCTACGTTCAATCGCATAGTTACAAACCCTTCGGCTGGTATCGCATCGCCTTCGGTCTTCTGCTGCTTTACGCCATGGAATGAACTCGAACCGACTCAGCGCCT
>CAZIXV010000187.1:0-7539 GCA_964543105.1 uncultured Steroidobacteraceae bacterium
ACAACATGCGCGATTTGATCTCGGCCAGCATCGCGGCCATGAGCAAGTATTCGCCCGCCAGTTCGAGCTGCATCTCCGCCATCACCTCGATGTACTGCATGTACTGTTTGGTGATTTCGGCGATCGGAATATCGAGGATGTCGAGATTCTGGCGACGAATCAGATACAGCAGCAGATCGAGCGGACCTTCGAACGCTTCGAGAATGACCTGCAGCGCATCCGGCGGGATGTACAGGTCCTTCGGCATCTGCGTCACCGGCTCGCCGTCGACGATTGCGAACGGCATTTCCGCCTGCTGCGGCGGCAGATCGAAGACTTCGGGCTCGAGCTGCGACCCCGTGTCCTCCACGAGCTTGAGAGTGGGCTTCATAGGACAGACCAGAAGCTGATAGCGGATAGGCGATCGCGGATGGTCAGAAGCCATCCACATCTGAGGTGAAGCAAGAAATAGAACACGCCTGTCGGTTTCCTGTATCTGACTATCCGCTATCGCCTATCGCCTATCGCCTATCGCCTATCGCCTATTTAGCGATAAACCATTCCCATCGCGTGCTGCACTTCTTCGAGTGTTTGTCGTGCGACATCGCGGGCTTTTTCGCAGCCTTCGGCGATGATGCCGCGGACGAGGTCGCGGTTCTCTTCGAATTCCCGCGCGCGATTGCGTATTGCTGAAATTTCGACGACGACCGCATCGGCCAGACGTTGCTTGCAATCGATGCAGCCGATGCCGGCGCTGCGGCAGCCTTGTTGCACCCATGCATGAGTGTCGGCGTCCGAGAAGATCTTGTGAAGGTCCCAAACCGGACACTTATCGGGATCGCCTGGATCTGTCCGACGAACTCTGGCGGGATCCGTCTGCATCGTCCGCAGCTTCTTGACGACCGAGTCGGGATCCTCGCGCAGCCCGATCGTGTTGCCGTACGACTTCGACATCTTGCGGCCATCAAGGCCGGGCACTTTCGGTGTCGCCGTGAGAAGCACGTCGGGCTCCACCAAGATGCTGCGGCCAGTGCCTTCGAGATAACCGAGCAAGCGCTCGCGATCAGCCACGGTCAAACGTGCATTCCCTTCGAGCAGTGCCTTGGCTTTCTCGACGGCCTCCACTTCACCTTGTTCCTGATAAAGACGGCGCAGCTCTTTGTATCGACTGCCATTTCGGCTGCCTAAACTCTTCAGCGCCTTCTCAACTTTGGCTTCGAAGTTGAGTTCGCGGCCGTAGACGTAGTTGAAGCGGCGCGCGACTTCGCGGGTGATTTCGACGTGGGCGATTTGATCCTCGCCCACCGGCACGTACGCCGTCTTGTACAGCAGGATGTCCGCGCTCTGCAGGAGCGGATACCCTAGAAAGCCGTAGGTGGCGAGGTCTTTGTCCTTGAGCTGTTCCTGCTGATCTTTGTACGTCGGCACGCGTTCGAGCCAACCCAGCGGCGTGATCATGGACAGCAGCAAATGCAGTTCTGAGTGCTCCGGCACGCGCGATTGAATGAACATCGTCGAGCTTGCCGGATTCAAGCCGGCGGCGAGCCAATCGATGACCATCTCCCAGACGTTGTTTTCCAGCTGCGCGGTGTCCTCGTAGCCGGTCGTGAGCGCGTGGATGTCTGCGACGAAAAAGAAGCACTCGTACTTGTACTGCAGATCAGTCCAGTTCTTCAGGGCCCCGAGATAGTTGCCGAGATGCAAAGCGCCCGTCGGGCGCATGCCGGAAAGAACTCGTCGATTACTCGTCGTACTCGCGCTCAATGCTGATCCTTTCGCGTCCGAAGCGGTGCGAGCGCTCGGACGTGTTCACGTCGATTCAATGGGTTAGGCGATCTTTCTAAACTGAGGAAAACACAGCTTTATCCGCCGGGCTGGATTATACGGAGTTAGGTGATGGTAAGTGGTGGCGGCATCGGGTGATGGGGTGATGGGTGATCGAGTGATCTGGGTGATCAGGGCCAGATAGCCGGCATCACCTGATCACCTCATCACCGCATCACCTAATCACCTTGATCACCGCAGTCACTCAAAAGCCGCCACATCCCCCTTGCCTCTGCGCAGAATGACCGGCGCAGGTCCCTCCAGATCGATGACGCTCGTCGGCTCCATACCGCAGTTGCCGCCGTCGACGACCGCATCGACGAGGTGATACAGCCGCTCCTGGATTTCCCGCGCATCGGTCATCGGATGCTCATCGCCCGGCATGATCAACGTGGAACTCATGAGCGGCTCACCCAACTCCTCGAGGATGAGTTGAGAGATCCTGTGGTCCGGCACGCGGATGCCGATCGTGCGGCGCTTCGGATTCTGCAGACGTTTCGGCGTTTCCTTCGTCGCCTGCAAGATGAATGTGTACGGCCCAGGCGTAAACGCCTTCAGCGTCCGATATTGCTGATTGCCGAGGCGAGCGTATTTGGCGATCTCCGACAAATCCCGGCACACCAATGTGAAGTGATGGTGCTTGTCGGTCTCGCGAATCCGCGCGATACGCTCCATCGCCGCCTTGTCACCGATATGACAGCCGAGTGCGTAGCTCGAGTCCGTCGGATAAACGACGATGCCCCCCTCGCGGATGATCTCCACGGTTTGCTTGATCAAGCGCGGCTGAGGATCTTTGGGATGAATTTCGATGAAGCGACTGGACATGGTTTCCGGCAATTGAAGAAAACTGGTACGACCCGACCGACGAACCAGCGCACTCAAGAGAGCACCCGCGTCCGAAGCGTCAAGTATGATACCGGGCCCTAACGCACTGCCGCAGCCTCGCTATCCATGCAGCTACTGTTCGATTTTTTTCCGATCATCGCGTTCTTCGTCGCTTACAAGCTGGCGGACATCTATGTCGCCACGGGCGTGATCATCGTAGCCGTCATCCTGCAAACGGCCATTCAATGGATCAAACATCGCAAAGTCAGCTCGATGGCACTGATTTCCGGGGTGCTCGTCATCGTCTTCGGCGGTCTGACACTCGCCATTCACGATGAAGCCTTCATCAAATGGAAGGTGACGATCGTGAACTGGCTGTTCGCAGCCGGCTTCATTGCCACGATGTTCTTCGGCGAACGCACGCTGATCGAGCGCATGCTGGGTGAGAACGTAAAGCTCGAACGGCCGTTGTGGCGCAAGCTCAATGTCGCCTGGGCAGGCTTTTTTCTGGCCGTCGGCGCCATCAACCTGTGGGTCGCGTATGCCTTCGACACCAATGTGTGGGTGAACTTCAAACTCTTTGGCGTGCTGGGTCTGACGCTGGTATTCGCGCTCTTACAGGGTCTGTGGCTGGCCTCGAAAATGCCGGCCGAAGATTCGACGACCGGTTAGCCCGCATGTCAGATATTTCTAGCACCAGCGATCGGCTGGAACGAATTCGACAGCTTCTGGCCGAAGCACTCAGCACGTCCGATATCGAAGTGATCGACGACAGTCATCTGCACGCTGGCCATCCCGGCGCGCGCGATGGCAGAGGACATTTCCGAGTCCGCATCGTTTCGAGCGCTTTCGAGGGCTTGCGCGCGATTCAACGTCATCAACTCGTCTATCGGGCGCTTGGCGAGATGATGCAGACCGACATCCACGCGCTCAGCATCCACGCGCTCACGCCGTCCGAGGCGGCGCCCTGACTCATCACCATCGAGGATTCGAGGATCATGAATCGACACATCGCCACGCTCGCGCTGCTACCGACGCTGCTGCTCTTAGGCGCCTGCAGCAATGCCGCCAGCCCGACCGCCGACTCGCAGGTCGTTGCGACCGTCAACGGCAAGTCCATCGCCAAGTCGGAATTCGATCTGTACGTGCAGAACGTGCAGGAACAATCGCAGCGCGCGCTGAGCGATGAAGAAAAGTCGCAAGTGCTCGACCAATTCATCAGCATGAAGCTTGCAGCAGAAGCCGCCGAGAAAGCCGGCCTCGCCAAGCAGGCGAAGGTCGAAGACCAACTCGCCTTGGCTCGCATGAACGTCATCGTCGACGCCGGGCTGCAGAAGTACCTCGAAGACAATCCCGTCACCGATGCGGAACTCAAACCGGAATACGATTCGCAAGTCGCGCGCTTGCCGCGCGAATATCACGCACGTCACATCCTCGTCGACGACAAAGCCAGTGCCGATGCCATCACGAAGGATCTGCAAGGCGGCGCCGACTTCGCGAAGCTCGCCACCGAAAAATCGAAGGATTCATCCAGCACCAGCGGCGGTGATCTGGGTTGGTTCACCCTCGACACGATGGTGAAACCCTTCAGCGATGCCGTCGCGTCATTGGAGCCCGGTCAACTGACCGCGGCGCCGGTGCAAAGCCAATTCGGTTGGCATGTCATCAAACTCGAAGACACGCGCGCTGCCGCCGCTCCGCCCTTCGAAGAAGTCAAAGAGCAGGTCAAGGTCATCGTTCAACGCAAGAAGCTGCAGGCGTATCTCGAAGAATTGCGTAAAGGGGCGAAGATCGAGAAGAAGATTTGATGCTTTAGAGGGTGATGGGTGATGAGTGATGGGTGATGGGACAGAAGGTGATTAGGTGATCCAGTGATTAGGTGATCGCGGCCCGACGGCCTGGCTCTTCACTCCGACCGAAGTGATCGCCTGATCATTCAAATACTTCGTGCTGGGCCATGGATGGCGGCATTCCATTCTGACCATGATCACCGGATCACCCCATCACCCGATCACCTGATCACTTCTTCTCCAAGAGCCGCAACAACGCCGCCTCGTCCAAGATCTCCACGCCCAGCTCCTGCGCCTTGTTGAACTTCGAGCCTGGCTCGGCGCCTACGACGACGTAGGACGTTTTCTTCGACACGCTTCCCGTCACCTTGCCGCCGAGTGCAGCGATGCGATCGCCGGCCTGGTCCCGGCTCATGCTGTCGAGCGTGCCGGTGATCACGAACGTCTTGCCTGTGAGGTGCCCTTCAGGGCGCATGCGCGGCGCGTGCTCGCGCCAGGTCACTCCGTGGTTGCGCAGCGCCTCGATGACTTCGCGATTGTGGGGTTGCTGAAAAAAGTGATGCACATGCGCGGCGACGACCGGGCCCACGTCGGGCACTTCTTGGATTGCCGCTGCATCGGCGGCGAGCAGTTGCTCGAGCTTGCCAAAATGCGCCGCGAGCGCTGCCGCAGTGGCTTCGCCCACATCGCGAATGCCGAGCGCATACAAGAATCGCCCGAGCGTCGTTTGCTTGCTGCGCTCGAGCGCAGCAACGAGTTTGGCTGCGGATTTCTCACCCATGCGTTCGAGGCCAGTCAATGACTCGACACTGAGCGTGTACAGATCCGCAGGCGTATGCACGAGCCCGTCATCGACGAGCTGATCGATGATCTTCGTCCCGAGGCCTTCGATATCGAGCGCGCGGCGGCTCGCGAAATGCCGCAGCGCCTCTTTGCGTTGCGCCGGGCAATACAGGCCGCCCGTGCAACGCGCGATGGCGTCGCCTTCCGCACGCTCGACATCCGCTGCGCAGATCGGACATTGTTTCGGCAGCTGCACGGCGCGTGCATTGCGAGGGCGTTTCTCGAGGATGACCTTGACGACTTCGGGAATGACATCGCCAGCACGCCGGATCACGACGGTGTCGCCGATGCGGACGTCCTTGCGCTCCACTTCGTCCATGTTGTGCAGCGTCGCGTTGCTCACCGTGACACCACCCACGAATACCGGTTCGAGCCGTGCAACGGGCGTGAGCGCACCCGTTCTGCCCACTTGAAACTCCACATCGCGAACGATCGTGTTTTCTTCGTGCGCAGGAAATTTGTGCGCAATAGCCCAGCGCGGCGCACGTGCGACGAAGCCCAACTCGCGCTGCTGCGCGTAGCGATTCACTTTGTAGACGACTCCATCGATCTCATACGCAAGCGAGGTGCGCTGCGCGCCCACGTCACGGAAATAGTCCAGTACGCCCTCCACACCGCGCACGACGCGAAGCAGCGGCGAGATCTTCAAACCCCATCGACGTAATTGCTCGAGCGATTCGCTGTGAGTGGCCGGTAGCGTCCATCCCTGCACTTCTCCGACGCCATAGAAATACACGTCCAGCGGACGCCCGCGAGTGAGACGCGGATCGTGCTGCCGCACGATTCCGGCAGCGGCGTTGCGCGGATTGACGTAGGTCTTCTCGCCCTTCTCCAAGGCTTGTCGATTCATTTCCTTGAAGCCGGCGACAGGCATGAAGATCTCGCCACGGACTTCGAGCACTTTGGGCGCGCCTTCACGCAGCTTCAGCGGCACGGATTTGACCGTGCGCACATTGTGCGTAACGTCCTCGCCCTTGCTGCCATCGCCGCGGGTTGCGGCCTGCACGAGACGCCCGGCTTCATAGCGAAAGCTCACCGCCAAGCCGTCGAGCTTTGGCTCCGCCGCGTATTCGATCTCAGCGTCCATTTCGAGCCGCTCGCGCACGCGCCGATCGAACGCCACGACATCTTCCTCCGAGAGCGCATTGTCGAGCGACAACATGGGCGTCGTATGCACGACCTCGGCAAGCTCGCTCACGGGCGTACTGCCGACGCGCTGCGTCGGCGAATCCGGCGTGATCAGATCGGGATTGTCCGCTTCGAGCTGCGTCAGCTCGCGCATCAAGCGATCGAACTGCGCATCCGAAATTTCCGGACTGTCGAGCGCGTGATACAGATAGTTGTGGTGCTCGATGAGTTCGCGCAGCTCGAGCACACGTTCGTGCGCCGATTTCATACCCGCTGTGCGCTCTCCCCAAGCGAGCGCTGTTCGAATTCGCGAATCTCTTGGCGGATCTTCTCGATGCGATGCACCGTCAGTGGTACGCCGCGCTCATCCTGCAAAGTACCGCCAAGCGCGCTATGCAAGCGCCGCGCACAGGCAACGAGTTCATTGAACGCAATCATGCCGGCCAGGGGCCCCGGTAATTGTGCGAACAACGTGAGGCCCGGGTATGTCTCGCTCTCCATGGCGTCTGGATCGAACGTGCCCGGCTCGACCATGCTCGCAATGCTGAAGAGCGCCGCTCCATCGGCTTCGAGGCGGTGAAACACATCGTACTTGCCATGCTGCAGCGCCTCGGCTTCGAACGCTGCCTTGAGTTGACCGCCGTCGATCGGTTCAGGACCTGCCGCAATCCGCAGAGCGATGATCTTGCGTCGCTCGATGCGACGCGGTGGCGGCGTGCTGCTCATACCGAGGGTAGGCGCATCGGTAGCCGGCGCCGGTCGCGGCGCGTACGAATCTTCGTGCGCGAATGAATCGTTGTGCCCCACATCCGCTTCCGACGCTGCGGAGGAAGCTCGCGTCTCATCGGCGGTTGGCTCGGCGAAAGAGGACTCGGCTAAAGATTCAGTGAAGGTGGGCTCGATCCGTGCGCGCCGTGCTTCACGGCTCGCGCGCTGCAGCGGCGGCTCGAATTCCGGTTCATCGGTTTCTGCGCCGGCGATTTGATCGCCGGCAAACGCCGGTTCTGTCGCCGCGCCACCCGCGCTCGAATACTCCTCGAATTCGGCAGCGAGTTGCGGATCCTCGCGCTCGCTTTCGAATGCATAGTCGTCTTCGCGTTCGAAGCGTGGACCCGGCCGTGCGGGCGCCTGCTCGCTCGCGTCGGCTTGT
>CAZIXV010000188.1:0-7478 GCA_964543105.1 uncultured Steroidobacteraceae bacterium
ACCCACGCTGCGAGAATGCCCGCCCGCTCCGCTTTGCGCGATGCGAAGTTGGTAAAGAAATCCCAGCTGAAGCGTGGCGCGCCATCGCGCACCAGATCGATGAACAACACAGCAAGGATCGCAAGACACGCGAGCATCACCATGAGCCCGAGAATCACGAACAGCTGATCGAGCATCTTGCGGCGCGAAAGATCCTGGCGCAGCGCCTGCGGGTTGCGATACGAAACGCCGTTCGCGCTCATTAGTAAGCCTCCCGGAAGCGGCGCGTCAGGAAGAAACCAATGACATTGAAGATCAGGGTGATCATCAAGAGCACGAGGCCGGCCGCGAAAATGCTCTGATAGCCGATGCTGCCGTGAGGTAGATCGCCGAGACTCACTTGCACGATGTACGCAGTGATGGTGGCGGCAGGTTCACGCGGATCGAAGGTCAGGTTCGGCTGCATGCCTGCTGCAATCGCCACGACCATG
Organism: uncultured Steroidobacteraceae bacterium; assembly: GCA_964543105.1. GTDB lineage: Bacteria > Pseudomonadota > Gammaproteobacteria > Steroidobacterales > Steroidobacteraceae > Steroidobacter. The sequence continues at coordinate 471 of CAZIXV010000188.1, forward strand.
GTCTCACCCACCGCGCGCGAAATACCGAGAATGAACGCCGCGGCAAGGCCGGAAAACGCGCCCGGAACGACGACGCGCAACGCCGTCTGCAGGCGCGTCGCGCCCATCGCGTAGGATCCCTCGCGCATGTAGCGCGGCACTGCACGCATCGCGTCTTCGCTGACCGAACTCACATACGGGACGATCATCAACCCGATGACGAGACCAGCACTCAACATATTGAAGCCGGGCAGATCGGGCATCAGCAATTGCAAGAACGGCGTCACCATCGTCAGTGCGAAATAGCCATACACCACGGTCGGCACGGCGCCCAGCAACTCGAGAATGGGTTTGACGATTTCGCGAACCTTGTGCGGCGCGAATTCGCTCAAGTAGATCGCGATGGTCGTCCCGAGTGGGACGGCGACCAACAACGCAACCATCGTCGTCGTGAGCGTGCCGGCGACGAGGGGCGCGATACCGTAGCGCGCATCGGCGAACAACGGCGTCCACATCGTGTCGGTGAAGAATTCCTTCAACGAGACATGCTCGAAGAAGGCGCTCGATTCGATCAGAAGGATCGCGACGATGGCGATCGTCGTAAATACCGCGACGAGCCCAGCCACGAGCAGCACAGTCTCGATAACGCGGTCGCGCAACTTGCGATATCGCAAGGCCGAACGCGAGATGCCGGGTTTGGAAATCGCCTCGCTCAAAATCTTGAACCCTTGAAAACGACGATGCGCCATCGGCGCATCGCGGGACCACCCCGCTATTGCGGGGCGCACTTTAATCGCTCGCCGCCTGTCGCGTCGACCGTTGATTTCGGCTGCTACGTACGTGCCGGGAATGCACGCGGAAACCTGCGTCCCGCGCGCATCGCATTACAGTTTGCCTTCGCGGGCGAGCAACGCTTCGATGGTCACGCCGATCTCCGGCACGCCACCGAATACGGTGCCGAGTTTTTTCTCATTGAAATGCTTGCGCGCCACTTTATAGACCTGCTCAGGCAGCGGCACATAGCCGACTTCGGCGACGAGATCAGCGCCTTCATCGAGATAGAACTGGATGAACTCCTTGATCTCGGGCCGCTGCGCTGCCGCTTCGCTCACATAAATGAAGAGCGGGCGCGACAGAGGCTCGTAGCTGCCATCGATGACGCTCTCGAGGCTCGGCATGACCGCCTTGCCTTTTTGATTCTGAATCGGCACCGCACGTACGCGCTCTTTATTGCCGATGTAATACGCGTAACCAAAATAGCCGAGGGCGCCCTTGTTCGAGCTGACGCCTTGCACGATCACGTTATCGTCTTCGCTCGCTTGGAAATCGGTGCGGCTGGCCTTGGACTTGCCGTTCACTGCCTCGGTGAAGTAATCGAACGTTCCGGAGTCGGCGCCTGGGCCGAAGAGCATCAGCGGCTCAGCAGGAAAGTCTGCGCGCACCTGGTTCCAATTCGTGATGCGCCCTTGCGCCGCAGGTTCCCAAATCTTTTTCAAGTCGGCGGGCGTCATCGTCTTCGCCCAGGTGTTCTGCGGATTCACGACGACCGTCAACGCGTCATACGCAACGGGCAATTCGATGTATTTGATGCCGGCTTCGCGGCACTGCTGCATTTCTTCTTCGAGAATCGGGCGGGACGCATTGGCGACGTCGGTCTCACCGCGGCAAAAGCGCTTGAATCCACCGCCCGTGCCGGCGATGCCTACGGTCACGCGGACCTTGCCACGCTTGGAAATCTGAAATTCTTCGGCCACCGCTTCGGCCACCGGGAATACCGTGCTCGAACCGTCGATCTTGATGATGCTCTGGGCCGCAGCGAGCTGTGGGACGCTCATCGAGGCGAATCCTGCGAACAGCGCCGATGCAGTCAATTTGTGCCACAACTTCATAGGTCTGGTCCTCATTGGTTGCGCTCGATCCATTGCTTACAGGCCGGATCAAGCCTTGCCCGCGAAGTCTGCAGAGCTTTGATGACAGTCGTGTTACAAGCCGACGATCAATGCAGCCGAATCGTCACAAATGCGTCATCAAGCTCCGAGCCCTTGCCGCACTGGAGTACGTTCGCTATAAGTCGCGCGCCTGAATGTCTCATCTCTCCCCGGAGCCTGCGCCGTTGTCCACGCCCGATGCCGCCTTGGCAGATACTCTCGCCCTGACTTGTGATTTGATTCGACGCCCCTCCGTCAGCCCCGAAGATCAGGGCTGTCTGCAGGTCATCGGCGAGCGCTTGAGCGCCATCGGATTCGATGTGGAGCGCATGCCCTTCGGCCCCGTCGAAAATATCTGGGCCAAACGCGGAAAAGGCGCTCCTCTGCTGTGTTTTGCAGGCCATACGGATGTAGTGCCTACCGGTCCGCGCGAGGAATGGCATACCGATCCGTTCGAACCCGTCATTCGCGACGGCGTGTTGTACGGCCGCGGCGCAGCCGATATGAAAAGCGGCTTGGCGGCGATGATTACGGCGACAGAGCGCTTCGTCGCGCAACATCCCGATCACGCCGGCACGATCGCCTTTCTGTTGACGAGCGACGAGGAAGGCCCTTCGGTCGATGGCACCCGACGCGTCATGGACGTGTTGACGGCACGCAAGGAGAAAATCGACTGGTGCATCGTCGGTGAGCCGACCAGTACCGATGTGCTGGGCGATGTGGTGAAGATCGGTCGGCGCGGTTCGTTGTCGGGCAAGCTCACCGTGCACGGAATACAGGGTCATGTGGCCTACCCGCATCTTGCCGATAATCCGGTGCACGCCGTCGCCCCCGCCCTCGCGGAGCTTGCCAACCGCACGTGGGACAAGGGCAATGAATTCTTTCAGCCCACGACGTTTCAGATTTCCAACGTGAGCGCCGGCACCGGCGCGCCCAACGTGATTCCCGGCGAATTGAAGCTACGTTTCAATATCCGCTTCTCGACCGAACAAACGGTCGAACGCCTGCAGCAGACCATCATCGAGGTTCTCGATCGCCACAAGGTGAATTACACGCTGGAATGGTTCGTCTCCGGCCTGCCCTTCTTCACTCCGCCCGGTATTTTGTCGAACGCGATTCAGCAGGCTGTCAAAGAGCACACTAGCCGCACACCTGAACTGTCGACGACCGGCGGCACCTCAGATGGACGCTTCATCGCGCCCACTGGCGCCCAAGTGGTCGAACTCGGCGTCATCAACGCGACGATTCACAAAGTGAACGAATGCGTACGCGTCGCGGATATCGGTGCGTTATCGGGGATTTATCGGCGGGTGCTGGAGTTGTTGCTCACCGGAAATAAGTGATGAGGTGATCCGGTGATCCGGTGATCCGGTGATCGCGGTCGGAAAGGTTCGCCGTGTCGTTTATGCGGGTGATGGGTGATGGGCAAAACGTGTTTCTTGCCTAGATCACCGAATCACTTGATCACCTCATCACTTAATGACCCTGATCACCCTGCTCACCTCCGCGAAACAAAATTCACGACCACGCTCCACGCCGCGAGCGCGACGAGCGCGATCAGCACCCACCAGGGCATGGACAAGCCGAGGAGCTGCCAATCCACCTTGCCGCATTCGCCTGAGCCGGTGAGGACTTTGGTGACCACTTCCGTGAGCGGCATGATGTCCATCAGGAAATCGAGATCGGCGCCGCAGGCCGCGACGGTGCCCGGCGGTTGAGCCTGAATCCATACGTGGCGTGCAGCGATAGCGATCCCCGCTGCAGCCGCAAGTAAGGACAGCACGCCGTACACACGCGCACCGGTCGTTCCGGGATTGTGGAGCGCGGCAATCAGGAAAACACAGCCGACGGCAATCACTGCAACGCGCTGAAAAATACAGAGTGGACACGGCGCCAATCCGAGCACGTGCTCGGCGTAGAGGGCGTACGCCATGAGAGCGGCGCACACGAGGAAGCCCAAAGCGTTTCCGAGTCGACGAGAGATGGCGTTCATGCCTGAATTCTAAGGGCAATGAACACAGCGGAGGAGACTATGCGCCGCTCCCAGGTCCTTGCGCGCGTTCCAGACGCGCTTCGATCTGCTTCTCGACATCATCGAGCGAGACGTGGCGGATGTCTTTCCCGAACACCATGTAGACGACGTATTCGCATACGTTCTTGGCGTGATCGCCAATCCGCTCCAAAGCACGAGCCACCCACAACACATCCAAACCGCGACGGATGGTGCGTGGATCTTCCATCATGAATGTGATCACCTGACGCTGAATCGCTTCGTATTCTTCGTCCACCAGCCGGTCCTGCTTTGCGACCGCCACGGCGGCTCGAGCATCCATACGCGCGAACGCATCGAGCGCCTCATGCAGCATGTCCGATACGATGCGGCCGAGATGCTTGATTTCGCGATAACGGCTCACCGGCCGTTCCACGGCGGCCAGCCGCGAACCGATGTAACCGATCTTTTCGGCTTCATCGCCGATGCGTTCCAGATCGGTGATCGTTTTGATGACCGCGACGATCAAGCGCAGATCACCCGCCGCAGGACTGCGCGTCGCCAAGATTCGGCTGCAGTCATCATCGATCGCGACTTCCATCGCGTTGACCTTTTCATCGCCGCGCGCGACTTGTTCGCCGAGCCGGCTATCGCCTTCGACCAACGCTTCGACCGCGAGCTTGAGCTGCTCCTCCACGAGTCCGCCCATTTGCAGCACATTCGTGCGCACGCGTTCGAGATCGTCGTTGTAACGACTGAGGATGTGGTGAGAGAGATCGGACTTTTCCATGGTCTGCTCGGTACGAAACGAATGAAACTGTATAACCCGCCGTTCGCGACAACCGCAAGCGTGAGGCTCGTGTAACGTAGACCTGTAGCGCCAAGCCCTCTTCCACACGATCACACGATCACGCGTTTACACGCCTACACGCTCACGCCCTTACACGGCACGGCACCCTAAAATTTGACGCTGAAATCCAACTGCAAACGCTCGTGGTCCGCTGTAGGGCCGAGATCCGCATTGCGATCGTTAAGGAAGTACGTGGCGTTCAACAGCCAGTTACGAAACGGTGCATAGCCGCCGCGCAACACCCAACCTTCGCCATCGCTGACGCCTCCGGCGAAATCGGCGTCGATGAACTGCGCAAACAACGCGTCTTTTTCGATCTTGTGATAGGCGGCGCCGACTTCCCATGTCTGCGGCTTGCTGGCTTTGCCGAACAACACACCACTCGCCCATGCGGTGTCATGGTCGCTCGGATCGCGGTTACGTGCGCCATCCACCCAGATCTGCAGCGGCGTCTGTCCGATCATCGTGTTGAACTCGGCCATCAGGTTGATCACCTCGTAGTCGTACACCAGCACCGGTGTGGCTCCGACGAGCACCGTCGTGTTGCCATTCGCATTGCCGGCGTAAAACGGCGCGCGGCCGACGGCTGCGCTCAAGTCATAGTAGTGCGCAGCAAGCGTGAGCGAGGAAGCGCCGAGCGGCAATTTCACGCCCACTTGGCCGCCGTGCAACATCACATCGGACGTGCGCGTGTTCTCAGGTCCGGAGACTTCATCCACCCAATAGCGATAGGCGGTACCAAACCAGATGCCGTGTTCCACATTGACCGCAAGGCCTTCGGGATTGAGGTCGCTATCCCAGAACAAACTTTGCCCAGGCATCGTGAACGGCTGCTTCATCTTGCCGCCGACGAGGTGCCCCCAATCGGCGAATTTCCAATCGAAGTAGGCGAGATCGAGATCGAAGCTCTTGCGCGAGAAGACATCATTCAGTGATTGATTGGCCGAGCGCGGATCGCTGTTTTCTGAGGTGGCAATGCCGATGCCAACCAGCAATGCGTCAGTCACTTGCGCTTTCAGGTTCAGGCGCGCGCGAATCCGCTCGCGGTAGCGATCCGCCGTATTTTGTACGCCCGCCGCATTGAGTGTTTCATCGCTGATGTATTCGTAGCGATACCGCAGGTCACCGTTCACGGTGAGTTTGTCGACCCAGTCGGCGCCGCCTGACGTGGATTCCGCGTCTGACGCCTCGTCGTCCTTGGCGACCTGCGCCTGCCTCGCGGTGTCATCGGCTTGTAATGCTTGGTTCTGTGCCTTGAGCGCCGCGTTCTCCTGCTCGAGTTTGTCGACGCGCTGCATGAGCGCTTCCAATTGCGAGCGGATCTCGGCCAGCTCCTCATCGACGGCAGCTTCGGCGGGCACGAGCCACACCATGGCGCTCGCAGCAATAACGACAACCCAGAATTTGTTCACTGGACTCTCCCTCGAGCAGTGGATGACGCGGGCGCCGTTATATAACGGTTTTGTTACAGCGAGGTTTCATTTCATGGAACTGTCATCCCTATGCAGCATTCGGAGAGTTTCCAGCTGCAATGCACGCGCGGAATTACCGATGGAGTTGTGACGCATCGCGCCCGACACGCGTTCGGGCGCGGTGCTGTTTTGCTCCTTTAGAAGTTCATGCTGATCGACGCCGAGAAGCTCGTGCCGACATCGTACTGGTTGTAATAAACCACGTTGCCGCCGCGCTCCTGAAACTCCTCGTAGTCCTCGCCAAAGATGTTGCGCACTTCCAATTTGGCTTCCAGATCCGTACCGAACATGTTCAACGCCTGACGCGCAACGAAATCGACGCGCCAGCCAGGCGATTCGTAGATGTCAGGTAATCCAGCCGGACCGCGACTCGTGACTCGATCGCTGGCGTACGACAACAACAGAGTTTGCTGCGACAAGCGATGCGGGTCTTCGAGGCCGAGCTGCAAATTGACGAGGTGATCGGACTGGCCCGTCATCTGACTGCCATCGACGAAGAAATTACTTGCCGGCTGAGTCGTCGTACCAAACACGCGCACCATGTCTTCTGCGCCGACGTTGATCTCAGAGCTGCTGTACGTGTAGTTCCCGATGAACACGCCGCGGCGCTCGCCGAAGAACGAACCACCGAACCATTGATCGAGCGGGAAATACTTGTGCAACTCCAGTTCGACGCCGTAGAGCTCGGCCTGTGGTGCATTGGCAAAGCTGGTTTGTGGTCGGTTGTCGTTGAAGCCGGTAAACGCCTCGATCGGCCGATCGATGTCCTTGTAGAACCCGGCAATCGAA
>CAZIXV010000189.1:0-7384 GCA_964543105.1 uncultured Steroidobacteraceae bacterium
GCGCGTGCGTGCTTCATCTTGCGTGATGAGGCCAGCGTTCAAATCGGCGTCGATCGCCATCTGCTTGCCCGGCATCGCATCCAAGGTGAAGCGCGCCGTTACTTCCGAGATACGTCCAGCGCCTTTCGTGACGACGATGAAGTTGATGATGGTGAGAATCGCGAACACGATGATGCCGACGGCGTAGTTGCCACCGATCACGAACTCACCGAAGGACTCCACCACTTTGCCCGCGGCGTGACTGCCGGTGTGGCCGTGCAACAAGACGACGCGCGTCGAGGCGACGTTCAGCGCCAGGCGCAACAACGTCGCAAGCAGCAACACCGTCGGAAACACACCAAAGTCGAGCGGCCGTGCGACATAGAACACCGCCATCACGACGACGAGCGACAACGCGATGTTGAACGTGAACAAGACGTCCAACGCGAGCGGCGGCATCGGCACGACGATCATCGCCAACACCGCCAGCACACCAAGCGGCACGCCGAGCCCTGCGCGCAGCACGTTGCCGATGTTGAGAGGTGAAGCGGTGGAAGCCATTTCTTGGAAGCGGTTGACGGTTAGCGGTTAGCGGTTGCGAGAGCGTCAGTGCGTCGACACGTTGACGCGCCTATATAGGTGCAACTGACGGGCCACGGGCCGCTAACGCAGGTGGGCGTCGGTCACAGTTTGGGAAGAAGGGCTCGGGCTCGGGCTCGGGCTCGGGCTCGGGGCACGGGGCTCGGGCTCGGGCTCGGGAGCGGAGCGCAGGCGCATGAAGCGGCGATGATTTGCTTCCCTCCCCTGCGAAGCGGGGGAGGGCCAGGGAGGGGGCTCTTCGGGTTTTTCTTTCTCGCTGCTGCTCATCCTCTCCTTCCACCGCAAACGCAGGGGAAGGGACGCAACGGCGAGCCGCGACTTATTCATCCAGCCCGAGCCCCGAGACCCGAGTCCCGCGCCCCGAGCCCCGCGCCCGCTGCTCGCGCCCTACTCCTCCACCTCTACCACCGGCTTCTGCGGCGGCTTCATGCCTGCTTTTGCGGCGGCCTTGAGTTGGAAGACGTACGTCAGGACTTGAGCGACGGCAACATACACGCTCGAGGGGATTTCCTGGCCGATATCGACGCTGCGATAGAGGACGCGCGCAAGCGGTGGCGCTTCGAAAATAGGGACCTGGTTCTCACCGGCCACTTCGCGGATGCGCGCGGCAACGAGATCGACGCCCTTCGCGACGACGGTGGGCGCGCGCATGCGGTTGTCGTCGTACTTGAGCGCCACCGCGAAATGCGTCGGGTTGACGACGACCACGTCTGCGTGCGGCACGTCCTGCATCATGCGCTGTCGTGCCATCTGCTGCTGTATCTGACGAATGCGCCCTTTCACTTCAGGCGAGCCTTCGGTTTCCTTCATCTCCTGACGCACTTCCTGACGCGTCATCTTCAATTGCTTGGCGTGCTGCCAGATCTGGAAAGGCACGTCGACGCCAGCGATCAACAGCAATCCTGCAGACACCGCGATGAAACCCTGTCCGCACATACGGATGGCATGCACGATGGCGTTCGTCGTCGGTTCACGTCCCAGCGACAACAGCTCCGTGGCAAAACCCCACAGCACGAGCACCGCGATGAAGGCGACAACGCCGAATTTCGCCAATGCCTTACCCAATTCGACCAGGCTGCGAACGGCAAACATGCGCTTGAAACCCTCGAGCGGATTCAAGCGATTGAATTTCGGCATCAGCGCTTCGGTACTGAAATTCCAGCCACCCAGCGCCAATGGCGCCAGCAATGCGGCCAGCACGATCACGGTGAACAAAGGCACGCACGCCAGCAGCGCATCGCCCGCCGCAGATGCAAAGGTCGGCACGAGCAAACTCGCATCGAGCGATTGCTCGCGCGTAAGACTCAAAGCGCGCGTCATGATGCCGTGAATGTCGCGACCCAACTGGCCGCCAAAAAAATACAGCCCCGCCACGCCCGTCATGACGACTGCAGCAGTAGATAAGTCTTTGGAGCGTGGAATTTGGCCGCGGCGTCGAGCTTCCTCGAGCCGCTTGGGAGTTGCCTGTTCTGTGCGTTCTTGGCCGTCAGCGTTTTCTTCAGCCATGGAGTGATACTCCATGGCTACGGGTTACGGCCAACGGGCTACGGGTTACGGTCAGAGTGGAACAGTGGCGCCCGCCAGATTCCGGACGCACTGACGACGCCGCCTTAATTCTGGCCGTAGCCCGTAGCCCGTTGGCCGTAGCCCCGCGACTCACTGATTCGCTCCCATCATTCCCCTCATCAAATCGAACACCTGTTCGAGCGAATCGATGAACGCGGCTTGCACCGATGGCAGGCCGGCCCAGACGATGACGAGGCCGAAGATCAGCGAGATCGGAAAACCGATGGCGAACAGGTTCAAGGTTGGCGCGGCGCGGCTCATGACACCGAACGAGAGATTCACCACCAGCAGCGCGGTGATACCAGGCAGCGCGACCATCATCGCGCCGGCGAAGAGTTGCGAGCCCCACAGCACGATCGTCCACAACATGTTGCCCGTGAAACCGCTGGTTCCGACGGGCAGCGTCATGAAGCCGTCGGCGAGCACTTCGATGACAACCAGATGGCCGTTGATCGCAAGAAAAGTCAGCGTAACGAGCAGCATGTAGAGCTGACCCAGCACCGGCGTCCCGGTGCCGCGCATGGGATCGACATTGAATGCGAATCCCAATCCCATCGTATTCGCCAACACCTGACCGCCGAGCGCCAGCGAATCGAACACGAGCTGCAACACGAAGCCCATCGCGACGCCAATCAGGATCTGCTGCACCGTGACGAACACGCCCTCCAAGGAAAACGGCACGACATCGGTCCCCGGCACGAGCGGCGCCACAATCAAGGTCACCGCGCCAGCAAGAAACAATCGCATCCGCGCCGGGACGAACTGCGCCCCGAACACCGGCGCCACCATGAAACACGCACCGATGCGAAAAAACGGCCAGATGTAGGTCGCAAGCCATGCTTCGAGTTGGCCAGTCGTGAGCTCGATCACTTGGGAGCTCCCGCCTACGAGCGACAGGCTACAGGCTACAGCCAGAGAGCCGCGCGGACCCTTCTGGCTGTAGCCTGTAGCCTGTTGCCTGTCGCCTGGAAGTGCTCATCCAATCAACCCTGGAATCGATTCGAACAACTCGCGGGTGTAGCCGATGATGACTTTCAGCATCCACGATCCGGCGATGAGCAGCGTGAGCGCCATGCCGATGAGTTTCGGGATGAATGACAGTGTCATTTCGTTGATCTGCGTCGCGGCTTGAAACACACCGACGAGCAAACCAATGGCGAGCGCCGCCAGCAGCAGCGGTGCGGCCAGCATCATCGTGACTTCGAGAGCACGCTGGCCGATGGTCATGATTGTTTCGGGAGTCATAGGTGAACTCGCTTCGCTCGTTGGTTACGGGTTACGGGCTACGGGTTACGGTCGGTAAAGCGGAAAAGCGGGCAGCGACTTCTGGCCGTAAGCCGTGGCGCGTGGCCCGTGGCCCTATGTATAGAAGCTCGCCGCCAGCGTTCCCATCACCAGCGACCAGCCATCGACGAGGACGAACAGCATCAGCTTGAATGGCAATGAGATGAGGACGGGTGAGAGCATCATCATGCCCATCGACATCAGGATGCTCGCGACGACGAGATCGATGATCACGAAGGGAATGAAAATCAAAAAGCCGATTTGAAATGCCGACTTGAGTTCGCTCGTCGCAAACGCCGGCACCAGGATGCGCAGCGGCACGTCTTCCGGTGAATCGAAGCCTTCGCCGCCGGAGATGCGCACGAACGTTGCGATGTCGCTTTCGCGCGTTTGATCGAGCATGAAGCGCTTGAGCGGACCGGCGCCGGCCTCGAGCGCGGTCGTCGCATCGATCGTGCCCGCCATGTAAGGCTGCACCGCATCGGTGTTGATGCGATCCACGACCGGTCCCATCACGAACAACGTGAGAAACAGCGACAAACCGATCAACACCTGATTCGGAGGCGCCTGACCGGCGCCGAGCGCCTGACGCAGGATCGCCAGTACGATCACGATGCGAGTGAACGCCGTCATCATCAACACGATGCCGGGCAGCAAGGTCACTGCCGTCATCAGAATCAGGATCTGCAGCGTCAACGAATATGTCTGTCCGCCATCCGCGGCAGATGTCACCGTCACGGCTGGCATGCCTTGCGCGAACAGCAACTGCGGCAGGAGCAACATCGCAAGCGCAATGCCGAGCCGTTGACGGTTGACGGTTGACGGTTGACCGTCAGAAGCGTGGGCATTCGCGCAAGGCTCACGAACACGCGCAAGCGGATTGCCCGTCAACCGCGATGTACATGGATGTACGAATGCCGCGGAGCGCAGGATGCGCAAGAGCGGCCAACCGTCAACCGTCAACCAGGAATTCACAGGCCGAGACTCCGCTTCAAAATCGACTTGAAATCCGGACGCTGGGCCGCGCCTGGCGTAGACATACCCATACTCATGCCCTGATCGCTCGTGTCCCGCGGCGACACCGGCTCATCGAGCACGTGCAACACGCTGACGCTGCCTTGCGCGACGCCCAGGAGCAGTTGCTTGCTACCGACCTGAATCAGCACGGCGCGCTCGCGTGCACCCAGCGATGCATCGGCCACGATCTCGATCGGGCCGGAGGCGAAGCGTCCAAAGGTCTTTACTCGCCGCACCGCCCACGCCGCGGCGAACACCGCTGCAAGCACGATCACGAGCGATAGCGTCACTTGCACCAAACTGCCAGCGCCCGGTGTGACGGCACGTTCTGTGGATTGCGGGGCGGCGAATTTCTCGGCTTCCGCCGCGAGAACGCTCGCGGTGCCCATGAGCGTCATCGCAAGGCATGCGGCCGCGCGAGCCATGCGCCCTACTCGCGTGCTCACACTCTGCTTCGAAGAATCGTTGGCCTTCATGGATTGCTTTGCTCGGTTGCGGATCGTTGACCGCGAGGATCCAGTGCCTACGTGCCTCAGCACGAGATCACTTCAACTTCCGGATCCGCTCGGCTGGTGAGATCACGTCGGTCAGGCGAATACCAAACTTCTCGTTCACGACGACCACTTCGCCATGCGCAACCAGCGTGCCGTTCACGAACACGTCGAGAGGTTCGCCCGCCGCACGATCGAGTTCGACGACCGAACCCTGGTTCAACTGCAGCAGATTGCGAATGGGAATTCGCGTACGGCCGACTTCCATCGAGAGCGTGACCGGCACATCGAGAATGACGTCGATATTGACCTCTCGATTGGCATCGCTCGTGCCTTCGTCTTGCAGGTCGCCGAACTCGGCGGTGCGGGCATCAGCTTTGGTGTTCATGAGATTGATCCGTCGTTCAAGATTTGGTGGCAAGGAGCGAATCGAGAATCTTTGGCTTGTTGCGCGTGACGCGCTCTTCGATCTGCACGGCCTGCTGACCGTGCGAGACGCCGAACGAGCCACGGAAGATCGGCACGTCTTCGGCGAACACGGTCGCGCGGCCGGTGAAGTCACAAGGCAGTATGTCGCCGGGCTTCATGTCGAGGAGTTGCTGCATCGTGATGCGGGCGCGTCCAAGCAACGTCGACAGCTCGACTTCCGCATCTTCGATCTCTTCTTTCAGCGCATGCGCCCAGCGCTCGTCGTGTTCGACGCGATCGGTGGCGACGCCGGCATCGAGCAACTCACGCATCGGCTCGATCATTGCGTACGGCATCGTGATGTGAACATCGCCACCGCCGCCGTCGAGCTCGACATGGAAACTCGTAATCACGACGATCTCCGTCGGGCTCACGATGTTCGCGAAATGCGGATTGATCTCGGAATTGATGTATTCGATATCGAGGCGCGCGATGTGCGACCACGCCTCTTTCATGTCCGCGAAAATGTGCTTGAGCAGCATGTGAATCACGCGCGTTTCCGTCGCGGTGAATTCGCGGCCTTCGATCTTCGCGAAGCGACCATTGCCACCGAAGAAGTTGTCGACGACGGCAAACACGAACTTGGGATCGAGCACGACCAGACCGGTGCCACGCAGCGGCAGGATCTTCACTAGATTCAAGTTCGTCGGCACATGCAGCGAGTGCACGTACTCGCTGAACTTTTGCATCTTGACCGGCGCAACCGCCACTTCCGGCGCACGGCGCAACAGATTGAACAAGCTGGTTCTGAACAGACGCGCAAAGCGCTCGTTGATCATCTCGAGCGTCGGCAGGCGCCCGCGGACGATGCGCACCTGATTGGCGAAATCGTACGAACGCGCCTCATCGGGCCGCAGCGGCTCTTCCGTCTTGACGGCGCCGCTATCGACGCCGTGTAACAGCGCATCGATTTCGTCTTGGCTTAATACGTCGTTGCCTGACATGGTTTTTGGGGGAGCGGTTAGCGGTTAGCGGTTAGCGGATGAGAAGGCGGTAGGCGATGGCGGATAGCGGATGGCAAGAGCGTTGCCGGGCTGTCGGTTCGGATCCTGACCATCCGCTATCGCCCATCGCCTATCGCCTTCTCCGTCTTTCATCACTGCATCACGAACGACGTGAAATACAGCTGCTCGACCTTCGAGCCGTCGCCGCCTTCGGCGTCGATGACCTGTGCGACGGTTTGCAGTGCTTCGGCACGCAGCGCCTCTTTACCTTCGCGCGTGCTGATGTCTTCGTAGCGCTGACTGCCGAACAACAAGATCAAGTCGTTGCGGATCATTGGATCGTTCTTTTTGATCGCTTCGATGGTCAGCGCATCACGCGCCATGATTTCGACGGTCACCTGCAGAAAGCGCATCAGGCCGCGCGCTTCGAAGTTCACGACGAAGGGCGGATCTAGCTTCACGTATTGCGCCGGCTGCTTCTGTGCGACCTTCTGCCCACCGTTTGCAGCCGCATCCGCGGTGTTTTTGCCGAAAAAGAAATACGCACCGCCGCCGCCCAGCGCGAGCGCGCCCATCGCGATCACGACCGTCAACCACAACCCCTTGTTGGAGCGAGGTGCGGCAGCTACGTCGTTGTCACTCATCGAAGTCGTCCTCAAAGTCGATCACTGACCTTATTTAGCAAGCGACATGCCATGCTTCGATGATCGCTGTTAACTTATTGAAACTGCTGATAAATATGCAAAATCACGAGTGTGATTTAGCGCACACGAGCTGGCATGCGACAGAAAGTTGGCGGGTGAAATGTGAGCAGGAGCACGAAAGGCCAGTTTGCTCGCTAGCAAGCGAGCGAGCTGCGATGAGCGATGAGCCAGCTAGCCAGCGAGCGAGCTGCGATGAGCGGTGAGCCAGCTAGCCAGCTAGCCAGAGAAGCTGAGTTCAGCACCGAGCCGCGCCGCTTTCCTTTTTTTGGCTAGCCGGCTAGCTGACTAGCGTGCTAGCTGGCAGCACGAGCCGGCGGCGAGCAATGAGCTA
>CAZIXV010000190.1:0-7358 GCA_964543105.1 uncultured Steroidobacteraceae bacterium
TACAACCATCCGGACAACACGCTGCGCGCCTCGATCGTCAACGACCCCTACTTCGATCGCAAGAACACCAAAGACAACACGCCGGCCGTCATTCACATGGAAGTCGTGCCGGGCGACACACTCGACATCGCGCTGGCAGCAAAGGGCGGCGGCTCGGAAAACAAGTCCAAGCTCACGATGCTCAACCCTTCCGATTCGATCGTCGATTGGCTCGTGAAGACGGTGCCGACGATGGGCGCAGGCTGGTGTCCGCCGGGCATGCTCGGCATCGGCATCGGCGGCACTGCCGAAAAAGCCATGGTGCTGGCGAAGGAATCACTGTTCGAGACGATCGACATTCACGAGATTCGTGAGCGCGGTCCCCAGAACAAGCTCGAAGAGCTGCGCCTGGAGATCATGGACAAGATCAATGCGCTCGGTATCGGCGCACAAGGCCTCGGCGGCCTGACGACCGTGCTCGATGTGAAGATCAAGACGTATCCCACACACGCGGCCTCGCTGCCCGTTGCCGTCATTCCCAATTGCGCTGCGACTCGCCACGCGCACTTCGTGCTCGATGGTTCCGGCCCCGCAAAGCTCGATCCGCCGGATCTGAATTTGTGGCCGAAGCTCACTTTCCAGGCGTCGGCTGACGCGACACGCGTGAACCTCGATACCTTGACGCCCGACGAAGTCGCGTCGTGGAAGCCCGGCCAACGCTTGTTGTTGAACGGCAAGATGCTCACGGGTCGGGATGCGGCTCACAAGCGTTTGCAGACATTGATCCAGAGCGGTGAGCCTCTGCCTGAAGGTCTCGATTTCACGAACCGCGTCATCTACTACGTTGGCCCGGTGGATCCAGTGAAAGACGAAGCGGTCGGCCCTGCAGGTCCGACGACGGCAACGCGCATGGATAAGTTCACCGAGCTGATGCTCGGCAAGACCGGCCTCATCGCGATGATCGGCAAATCCGAGCGCGGACCTGAAGCGATTCAGGTCATCAAGAAATACAAGCGCGCCTATTTGATGGCCGTCGGCGGTGCCGCGTATCTCGTCTCCAAAGCGATCCAATCCAGCCGCGTCGTTGCTTTCGGCGATCTCGGCATGGAAGCGATCTACGAGTTCGATGTGAAGGACATGCCGGTCACCGTCGCCGTGGACGCGAATGGCGAGTCCGTGCATGAAACCGGACCGAAGGAATGGCAGGCGAAGATCGGCAAGATTCCAGTCAAGACGGTCAGCTAGCACGCTGGCCAGCTAGCCGGCTAGCCAGAATCGCGCGAGTGCGATCGGCAGTCGCGCGACTGGACATGTGCTGGTCGCCGCTCGCCGCATTGGGAGTTGCTAGAAGAAAGTTGCAATGCATCGCGGTGCTGGCGCCTGGTTCTGGCTAGCTGGCAAGCTTGCGCAATCGCCAGCTGACCGAGCGTCCACGCATGGTTCTCGATCATACGATCCTCTTACCGCCCACTGCCCTCGCCTTTCTCACCGGCTACGTGTGGCTGCGGCTCGGTACTGATCGCTTGCGCGAAATGCGCGAGCGGCGCATTCATCCGCAGAAGGTGGCTACTTCAAAACAGGCAGCGGAGAACTTTCAGAACGTCCGCTCGTCCGATCACTTCCGCAATTTGTTCGAAGTGCCGGTGCTGTTCTATGTGCTATGCGGCTATCTGGCGATCACCGATTTCACGAGCATCCTCTTGCTCGCCTGTGCGTGGGGCTTCGTCTTTCTACGTGCGCTGCACACGTACATTCATTTGACCCACAACACCGTCGTGCGACGCTTTCAGGCGTTCGTGGCAAGTACGATCGTCTTGTATGTGATGTGGGGAATATTCCTGGTCAAATTGATCGCAGCGCACTGAGGCCAAATCGGAACCCAATCCGATGTTCATTCGGCATTCGGGTCGTACTGACCACAGACATCGCCAAGCCAGCGAGCGACCCTCTGACCTAGATCACTTGATCACGCGATCACCCCATCACCGAACTGCGAGCCAGCCAAGCCCCCTTCAGACTTCGACCTCCGGCAACACGTAATCCTTGAACTGCTGTCGCAATTGCAGCTTGCTTAACTTGCCAGTAGCTGTCAGCGGCAGCTTGTCCACGAACACCACATCGTCGGGGATCCACCATTTCGCGACTTTGCCGGCAAAGAAGCTCAGTAGCTCCTCGCGCGTCACACTGTGATCGGGCTTGGGTACGACAACGAGTAGTGGACGCTCCTGCCATTTCGGATGTGCCGCGGCGATCACCGCCGCTTGCGCAACGGCAGGATGCGAGACAGCGAGATTCTCGAGTTCAATCGAGCTGATCCACTCACCGCCCGATTTGATGACGTCCTTGGTGCGATCGGTGATCTGCATGTAGCCGAGCGGATCGATCGTCGCCACATCGCCGGTGCTGAACCAACCGCGCTCGTCGAACGCCGGCGAGTCATTGCGCTTGAAATAGCCCGACGCGACCCAGGGTCCGCGAATCTTCAATGTACCGAACGCCTTGCCGTCATGCGGCAGTTCGACGTCGTTGTCATCGACGATTTTCAGCTCGACGCCGAACACGCATCGACCCTGTTTCGCGCGCAGCGCATCGCGTTGCGCGGGCGACAGTGCATTCGCTTCCGGCGTGAATGAGCACACGGTGCCAATCGGGCTGTTCTCGGTCATGCCCCAGGCCTGCGTGACTTCGACGCCATACTTGTCGCGCAACTCGTCCATCAATGCGACGGGCACGGCGGAGCCGCCGCAAATCACACGCTTCAATGTACCGGGCTGCTTGCCGGTCTTGTGGAGATAAGACGCCATGCCCTGCCATACCGTGGGCACGGCTGCGGCGAAGTTCACTTGCTCTGTCTCGATCAGATCGCAGAGCGTTTCAGGGTCGCCCATCTTGGGTCCGGGAAATACGAGCTTTGCCCCAACCATTGCTGCGGTATACGGCAAGCCCCAGGCATTCACATGAAACATCGGCACGACCGCCAGCACGATATCGCTGCTGCGCAAATTGTTCGCATCGGGCAATGCTGAACCCAGGCTGTGCAATACGGTGGAGCGATGACTGTACAACACGCCCTTCGGATCACCGGTCGTGCCGGAGGTGTAGCACAGCGAGCTTGCGGTGTTCTCATCGAAGTCCGGCCAGTCGCATTCGCCGGATTCTCCTTCGATCAATGCTTCGTAGCTCGTTGCATTCGGCAGCGTGGTCGCCGGCATATGCGCATTGTCTGTGAGCACGATGAACCGTTCGATCTTCGCTAGTCGATCCTTGATTTTTTCGACAACGGGAAGGAAGGCAGGATCGAGAAACAACCAACGGTCTTCGGCGTGACTCACGATGTAGGTGATCTGGTCTTCGAACAGCCGTGGATTGATCGTGTGACACACATAGCCCGCGCACGACACGCCGTAATAAATCTCGAAGTGGCGGAAGTCATTCCAGGCCAAGGTGGCGATGCGATCGCCGCGCTTGATACCGGCCTTCAGCAGGGCGTTCGACAGTTTTTTCGCACGCGTGAATGCCTCCGCATAGGTATAGCGATGCCGCGGGCGATCCGCGGTGATCGACACGATCTCACGTTGCGGATGCCAGGTCAGCGCATGTCGCGCAATCATGCTGATCAACAGCGACTGATTCATCATCTGGCCGAGCATGCGAGTTCCCCTGTGAATGGCAGCGATCGATGCCGCCGTCTGCGCTCGATTCTAGGCAGGAGGACGGGCGAGGGCCAGCGGCCTGCGCCTGCCATGGCGCTCCCAGGCGAGATCGATGAGCCGTGTGATGAGTTCGCGGGGCGGTATGCCGCTTGCCGCCCACAGCTTCGGGTACATGGAGATCGCCGTGAATCCCGGCAACGTGTTGATCTCGTTGACGAGCCATTCGCCGCTCGGCCGCAGAAAAAAATCGACGCGCGCCAGACCGCTGCATTCGAGTGTGCGAAACACCGCGAGCGCCAAAGCTTGGACCTCCGCAATCTGCTTTGCATCGAGTTGCGCAGGGATCCGCAACTCCACGCCTTCGTCGACGTACTTGGCGTCGTAGGAATAAAAACGGTCGGGATGGTGCACGACCAACTCGCCGGGGAGTGAAGCGACCGGCTCATCATTGCCGAGTACGGCACATTCGATTTCTCGCCCATCGACACCCTCTTCCACGATCGCTTTCGTATCGAACGCGAAAGCCGTGTCGAGTGCTGCGGACAAGTGCACCGACGAAACAACGCGCGTGATGCCAACCGATGAGCCCAGGTTCGCTGGCTTGACGAAGAGCGGATACGACCAGTCATCGAACACTTGCAGAACCGCACTGCTGCGCTGCTCATACTCGGCACGCCGCACGGCGCGGAACGTTGGGATCGGCACGCCGGCATCGCGCAACAAGCGTTTCATCACATCCTTGTCCATCCCTACCGCAGAGCCCAATACGCCGGCGCCAACGTAGGGAATGCCGGCAAGCTCCAACAGCCCCTGCAGCGTTCCGTCTTCGCCCATCGGGCCGTGGACGAGCGGCAGCGCCACATCGATCGTGACCACGCGCTTCGTATCGTGCGGCTCGACTGGTGAGGGCACGCCCGAGCATCCCCTAATGCTCACGCTCTCACCGACAGTATCGATAGACGCTGCGGTTGAACTGCCTGTTTCGTGCAGCAGCCGTTGCGTCGATTGCAACGTCCAGCGTCCATCCCGAGCGATGCCGATTGGAACGGGTTCGAACAAGTCGTGGTCCAGCGCTGCGATGACATTCCGCGCTGACAAGATCGATATCTCGTGCTCCGCCGAGCGGCCGCCGAAGAGCACCGCGACTTTGAGACGACGTGCGATGTTCATGCGCCCACAGTCGCAATCAAAGCTGCCGATTTGCGGGCGAGACGGTGATGAATTGTGGCGAACCACCTCATCTGCACCGTGCCCGCCGCCCCTCTGCCTTCTGACAGTCAACCGCTGCCAACCGGCCGAACTGAGACCCACCTCTCCTTCCCTGCAGTTCCTGCGGAATCTCGCTCAACTGCGCTCGGCCGCTGCCGTTAAGAGATTCGATCGCCCGGTTCCAGCGAGCCGAGCGCGTGGTCGTCACCTCGCACGAAGATGCGACGAAGAATTCGGAGAGAACGATGCCCGGTGTAATCCTAGCCGTAGATGACTCCGCCTCGATGCGGCAGATGGTGCGTTTCACGCTCGAAGGCGCGGGTTATACGGTGATGCAGGCCGCCGATGGTGTCGAAGCACTCAATATCGCCAAGACGCAAGGCGCGGATCTCGTGCTGACCGACGTCAACATGCCGCATATGGATGGCATTTCACTGGTGCGCGAGTTGCGCGCGCTCGACAGCTACAAGTTCGTCCCGATGCTCGTGCTGACGACCGAATCAGGGTCGGACACCAAACAGCGCGGCAAAGCAGCCGGCGCAACGGGCTGGATCGTCAAGCCGTTCAATCCAGAGCAATTGCTCGCAACGATCGCCCGAGTGCTTTGAAAGGCGCCGAGGTCAAGGCAATGGCGGCGAATCCCGATAACCCAGAGCGCGACGCGGCGACTACCGTGACGTTTTCGCCCGAAATGCAGATGGCGAATATGCTCGGCCTGTGCGAAGCGCAAATGGACTCGGCGCTGCAGGAATCCGATCAGGCGGTCGATGCGCTCGTTGCGGCGTTCACAGGCCTTGCCGATGCCACGCGTGCGATGTCCACCCTGACTGAAAACCTGCCGGACGACGTCAAGGAACGCCTGGGGGGGGATTTAGACCAACACGTCGCGGCGATCACGAAACAAATGGGCTCCGCCATCGTCGCATTCCAGTTCTACGACAAGCTGACCCAGCGTCTTGGACACGTGCGCTACAGCCTCTCGACACTTGCGCTGTTCGTCTGCGATCGCTCACAGAGCAACCAACCAGAGCAGTGGAAACGCTTGTTGAACACACTGCGGCGCCTGTACCGCACCGAAGAGGAACGCCAGATTTTCCAATCGGTCATCGATGGCATCGCCAGCGAAGCAGCCGCTACGGCGAAAGAAGACGTCCGCGCCGGCGAGGTTGAGTTGTTCTGAGAAGGCTCGGGGCTCGAGGCTCGGGTGAGAGCTGCACATTCTGGCCCGCGCCCCAAGTCCCGAGCCCCGTGCCCTCGGCCCCGTCGAGATTAAGTCACGCCGATCGACTGCGACTCCCCCCGACGCCCGACTACGGCCGAGACCTGCATCCCGATCTGGCGACAAGCTCCACCCGCGCGCGTGATGCGTGTGATCTGCCGCACAGAGCCTGGCGCGCATCGGACTAACCTGTCCCACGATCAAGAACATTTGCCATGCACGGGCTTTTAAGGACGTGCAGACGCCGTAAACGGCGATAGGAGGTTGTATGGTGATTGAATCGCGCACGATCGTCGGCGGCGCTGCTGCTCTCGCCATTGTCGGTGCAGGTTTATGGATTTCAGCAACGCTATGGGATGGAACGGACGCGGGTGTCCATGTCGATGTGCAACAAATCAACGAGCCGTCATGGGCTGTTGAAGTCAGAGAGCTCGATGCGGCTGAGGTGCAAAAGACCGCTGCACGTTGACACGTAGGCTGCACACGCAGCCAAAAGCCGCGAAGCCGTGACCAGGAAGGGAACGCTTCGCGGATTTTTTATTTCTGCTGTACCCTGCGCGCTCATTTTTAAGCAGATCGTTCATGAGCACGCTGTATCTCGTTCGTCACGGTCAAGCCTCGTTCGGTACCGCCAACTACGATCAACTCTCGCCAGTCGGTCGAGAGCAAGCCGCACTGCTCGGACGCTTCTTCGCTGATAGCGGCGCAACCATCGATCGCGTGTACTCCGGCACGTTGCAACGCCAACGTGAAACAGCAGAGCTCATCACCCAAGCGCTCGGCTTGACGAAACCCATCGTCGTTGATGCCGCCTTCGATGAATACGATGGCGATGTCATCCTGCGTCACTTCGCAGCATCGCTGACGCCCGAAGAGTTGCGACTCGCCGACTGGCCGGCCCTCAAAAAGGATCGACGCAAATTCCAACTGTTTCTCGAGCGCGCCGCCAAGGCGTGGGTTGAAGCGCGCATCGAGGCGGAAGACATGCTGCCCTGGCATGGCTTTCACGGTCGCATCAAGGCCGGCCTCGAGTCGATCATGCGCAATGAGGGTCGCTCGAAGACGTTGATCCTCAGCACCTCCGGCGGTGTCATCGGCACGATCGTCGCGCATGTACTCGGGCTGTCGAATCACATGGGCGTCGAACTCAATTGGGCGGTACACAACGCGTCGATCACGCGGCTCATCTACAACGAAGAGAAGATCTCACTGTCGATGTTCAATGCGCTGCCGCATTTGGAATGCGCTGGGCGGCGGGAGTTGATTACGTATCGGTGAGTCGGGGCTCGGGGCTCGGG
>CAZIXV010000191.1:0-7342 GCA_964543105.1 uncultured Steroidobacteraceae bacterium
ATCGGCGTATCCGGCGGTACCGGCTACGTCATCGAATATCGCGGCAGCGCGATCGAAGCGCTCTCGATGGAAGAGCGTATGACGGTCTGCAACATGTCGATCGAAGCCGGCGCTCGTGCCGGAATGATCGCGCCCGACGAGACGACGTTCGAATACATGAAGGGCCGCCGTTTCGCCCCGCAGGGCGAGGCATGGGACAAGGCGCTCGCCGATTGGCGCACGCTCAAGAGCGATCCTGGCGCGCGCTTCGATCAAGTCGTGCATCTGGACGCAGACACCATCGAACCGATGATCACGTACGGCACGAATCCCGGCATGGTCATTCCGATCACAGGCACGGTACCGAATCGCCCCGAGGATGCGGTCCACAGCCAGTCGCTCGGTTACATGGGTTTGAACGGCGGTGAGTCGCTGGTCGGCAAACCGATTCAGGTCGTGTTCGTCGGTAGCTGCACGAATGCGCGGTTGTCGGATCTCGAATTAGCAGCGCAGGTGTTCAAGGGCCGCAAGGTCGCGGACGGCGTGCGTGCGCTCATCGTGCCTGGTTCGCAGCAGGTCAAGAAGGAGGCCGAAGCACGCGGTCTCGACAAGGTGTTCACCGAGGCAGGCGCGGAGTGGCGCGAATCGGGCTGCTCGATGTGCATCGGCATGAACGGCGATATCGTCGCGAAAGGTCAGTACGCGGTCAGCACGAGCAACCGTAACTTCGAGGGCCGCCAAGGCACGGGTGCACGCACCCTCCTCGCCAGCCCAGCGACTGCCGCTGCCGCTGCCGTCACCGGCAAGGTCAGCGACCCTCGCGAGTTCCTGGCGTAGTCCGGGCCCGTCCACTTACGTACAGCGTTTTCTCATGCAACCCATCCGCATCATCGAATCGCGCACCGTCGTTCTGGCGTCGACCAACATCGATACCGACCAAATCATTCCCGCTCGCTTCCTGACGACGACGACGAAGGAAGGACTCGGCAAGCAAGCGTTTGCCGATTGGCGTTACGACGCCGCGGGCCAGCCGCGTGCTGATTTCCTTCTGAATCAACCCGAAGCGCAGGGCTGCGAGGTTCTCGTCGCCGGTCGCAACTTCGGCTGCGGCTCCTCACGCGAGCATGCGCCGTGGGCGTTGCTCGATTTCGGTTTCAAGGCCGTGATCAGCACCGAGATCGCCGACATCTTTCGCAACAATTCGCTGAAGAATGGCCTGCTGCCCATCGTCGTCGATGAAACGACGCATCGTTGGCTACTCGACAATCCAGGTGCGCAAGTGCGCATCGATCTGGAACGCACCGTCCTCGAACTACCGAATAGCACCAGCGTTCAGTTCCCTGTAGAAGCGTTCGCTCGCTACTGCCTCTTGAACGGTATCGATCAGCTCGGCTTTCTGTTGCAGCGCTCGGACGCGATTTCTCAGTACGAGAGCACTCATTAACTCCACAAGGATTTTCACTGCATGAGCGCAACCAAGGCGCAGATCGTCGTCCTGCCAGGCGATGGCATCGGTCCTGAAGTCACGGCAGAAGCGGTTCGCGTTCTGGAAGCGGTGGCAAACCGCTTTGGACACGAGTTCAAGTTCGAAACGCACTTGATCGGTGGCGCGGCCATCGATGCGACACAAAGCGCATTGCCGACTCCCACGGTGTCTGCCTGCGGCAGCGCCGATGCGGTTCTGCTCGGCGCAGTCGGCGGCCCAAAGTGGTCGGATCCGAGCGCCAAGATCCGTCCCGAACAAGGGCTGCTCTCGTTACGCAGTGCCTTGGGTGTTTTCGCCAACGTGCGTCCGGTGTCGCTGCACCCTGCTCTGCTCGACGCATCGCCGGTGAAGCCTGAAGTGCTGCAAGGCACGGACATTCTCGTCGTGCGCGAGCTGACCGGCGGAATTTATTTCGGCGAGAAAACCCGCACCGCCGACAGCGCCACCGATTTCTGCACCTACACCGTCGATGAGATTCGACGCGTGACGCGAGTTGCTGGACGACTCGCCATGGGACGCCGTAAGTCCATCGTGTCCGTCGACAAAGCCAACGTGCTCGAAACCTCGCGCCTGTGGCGCTCCACGGTCGAGCAAGTGCTCCGCGAGGAATTCCCCGACGTTGCGCTCGAGCACATGCTCGTGGACGCCGCAGCGATGCATCTCATCAAGCGACCTTCGAGCTTCGACGTGATGCTGACCGA
This sequence comes from uncultured Steroidobacteraceae bacterium, assembly GCA_964543105.1. Lineage (GTDB taxonomy): Bacteria > Pseudomonadota > Gammaproteobacteria > Steroidobacterales > Steroidobacteraceae > Steroidobacter. The sequence goes on from CAZIXV010000191.1 coordinate 2,167, forward strand.
GAACATGTTCGGCGACATCCTCACCGATGAAGCGTCGATTCTGGCGGGCTCATTGGGACTGCTGCCCTCGGCTTCGCTCGGGTCCGGGCATCTGGGCCTGTACGAACCCATCCACGGTTCGGCGCCGGATATCGCCGGTCAGGGCATCGCCAACCCGATCGGAACGATTTTGAGCGCGGCCATGCTCCTGCGACATTCGCTCGAGCTGCCCGCAGAGGCGCAAGTCGTTGAAAATGCGGTCGCCAAGGCGATTTCGGACGGAATGCGGACAGCCGATATTGCGGCCGGCGGGGCTTTTGTGAGTACCCAAGAGGCGGGCGAGATCATCGTACGCCACGTCTTACAATAGATATATAACCTATTGTAATTACAGCGTTTTAATCCCGACGAAAAACGACCCAAAGATTTTCACCAAAACCGCGGCAACGCGGTTATGATTTGGCCCGCGACGGGATTTTTCTTCTTCGTTGCTCCGCCTTCGGGCAAATCTCCATGTCTCGACCACTACGGTCGGGGTGTCTTTGGTGGAAACAGGACTCGTGTCGGGTTAGTCCCCAAGGTCGGTATCGGGCGACCGATATCGCCAACGACCGCGGTTCTAAGTTGCCACATCAGGCCGACTCATTGAGTCGGCCTTTCTTTTATCCGCGCTCACTCGAACGCAAAGCAATCCAAGACGCTATCGTTTCGACGAGGTCGTCGAACGCACCCATTCCTCGTAGAACGGCGGCAGATCATCTGGCACGCGCGTGTCGAAATGCGGCGCCCGCTTCTCGAGGAACGCCCGTACGCCCTCCTTACCGTCTCCTATGCTGCTGTAGAACATCGCTAGAGAGTCGATACGGTGGGCTTCGAGCGGATGCGACGCCGCTGAATTGCGATACAGCATCTGACGTGCGAGCGCGGTGGCGACCGGCGAGCGATTCTCGATGAACCGGCGCGCGATCGCTCGGGCTTCGTCCAGCAAGTTCTCGGGCGCGACACTCTTCTTGATCAGACCGCCGCGCTGCGCCTCGGCCGCATCGAAAATGTCGGCGCTGTAGATCCACTCGAGCGCCTGGGAGATGCCGACGATGCGTGGCAGAAACCACGACGAGCACGCTTCAGGCACGATGCCGATCTTCCCGAAGACGAAACCGATGCGCGCCTTCTCCGAAGCCAGCCGCACATCCATCGCCAAGGTCATCGTCGCGCCGATCCCGACCGCGGCCCCATTGATCGCAGCAATCACCGGCTTCGTGCACGCGTAGATCGCAAGCGTCACGCGCCCGCCGGTATCACGAACGCCAGCAACGATCGCTGGATCATCCAGGCGCTCATGCATATCGGCGAGCGTCGGCCGCTGAGTTTCATCGAGCCCGAACACATTGCCGGGTATCGACAAATCCATTCCGGCGCAAAACGCTTTGCCCGCACCTGTCACGATGATGGCGCGTACCGCATCGTCCGCGCTGGCGCGCTCGAAGGCGTCGACCAACTCCTGAGCCATTTCGACGGTGAACGCATTGAGCTGCTCGGGACGATTGAGAGTGATGGTCAGCAAGTGCTCGCTGACTTCGTACCGGATAGTGGTGTAGTTCACGGACATCAGGCACCTACGATCGCAGCCGTTGCCCGTAAACGTTCGCGGCACTCCGCCACGATGCGCTCGGTGAGTTCGGCACACGTGGGAATGTCGTCGATCAAGCCGATCACCATGCCCGCGCTCACCACACCATCATCTACATTACCTTCACGCAAGGCGACCTTGCCGCGCGCACCCGTGACTAGATGACGCACGTCTTCGAATTTCGCACCGTCTTTTTCCCGCGCAACCACCTCGCTCGAGATCGCGTTCTTGAACACGCGCGCCGTGTTACGCATGGTGCGGAACATCAAGTTCGTATCGCGTTCCGTCGCATTCACGAGCGCCTGTTTGATGTTGTCGTGAACGGGCGCCTCTTGCGTGCACATGAAGCGCGTGCCCATGTTGATCCCCTGCGCGCCGAGCACGAGTGCAGCCGCCATACCACGCCCGTCCGCGATGCCTCCGGAGGCGATCACGGGAATGCGCAAGGCGCGGACTGCGGCGGGAATCAAGATGAGATTGGTGATGTCGTCTTCACCGGGGTGGCCAGCACACTCGAAGCCGTCGATGCTGATGATGTCGACCCCGTGCCGCTCCGCCGAAAGCGCATGGCGAACCGAAGTGCACTTGTGAACGATCTTGATGCCGTGTTGTTTCAGCTTGCCGATGAAATCGCGTGGGCTGTTGCCGGCAGTCTCGACGATCTTGATGCCGCTTTCGATGATCGCGTCCATGTACTCGGCATAAGGCGGCTTTTCGATCGCCCTCAAAATCGACAGATTCACGCCGAAGGGCTTGTCAGTCATCGTGCGGCAGCGCGCGATCTCTTTGCGTAGATCATCCGGCGTGGGCTGTGTGAGCGCCGTGAGAATGCCAAGGGCGCCTGCATTGGAAACCGCGGATGCCAGTTCCGCAGTGCCGACCCACTGCATGCCGCCTTGAACGATGGGGTACTCGATACCGAGCAACTCGGTGACTTGAGTTTTCATGTCTCGAAAATAGCTGCGTACGAAAGCCGCGCAGTGTCCCACAGCGCAGTGAGACACAAAAGAAAAACGCCCGAGAAAAGCAGCGTTCGAGCGTTTAGCGAGATGATGTGGCGCGTTCCAATCCGCTCAGCAGATCGGCGAGTAGATCATCGCAGTCTTCAATGCCCACCGAGAGGCGCAACAACGAATCGCGAATGCCTGCACGTTCACGTGCCTCCGGCGCCATGCCCGCGTGCGTCATGCTTGCAGGATGCGCGATGAGGCTTTCAACGCCGCCAAGTGATTCGGCGAGCGAAAAACAAGTCAGGCCGTTCAAGAACGCACGCACTTGATCCAACCCGCCTTGCAACTCGAAGCTGACCATCGCGCCGAAGCCTGCTTGCTGCTGCTTCGCGAGCGCATGTTGCGGATGATTCGGCAGACCCGGATAGAACACATGCTGCACGGCTGCATGCTGCGATAAGAGTTCTGCAATCCGCGCGGCATTCTCGCCATGCGTACGCAACCGCGGGAACAGAGTGCGAAGGCCGCGCAATGTTAGATAGCTGTCGAAGGGTGCGCCGGTTACGCCGATGCAGTTCGCCCACCAGACCAATTGGTCGTGCAGCGCTTGCGTCTTCGCCACGACCGCGCCGCCGACCACATCGCTATGTCCGTTCAAGTATTTCGTCGTCGAATGCAGCACGAGATCCGCGCCGAGCGCAATCGGCTGCTGCCACACGGGCGATAAAAACGTGTTGTCAGCCAGCAGCAATGCTCCGCAGGCATGCGCCTTGTCTGCCAGTGCTGCGATGTCGACGATGCGCAGCAGCGGGTTGCTGGGCGTTTCGACCCACACCAGCTTGGGCCGCTTCGCCAAAGCGGCAGCGACGGCAGCATCATCGGTCTGATCGACGAATTCGACACGGATCGAGCCGCGCTTGGCGAGCGAATCGAACAAGCGATACGTGCCGCCATAACAATCGTGCGGGACGACCAATAAGTCATCGGCGGTGAATAGGTGGGTCACGAGCGACACGGCCGCCATGCCGCTCGCGGTCACGACGGCGCCCTGCCCGCCTTCCAGCTCCGCGAGCGCATCCGCCAGTGCATCGCGCGTCGGGTTGCCCGAACGCGTGTAATCGTAGGCGCCTTTTACGCCAAACGATTTGAATGCATACGTGGATGTGAGATGCACCGGCGGCACGACGGCGCCGTGCTGAGTATCTGACTCCAGCGCCGCGCGCACTGCGCGAGTGGCGCGCGACTTCGGCTTACTCATTGGCATCCTCGTGCAGAGCGTCTGCAAACACTTGCGCGAGCGCATCGACTTCCTTGAGGAATGCGTCGTGCCCGAACAGCGACGACAGTTCGATCAATCGCGCCGGGCCGGCGAGGTTGGCTTGCAGGGCCTGCATATCGGCCAGTGGCACGATCTGGTCCTCACGGATGGCGACCAGCGTTACGGGTACCTGAATGCGCTTGGGATCGACGCGGTGCAAATCGATCGATTCCGACAAGCACACGAATGCCTCAGGAATGTAGGACGCCGCGTAAGCGTCGCCGCGCGACAATAAATACTTCTCGACCGGAAACTCGAAGCGATTGCCCTTTTGTGTTGGCTCGCCTGCAAACCGGCTACCGAATTCCTGCGAACTGCGGTAGGTCGCCATTGCCAGCGCGCGCGCGAGTCGCAGACCCTCCGGGCCATCCCCTTTCGATACGGCGTGACGCACGATGGCGCGCTGAACACTGCGCCATGCAGTCGACATTGGATGGGTACGATCGGCGCCGCTGATTGCGACGACGCGCTGTACGCGCTCGGGCTGACGCTCTGCATATGCGAGCGCGACCATTGCGCCATACGACGCCCCAACGATCGCGTGCAGGCGCGCAATCTCGAGATGATCCAACAGCGCCGTGAGCGCGCTGACTTGATCGTATGAACTGATCGAAGGGAAATCGCCCTGGCCGCGCGATGGGCCGGTCGTCTCGCCGCTCCCGCCTAGAAAATCAAAACCAAGAATGCGGAAGCGATTGGTGTCGAGCGCACCGCCCGGTCCGACGACACCCGCCCACCAGCCTTTCGGTGAAGTCCCGGTCACATAGCGGCCGGACGAAATCCCGCCCAGGGCGGCAACGACCGGACCGCGGCTGCCCACGAGCCGCCACGCGATCTGCACGTTCTCGAGCGCGCCGCCATGATGCAGTGGCAACGTTCCCGGTAAGGTGAGAACGCCTTCGCGCACGGATGCGTCTGCGCTGGGCGCGCCCGGCTCCGTGCTCGTCGAATCCAACATTGAAAGAGTCTCCGTTTGCATTCAGCCCATTTGAGCAGCTGAACAGGTTTCGCACATCGCAGAAACCCCACGGAAAGACCCGCAGTGGTAGGTCGCCGAACCACGATGCACGAGCATCGTCCACGGCAACTCATCTGTCGGCGATCGATGCGATCGCCGCAGGAGTTGGCACCTTTTCGAAAATTGCGTTTCGACGGTTGCCCCGGCTTCAAAGGGCCTGCCCCTCAGCCGGTCTCGATGAGCGGCAGGAAGTCTATGGGGCGCTTTGGCGAAGCGTCAAGGAACGAGGGTGATGGGTGATGGGTGATGGGTGATGGGTGATGGGTGATGGGTGATGGGTG
>CAZIXV010000192.1:0-7337 GCA_964543105.1 uncultured Steroidobacteraceae bacterium
CGATGCATCCTTGGATGAAAAGCGAGTGCGTGATCCGTTTCGCTCGCGCTTCATGCAACGAAATCGCGGTGAAGCGTAGCAGGGCGTGCTGAGCGCGAATGTCCACAACCGTCAATGCCGGTATCGCGGCGAACCCGTCTTGACTTCACCTCGAATCGGTCGATGCTGTGGCGCTCGTTGCATCGAGAGTTGCCCATGCCCATTCAGGCAGCGCGCACCGACGGCTTTTTAATCGAGCTCCGCGCTCTTGCGGTGTGGCTGATTGCACTGTCTACCTGCTTGTTGTCCGTGCCGAGCCGCGGCGCTGATCGCGCGCATGCGCCGCCCATACTGTTGGCCGATGTAGGTGCGCGCGGAGTCTTCGATCCTGCCATCACGGAAGATCCGGCCACTGGTTTTTTGTGGATGAGTTACTCGGCGTTCGAGCCGTCGCAGCATTCGCGTTGGGGCGTCGAGCTGCGGCTTGCGTATTCCGATGACGGTGAGCGCTGGCACGACGCCGGCAGCGTGCAATCGTTTCAAGACGTGATCGTCGGCCCGCTCGCGGCAACTGAAGCGGGTGAGTTGGATGTGCGCGCAGGTAGCCCCGGTACCTGGCAAAACGAAACTTCGAGCCTCGTCTACGATGCTCACGCACCTGCCGAGCAGCGCTGGAAGTTGTTTTGGCATCAGTCGCTCTGGGCGAACGACGTGCCACGACATGCCGGCTACAGCTGGATCGCATTGAAGATGGCGCGCACGCCCGAAGCGCTCGCGCAAGCGCCGGTCCTCAAGCTGTTCACCGGCTATATGGCGAAGTCTGCGGGAGAGTCGGATGCATTGCCGGCGATGTCGCCCGTCGCAGGGCCCGCCGCCATCCGACTCGATGAGCGCGATGCGCAACTCGGCGCGTGCGTCTTCGGGCAGCCGGCTGCGCTGTCCGCGCCCGAAGGGCTCTATCTTTCGCTCGATTGTGCGTGGATGGGAACGCGCCCGCAGTTGCACACGGTTTTATTGCGTTGTGCTCAACCGGCGTGCGATGTGACGCAAGCGTCGAGCTGGGCCGTGGTCGGTCGTCTCACCGAGCCGCGCGATGCGCCATTGCTCGATGAAAAGTACCAAGGGTTCGGCGGTACCTCGCTCGTCGAAAAGGATGGCGCGTATTTTTTGATCGCAAGCCCCGTGATGGCAGCCGACAAGCGCTACGACGGCTGTCATGTGTTTCGCTTCGAGGACTTCTCGACCGCGACCTTGCGTCGGGATCGACGCAAGCGGCTGCGCATCGAGCAGACTATTCGCGGCGTGCCCGGGACGCATCACGGCGCGTGTGCTGCGCATGCACGACTCGCAGACGGGACGTTGTTCGGTCAAATCATGAGCACAGCCGCGCCGCGGGTTATGCAGATTCGCAGCAGCGGAGTTGCGCTGCCTTGAGCGGCATCCGGCGCTCAGCGCGTCGGGGACTACTTACTCCAAGCGCCAACGCCGGCGCTATCCTCGAAAGCAATCGCTCGCTTGCCTTATGAGGGTATGACCATGTCCTTGCAGCTCCAGACCATCATCGTCAGCACGCGCCCCGGCCGCGTTGGCCCCGCGATCGCGAACTGGTTTCACGAGACGGCGCGCGCACACGGCAAGTTCGAACCGGTCCTGGTCGACCTCGCGAAGTTCGCGCTGCCGTTGTACGACGAACCGAATCATCCGCGCCTGCGCAAGTACACGAAAGAACACACCAAAGCCTGGTCCGAGAGCGTCGCCGCCGGCGATGCCTATGTCTTCGTCACTCCGGAGTACAACTTCTGTCCGCCGCCGAGCTTCGGTAATGCACTCAATTACCTGTATTTCGAATGGAACTACAAGGCGTGCGGCTTCGTGAGCTACGGTGGAATTTCAGGCGGAATGCGCGCGGTGCAATTGGAAAAACAGCTTGCGACCTCGCTCAAGATGATGCCGATGGTGGAGGGCGTCGTTGCACCGATGGTGAGCCACTTGTTCGATGAGCAGCGCAACTTCAAGCCGAACGAACACCTGGAAACCTCGGCAAAGGTCCTGCTGGATGAACTGTATAAATGGGCGCATGCGCTGCAGCCGCTGCGACAGCATTGAGCCTGGGATCGGTTGACGGTTGGCAGACAGCGGTTGATTAGGCGCGGTTAGCGGTTCGCGCTTTGTGTCTCTGCGACGTACACGACCACGCAATTGCGGCCCTTGTGTTTCGCTTGATACAGCGCATGGTCGGCGTGCGCCAGCAGTTGATTCAAGTCGTATCCGGAGTCTGCGGTGCCCGCAACGCCGAGGCTCGCGGAAGTCTTCGCGACGTGCGCGTTGCTCAAGTCGGCCATGGCGATGCGCAGTTCCTCGGCGCGCTCGCCGGCATCTTCGAGATTGCATGCAGGTAACAAGATGCAGAATTCCTCGCCGCCGAGGCGAGCGAAAATATCTGCGGCGCGCATGCGCGTTTGACACGCCGCGACGATTCGCTTGAGCGTCGCATCGCCTTCGGCATGGCCGAAGCGGTCGTTGATCTGTTTGAAATGATCCAAATCGAACAGGATCACGGCTACGTCTTGCTGCAGTTTGCGGCAGTTCTCCAGAGTGCTGCTTGCCAGATCCATGAAATGCGGGCGGTTGATGATGCCGGTGAGGCCATCGCGTCGCGCAAGATTCATGAAGTGGAGTTGCGAGCGTTTCGTGCGATAGGCCCAGAACGCGATGAAGGCCAGCACCACGATCAGCAGCGCGACGTACAGTCGCACGTTTTCGATCGCTTTCGCGTCGAGTTCGCGCTGCAGCTGCAACGATTCGATCTGCAGCCGGTTCGCGGCCACTTCGTTCTTGACGCGTTCGTATGCCAGCTGACGCGCACTGATGTCATCCAAATAGCCCTTGTCGGCGATCGTGTATTTCTCGTGATACTCCAACGCTGCACGTATATCGCCACGTTGCTTTTCAAGCGAATGCAGCAGGTGATAGGCGGTCACCAGCGGTTCGGTGAATTGATTCTGGACGGCGCTATCGACAGCACGCAGCGCAAAGTCACGCGCGCGCTCGCTATCGCCCAGCGCGAGGTAGGCGCGGGCATGGAGCACATTGAATTGCGAGATCAGTCGCGGGTAACGCGTCCGTAGCGTCTCTTCGTAGTACTTCGACAGCAACTCGAGCGCCGCTGCAGGCTGGTTGCTTTCGAGCAGCAGGCGCGCCTCAAAGCTGCGAATGACGTTGGCGAACAGCGGCTCGTCGGACTGGATGCAGGCATCGATCCCCTGACGAATCTCCGTCTCGAGCGTAGCCGGGCGGGCGCGTGGGCGAGATCCGTCATACAGCGACTGCACTTTGAGCTGTCCGCCGCGACAGGCGCCGCGCCCGTTCCAGTTTTCTTCGATGAGCCGATCCGCATAGACGAGGCTCAGGTCATGTTGCCCCACCTCAGCGTAGAGAAATGCAGCGACCGCGAGCCCTTGGTCGCGTGCGGCCTGGTCGGTGACGAGATCGAGCTGCTCGACGAGTGTGCTGAGCTCCGAGAAAGCTTCTTCATAGCGCTGCGCGATCAATAGCACGTTCACCATCGTCGAGCGCGCGCGAAACTTCAGATTGACTTCGGCAGGAGCGGCGATGAGCGGACGCAGCGTATTGATCGCGTCTTCGTACATGCCTGTATAAGCGTGGTGCCAGCCGCGCAGGTAACTCACGTGATACTGGTGTGACTCGTCGAGTTCAGGCGCGCGCTGTTCGAGCGATCGCAGGATCTCAGCGAAGCGTGTGGGGTTGGATGACTTGACCGTATCCGCCTCGAGCAACAGCACATCGACATCTGCGTCGCTGGGCGGTTGCGCCGCGAAACCGCTCAGCATCGTCAGGGCAACAAAGAAGCCGAGCACTCCGCGGAGCGCTCGGCTGACTGATCTCGGCATCGTCACGATCTCGACATGGAAGGCAGCTTAGCTGGCAATGGAACGAAGCGCCTTTTCATCATCCTTGTCGTCTTCTTCTCGGCCTTGATCGTCCGCTTCATCATCATCATCTTCGCGCGCCGGTGCATAAATGACGCAGCACACGTTCGTCGTGGCGCCAAGCAAGTCTTCGAGCCGACGTTGATCGCGCAGCAGAATTGCCTCGCGCACCGCTGGATCGATGTGCGCTTCAGCCAACGCCTGCTCAAGGACGCTGTCGCCGGCGCGGCTCAGCTGGGCGTCTTTCCCCAGGCGTTCGAGAAAATCGATGACATTCGACATGGAATCGCTCCTTTATTTGCTCTTCGTTGCGCCGGCGCGCTGGGTCCACGCATCGCGGTCGATGGTCCATGCAGTCCCCGCAGGGCGTCCGCCGCGCGCCGGGCCTGTTCGGCCCCGCGTGAAACCCAACTCAGTGAGCAGTCGTTCGACCGCGGTATTGCCTTCGTTCGAGTAAGCCACGAGCGTCGTCACTTGCGGTCGCGTGAATGCTCGCGTGATCAATGCCGTCGAGCATTCGAGTGCAAAGCCCTTGTCGTGCATGTCGGGCTTCAACAACGTGCCGACCTCAGCGCGCCCTGGTTTGCCGCGCAACAAGCGGATGCTGCTGATGCCGATCGGCTGCTGCGATGCGCGGTCGAGCAACACGACGATGCGGCGCTCGAAGTCGGCCTTGCCCATGCCTGAGAGGCATTTGCGAAAACCGTCGAGCGCCTCGGCGTGCGCCAGTGGTGCACCGACATGGCGCATCACCTGCGCATCTTCATAAAGGCTGCAATAGAACGCCTCATCGGCGGGCGTGAGCGAACGCATGCTGAGCCGTTCGCTCTGGATCGTCGGCCCTTCTTCGTGTGTATTCATGCCGTCTCCTTTTCGTTGATATCCACGGCGGCGAGCCGTGCGCGAATGACCTCATCCGGCTGCATCGTTGTTGCGGGAGGAATCACCAAGGTCGTCTGCATGCCAAGTTCGAGGTCGGGTAAGCGAGCAAGCGCACTGCGAACGATTCTCGGCGCGCGGGTCGGCAAGGTTGCCGCCTCATAGAGAATGACGCCGTGTTCGTTCGGGTAGTGACGTTGCAGCACCTCGACGAGCACTTCGCGATAGGCGCGGCCGGTGGAGAAGCGCGCAAACGAACGATCGCCCGCCACGCCGACTTGCCATAGCACCAGATACGCAGACGGGTCGATGCAGCGGCGATACAGCATGAATTGGCTGGCTTCATAGTGTTGGCAGCCGAATGTGCCCGGATCGATGCCGAGATCCGCATACAGGCAGTCTTCGGCGGATACGCCAGGCTCCATGAAGGCATCGAAGCCCTCGCGCCGCGCGATCTCGATCGCCTTGTGTGCGGGAATGGCGAATACGCCTGGGTGGCCATAAAACGCGCCGCAGACGCGTCGGCCCGCGCGCACTTCGGTGAGCATCGTCTCGATCATCTGTTGATAAGTGTCGGTGCGTGGCCGCCCCTCGCGATACAGCGGCTGCAGGCTGCGCACGTTCGAGTTCATTTTCGCAAGCCACAGCTCGATGACGCCGTCGGATAGCGCGGTGAACACGACATCGGCTTGTTCGATATGGCTGCGGCTCAACGGCGTGAGATGCGAGCCGAGCGTCATGCCCACTCCAACGCACACCAGGCGTCCCGCTGCTTCGGAATTAATCTTTATCACTTTATTGTTGTTAGCCGCGTCGATGCGGCTTCGCACCCGTACGAAAAAAGACTGCAGCGCTGGCGCGCTTTGTCTTCGCCTATCCGAACCCGCGGAAGGCGCCGAAGTATCTACTACCCTGATGTCATTGGGACAGTGTGGGAAATCACGGAACAGGAAATTGAATGCTCGGTTCGCCCTGTCGAAGGCGCACGCCCGGTTCGTACTGAGTTGTCGAAGGGCGTTCGTACTGATTCGCCGCAGCAAGCGCATTGCTAGGATGCGGTGATCCGCACGTTGAGGAGATGCGATCGCCATGTCTGAGTCTGCTTCGCTCATCTCGCAAGAGCTTGCCGGGTGGAAAATGGCAGGCCAGGGCGGTTTTTGTTGGCTGGGCGATGGCGTCATCGAAAGCCACGGCGGGCCAGGGCTGCTCTGGTATGAGCAAGAAACCTACGAAGACTTCGTGCTCCAGGTGCAATGGCGCACGATGCGAGGCGATGCGAACTCAGGGGTCTTCATTCGCTCCCCGGCGCTCACGAACGATCCGCAGCCCGCGATCGAGCGCGGCTATGAAATTCAAATCGACGACTGGGGCGTGGATTCGCAGCACGACAGGTCCTTCAGCTGGCTGCATATCACGGGCGCGATTTATCGGTTGGCAGCGCCGCGTATCGTCGCCTCGCGCGGCACCGCGTTGTGGAATGAATTCGAAATCACAGCGAAGGGCAGCACGATCGAAGTCGCGCTCAATGGCGAACACGTTTCTCGGTTGACGAACGCCTCGCGCGAACCGCGTGGGCATATCGCGCTGCAAGCGCACCATGAAGGCTCGAACGTGCAGTTCAAGAATCTTCGAGTGCAGCGCACGCAAGGTTGAGCTCGGCAACGTGCGCAGGGCTCAGTTTCACCGCAGCCTCGATCGCGCGCTGATTTGCGCACTCGCGTGCACCTTGTTGAGTGTTCATTCGATCTCGCATGCACAAAAGCCATTTCGCGTGTATTGGGGCTTGGAAGGCGATGACTATTCGGCGGAACTGCCGCCCGATTTCGATACGCCAGCGGATTTCGTCATCGCGCGCCTGATGTTTCCTTCCAATGGCATCGGCCCGGGATCGTGGTTTGGTGCGGATTGGCGCCAAGGCGGTACGAGCTGGGCCGTCGACTACCCGCGCGCCGACCGCCGGCTGGCCGCCATCTTGCGGCGTTTGACGCGCATCGATGTGCGCTCGGTCGAGCAGCCGGTCAATCTCGACGATGGTGATGATGTGTTTCATTGGCCCTTTCTCATGGCGGGCTTGCCGGGTAGCTGGGATTTAAGCGAGGCGCAGGCGACGAAGCTGCGCGAATACTTGCTGCGCGGCGGCTTTCTGTTGTGCGACAGCTTCTTCGGTACGCGCGAATGGGCGGGGTTCGTGCGTGGCATGCGCCGTGTCTTTCCCGATCGCCCGATCATCGATCTTCCCGATGACCATCCAGTCTTTCATTCGGTGTATGACATCACCGAGAAACATCAGATTGCGAACTGGCAGGCGCTCGGCCGCGGCACGGGCTATCGCGCCGACGGCGCATTGCCGCAATGGCGTGGCATCGAAGATGACGCCGGCCGGCTGATGGTGTTGATCGCGTTCAACAATGACCTGGGCGATTCATGGCAGCGCGCCGATGAACCCGATTACCCGGCTGATGATGTGAACTTAGGTTTGCGGCTCGGCGTGAATATCGTGGTGTATGCGTTGACGCATTGAATTCGGCT
>CAZIXV010000193.1:0-7321 GCA_964543105.1 uncultured Steroidobacteraceae bacterium
AAAGACGCGCTCGCAGCGACGGGCGCGGGAAAAATCCTGCGTAAATACCCGCTCGTGGGCGGAATCGATCTGGCCGGCGTCGTCGAAGCGTCGACCGATCCGGCGTTTCGTCCGGGGCAAGAAGTACTCGTTACCGGCGATGGCTTGTCCGAGACGCGCGACGGTGGCTATGCCGAGTTCGCGCGGGTCAGCAGCCAGTCCGTAATCGAACTTCCCGCCGGCATGGATGCTGCGCAAGCGATGTCACTTGGGACCGCGGGTTTTACCGCTGCACTCGCCGTGCATCGCATGGAGCAGAACGGCCAGACACCGGAGGACGGTGAGATCGTCGTTACCGGCGCCACCGGCGGTGTCGGGAGCCTGGCGATCGACATGCTCGCGCAGCGCGGCTATCGCGTCGTAGCACTCACGGGCAAGCAAGATTCGCGCAGCTATCTGGAGCAACTTGGCGCCGCGCGCGTGTTGTTGCGAGATGAAGTGGCCTTCGGCACGAAGCCACTCGAGGAAGCGCGTTGGGCGGGTGCGATCGACAATCTCGGTGGCGATGTGCTCGCTTGGCTCACGCGCACGGTTCAGCCCTGGGGCAATATCGCGAGCATCGGCATGGCCGCGAGTTTCGATCTCAAAACGAGTGTGCTGCCCTTCATTCTGCGCGGCGTGAATCTGCTCGGCATCAATTCAGTGATTACGCCGCGCAAGGTTCGCCTCGAAGTCTGGGCGCGCTTGGCGAGTGATTTGCAGCCGCGGCATCTCGATCGCATCGTCACGAACACGATCACGCTCGATGAGTTGCCGCAGGCGTTCGAGCCGCATCTCAAGTCATCGGTCGTCGGGCGTACTCTCGTCAAAATCGCCTGATCAGTGGCGCGGCGCGAGTGCAGGCGCATCGCTTGCGCGCGGACATTCGCTCAACGCCCTGCACGCTCACACGTTCACGAATAAGCGCTCACCATACCCGTGCTGCAATCGGCCGCGAAACAATTTGGCCTTGAGATTTCCACTCGCGATGCGGAGCGTCTGCTGCGCTTGCTCGACGAGCTCGATGAGTGGAATCAGCGCATGAATCTCACGGCGATTCGCGAGCGTTCGCAGCAGCTGACGAAGCACTTGCTCGATAGTTTGTCATTGCAACCTTTCTTGCATGGCGAGCGTGTGCTCGATGTTGGTACCGGCGCAGGATTTCCCGGGTTGCCGCTGGCGATCGTCAATCCGCAGCGCCATTTCACTCTGCTCGATTCCACGGCGAAAAAACTCAAATTCATCGATCACGCCGCGCAAGTGCTCGAGCTTCTGAATGTCACGACGGTGCATGCGCGTGCGGAAAGCTATCGCCCTGCGGAGCGATTCCACATCGTCACCTCGCGCGCCGTCGGACCGATCGATCGCTTCGTGAAATGGGCCGGTCACTTGTGCGTCGGCGGCGGACGGCTGCTGGCGATGAAGGGGCGCTATCCGGCAGAGGAGCTCGAATCGCTGCCCAATGGCTGGAAAACTGCGGCCGTGCACCGGATCGTGGTCCCCGGTCTGGACGAAGAGCGGCATCTTGTGGAAATCTGCCGCAGCCACGATCGCGTCGAGTGATCACAGGGCGACAGGCTACGGGCTACCGGCTACAGTCTGAGCAATCATTCACACCGTTTCTCGAGCGAGCTTTCGCATCATGAATTGCCGTCCCGTATCCGCCGTCGCTGCTTTTCTGGCTGCAGCTCGCAGCCTGTAACCGTAGCCTTCCATGCCCCGCATTCTCGCGATCACCAATCAAAAAGGCGGCGTCGGCAAAACGACGACCAGCGTGAATTTGGCGGCGTCGTTGTCGGCGACGAAGCGACGTGTGCTGCTCATTGACATGGATCCGCAAGGCAACGCCACGATGGGTTGCGGGATCGACAAACTCACCGTCGAGCGCACGACCACCGACGTGTTGTTGGGTGAATGCGATGCGGCGTCCGCGATCATGTCGCTCGACTACGCAGAATTTAAGTTGATGCCCGCGAATCAAGATCTCGTCGCCGCCGAAGTCGGGCTCACCGGCAAGGCCGGATGCGAGACGCGTCTGCGCGATGCGCTCGCGCCGGTGCTCGAGCAATTCGATATCGTGCTCATCGATTGCCCGCCCTCGCTGAACATGCTCACACTCAATGCGCTCGTCGCCGCTGACGGCGTGTTGATTCCAATGCAATGCGAGTACTACGCGCTCGAAGGCTTGACGGCGCTCGTCAACACGATCCAAGAAATCAAGCACGGCCCGAATCCGAATCTCGAGATCGAAGGCATCCTGCGAACGATGTTCGATCCGCGAAACAATCTATCGAACGAAGTGTCCGCGCAGCTCATCGAACATTTCCAGGAAAAAGTGTTTCGCACGATCATTCCGCGCAACGTGCGTTTGGCGGAAGCGCCAAGCTTTGGCAAACCCGCGTTGCACTATGACCGCGAATCCCGCGGAGCGTTGGCGTACTTGGCGCTCGCGGGCGAAATGATTCGCCGCGAAGAGGGCGATACCGGCTACCCCAAGAAGGAAGCGGTCAGCGGTTAGCGGTTGGCTGTTAATAAATCTGCGCTTCGTATTGATGATTTATCGATATCGCATCGGTAGTTAGCCGCCTGCGGGACGTATTCCGACCAGCCGCCAGACCTGCGGACCGCTATCCGCTTCTCCCCCGCTGCACTACTATTCCCGCCCACTCCTGTTCACGGCATGCAATATGGCGACGAAACGACCAAGTCTCGGGCGCGGGCTGGGCGCATTGCTCGGTCAGCCTGCGGCTGTCGCGGGCGAACCCGCGACGGTCTCGCCGCTGCGTGCCGATGAAGAACTCCAGAAGATCCCCGTCGATCTGCTCCAGCGCGGCAAATATCAGCCGCGAATCGACATGCGTCAGGAAAGCCTGCAGGAGCTTGCGGAGTCGATCAAAGCGCAAGGGCTCGTGCAGCCCATCGTCGTGCGTCCGATCAGTGAGGCGAGCGCCACGCAGCCGCGCCGCTACGAAATCATCGCGGGCGAACGACGCTGGCGTGCGGCGCAATTGGCGGGCCTGCAAGAAATTCCGGCGCTCGTCCGTCGCGTCGACGATGAAGCCGCCGTCGCCATGGCGCTCATCGAAAATATTCAGCGCGAAAATCTCAATCCGCTCGAAGAGGCGCGTGCGCTTGAGCGGTTGATCAGCGAATTCGAGATGACGCATGCCACTGCAGCGGAAGCCGTCGGCCGCTCACGTGCCGCAGTATCGAATCTGCTGCGCCTGCTCGAGCTGGCGGATGAAGTCAAAACACTCGTAGAGCAGCGCGAACTCGAAATGGGGCACGCGCGCGCATTGCTGGGCTTGGAGCAGAAGCGACAACAAGCGGAAGTTGCGGCGCTCGTCGCGAAGAAGAAACTCTCGGTGCGTGAAACGGAAGCGCTGGTGCGGCGCCTGCAGACGGGGCCGCAATCGTTGCAGGAAGAAACGCCGCGCGCCGATCCGAACATCGCCAAGCTGGAAGGCGACCTTGCGGAAAAACTCGGTGCGAAAGTGCGCGTGCAACATTCCTCATCGGGCAAGGGCAAGCTGGTCATTAGCTATCACTCGCTCGATGAGTTGGACGGAATCCTCGCTCACATCCGTTAATCGTCCGGCGTTTTACGCCTACAAACACGCGCGCGCAGGCGCGCATTCGAGGGCACATTCTGTCGTGTCAAAAATGCTCGTGCAGTTTTGTTGAAGCACTGCAAAACGAACCGTATAATGCGCCGCCTTTTCCAGCCGGGCAGTTTTTTGGCTGGATTTTCGCGGATTTATCCAATGCCACACGTCGCCGAACACTCGGACCACGCAGTGGCATTTTTGTTGCCCGTCTCCTAAGTGAGTAGGAACGTTCTTGCCGACGCCGCGCGCGAGTCGCTGCGGATCTTGGCATGGCAGGTGGGCTGGATCGTCGCGATCGCACTGGTAAGCGCGATCGTTTGGGATTGGAGCGTTGCGCTGGCGGTCATCGTCGGTGGCGCGATCGGCTCTCTCTGGACGATCTACATGGCGCTGACTCTGTTCAAGCACGGCCTGACGTATGGCGTGCGAATGAGTGCGGCGAGTGTTTTGCTGGCGTGGGTGGTCAAGTTAGGGCTGACGATCGGTCTCTTGGTCATCGCGTTTCGATCCAGGTTGTTCGCACCGCTGGGTCTGTTAGCGGGTTTGTTCGGTGCGTTGTTGGCCTATTGGGCTTGGCTTGTCTTGCGGAGAAAGCATGCGGGTAATGCAAGTGGCAAGTGATGCGGGCGAGGGATCCGGCAGTTTTGCCGATTACATCTCCCACCATTTGCTGCATTTAGCGACGCAGCGCCAGGAAGTTCTGTTCGATCTCGATGTGATCCATCTGGATACATTGTTCTTCGCAGTGCTCAGTGGATTGGTCGCCCTATTGCCGATGTATTTCGTGGCCCGCAAGGCGACGTCCGGTGTGCCAGGTCGTTTTCAGATGGCTGTCGAAATGCTCGTCGAGTTCGTCGAAGAACAAGCGAAGGGCATGGTGCACGGCAATCTCAAATTCATCGCACCGCTCGCACTCACCGTGTTTACGTGGGTCGCAATGATGAACGCGATCGACTTGATCCCCGTCGATCTCTTCCCAGTCATTGCGATGATGTTCGGTATCGATTATCTGCGCCCGCTTCCCACCGCTGATTTGAACGGCACATTTGGCCTGTCGGTTGGCGTGTTGCTGCTGGTCTTTTATTACAACGTAAAGATCAAAGGCCTCGGCGGCTTCGCGCATCAGTGGGTCACCGCCCCTTTCGGTAACGTGAAGCTTTCGCTCAATCCGCTCACCTGGATCGCGTTTGTGTTGCTTGCCGTGGTGAACATCATCTTCACCATCATCGAATATGTCGGTAACACCTTCTCGCACGGCATGCGCTTGTTCGGAAACATGTACGCTGGCGAGCTGATCTTCTTCCTGATTGCTGGTCTTGGCGGCTCTGTGACGCTATTCGGCATTGGTATGCATCTGTTCACGGGCACGATCTGGGCGATCTTCCACATCCTGATCGTGCTGTTGCAGGCGTTCATTTTCATGATGCTCACGCTGGTCTACATCGGCCAAGCGCACGAGCATCACTAACTGATCTTTGGTTCACGTCGCTTCTTTGTTTGATTTGGTTTTTCCCGGAGAACTCTCATGACAGATGTAGCTTTTGTCGCCCTGGCTTGCGGATTGATCATCGGCATCGGCGCGTTGGGTGCGTGCATTGGCGTAGGTTTGATGGCAGCCAAGTACATCGAATCCTCGGCTCGTCAACCAGAACTCATGAACGTGTTGCAGACGAAGGTGTTCTTGCTGCTTGGTCTGATCGACGCATCGTTCATTATCGGTGTGGGTATTGCGCTGTGGTTCGCAACGGCTAATCCGTTCGCGGCGGGCTAAAGCCAAGCTAATGCGACGCCCGCTGGGCGTCGTCACCCTTCGCTTCTCGCGGTAGATATCGAAAGGCGCACGCGTCCATGAATCTCAATGCAACGCTGTTTATCCAGTGCATCGTTTTTCTCATCCTTGCCGGGGTGACGATGAAGTTCATTTGGCCGCCGCTCATGGCGGCGATCGATGAACGACGTCGGAAAATTGCAGAAGGCCTGGCATCGGCAGAAAAAGGCGAGAAGAGCTTGGCTGAAGCCAAGTCGAACGCTACGGATATCGTCAAGGAAGCGCGCGCACAGGCTGCCAAGATCGTCGATCAGGCGAATCGTCGCTCGAACGAATTGGTCGAAGAAGCGCGCGGCACTGCGTTGGCAGAAGGCCAACGACTGGTGGCAGAAGCGCGGCAGAACGTCCAACTCGAATCGACCCGCGCGCGCGAGGACCTGCGCAAGGAAGTGGCGCAAATCGCAGTGGTCGGCGCTGGCAAGTTGCTCGGTCGCGAAATCGACCCAACAGCGCATGCCGATCTGCTCGAGAAGCTTGCGCTCGAAATCGAGCGCGGTTGAGCCTAGGAAGCACGCATGGCCGAAAAAGTCACGATCGCCCGTCCTTACGCGAGAGCTGCTTTCGAGTTCGCGCGTGAGCGCAACGCGTTGGCGCCCTGGTCGGAAGTGCTGGCCGCGGCGGGAGCCGTGGTGGCTGACCCCAACGTCGATCGCCTGTTAGCGAATCCGCATGTGACGCCCGCGCAGCTCGTCGAGCTGATCGTCAGTGTCGTCGGCAGTGGCTTCGATGAGCATGCCAAGAACTTTCTGAACACGCTTGCAGAGAATCGTCGCCTGGGTTTGTTGCCCGACATCGCGGCGATTTACGAAACGCTGCGGGCCGAGGTCGAGCGAGTCGCCGATGTGCATCTGACGTCTGCCGTTGCGCTCAGCGATGCGCAGCGTGAGCGGCTCACGGCGGCGCTGAAGAAGCGTTTGGGTCGCGAAGTGCGACTGCACGAACACGTCGATGCGTCGTTGATCGGCGGTGCGATCGTGCGTTCAGGAGACTTGGTGATCGATGGTTCGTTGAAAGCCGGTCTCGATCGGCTTGCGGTCGAGCTCACGCACTAGGCGATGAGTTGCGGCCAGAAAGGTTTTTTTAACTGATTGAGTGTTTTGTTCACGGCGCGCCGTGATGAGTTTTTCGGGCTAGCGCCCGCCGCTCATCGCCCGTAGCCCCGAGAGGACCGAGCAATGGCCATCAAGGCATCTGAAATCAGCGATCTCATCAAAGCTCGCATCGACAATTTCGCGAGCGCGACCGAAGAGCGCAACGTGGGCACGGTCGTGACCGTCACGGACGGCATCGTGCGCATTCACGGCCTGGCGGACGTGAAATACGGCGAAATGCTCGAATTTCCGGGCGGCAGCTTCGGCTTGGCACTGAACCTCGAGCAGGACTCGGTGGGTGCGGTCGTGCTGGGCGACTATAAGCACATCGTCGAAGGCGACACCGTCAAGACCACCGATCGCATTCTCGAAGTGCCGGTGGGTGAAGGCCTGCTCGGCCGCGTCGTCGACGCGCTGGGCAACCCCATCGACGGCAAAGGTCCGGTCGCGGCGACACGCAATGCGCCGATCGAGCGCGTCGCACCGGGCGTCGTGTTCCGTAAGTCGGTGAGTCAGCCGGTGCAGACCGGCTACAAGGCAATCGACTCGATGGTGCCGGTCGGCCGCGGCCAGCGCGAATTGATCATTGGCGATCGTCAAACGGGCAAGACCGCGCTGGCGATCGACACGATCATCAATCAGAAGAACTCCGGAATTAAATGTATCTACGTCGCGATCGGACAGAAGCAGTCCTCGATCGCAAACGTCGTGCGCAAGCTCGAAGAGCACGACGCGATGAAGCACACGATCATCGTGGCGGCATCGGCCTCGACGCC
>CAZIXV010000194.1:0-7280 GCA_964543105.1 uncultured Steroidobacteraceae bacterium
GCGTGGCGCGGTCCGCCGCGCGAATCGCATCACGCGAAATATACGAATGACAGCATGCGCGATGGCGTCTTCACGGTCGTGCTCGTGATGTCCGGCAATGGCGCCGATCCGCTGAACGATGATGACGTCACCGTCGGCTTTTATCTCGCGCGCGACAAACTCGTGAAAGATGCGAACGGCGGGATCGCGCACGACTATTCGTTTCGCATCAATCCGGATCCGCGCTTTCAAAGCATCATCAAGGGACGCACGAAGGACGGCGTGCTCGAAAGCATCGAACAACCCACCTTGACGCTGCGCCATATGGAAAGCGCGCCGATGTTTCCGCCGCAGCTGGTGCTGCACAAGGCGAAGGTGCGTATCGAGAGCAAGCCCGACGGTACAGCGTTCGCGCTGCTGGGCGGTTACCGTCCCATCGATGATTACTACAAGGGCTGGGCCGCGGCCGGTGCGATCCATGAACTCACCACGCACGTGAACATGGTGGGTTACTGGTATGCGCTACGGCGTCATGCTGACTATTCACCCGAGCCGGCGGTGCAGGAACACACCGCGATCTCGACTGCATATCACATGGAACTCGTACCGGCGTTCGTCATCGAGCCCGACGGTCAGGCGCGGGTCGTCACGGCGAAGCTTTACGAAGGTGAGGTCGATCCGTCGATCGGCCGCGGCCGCGCACCTGTGCCTGGCGCACGGCCGCAGCAAACATCCGCTCGCTAACGGTTGAGGTTCTCGATGAAGGTTATGTATGCGCTGAGCGTGGCAGGCATTCTGGCGTTGACTGCAACGCATGCGAACGCCGAAGGCGATGCCAAACGGGGTGAGGCGCTGTATCAGCAAAAGTGCATGTCGTGCCATTTCGTCGATGAGAACAGCACTGGCCCGCGGCATCGTGGCGTGTTCGGGCGACGTGCCGGTACGCTCGAGGGCTACAGCTTTTCTCTGGCGCTGGAAGATCAGGATTTCGTGTGGGACGAAGCGACGCTCGATGCGTGGCTGATCGATCCTTCCGAGGTCGTGCCCGGCAATCTCATGGGCATGTCGGTGCGCTCGGCGCAGGAGCGCCAGGACATCATTGCGTATCTCAAGACCTTGAAGTAACCCGCCAAGCGATGAGCACGGGGTAAGATCGCAGGCGCTGCAGAGGTACTGCAGTGCCCGCGACTGCGGGCGTCTTACGTACGCTCGAGATGAAAAAGCAGCCTGTCACCCAAAAGGCCAAACGCAAGCCACCGGTGCGTCGCACCAACGCCGAGCGCAGCGCACAAACGCGCGCCAAGCTGATCCAGGCGGCCATCGACGTGCTGTTCGAAAAGGGCTACGCCGCCGCCACGACGATCGAAGTCGCCAAGCGCGCCGAGGCCAGCCGCGGCGCCATGCTGCATCACTTCCCCACCCGAGTGGATCTCTTGCTTGCGACGGCGGCATACATCATTGCCGAGCAGCGCCGCTATCGCAGCGAAAAACTCGCAGCGGTCGAAAACAACTGGACGCGCTTCGCCAAGGCGGCCGATGTCACCTGGGAGGTGCAGCGCCAGCCTGCCACGATCGCATTGCTGGAAATCATGCTCGGCTCGCGCAGCGACAATGAACTGCGCAAACGCTTGACGCCGTTCTTGCGTGAGATGACGCAGATGCGCGCCGAAAGCGCAGCGCGTCTGGCCGAAACGCTAGGCGTAAACGATGTCGCAACGCTCGATGATTTGATCTTGATTCACAACGCCGCCTTGCGCGGCCTGACCATGAATCTCATGTTCACTCACGAACATGCTGCGGTCGAAGAGGCGCGGCAGCTGCTCACGCACTATGAGCACACGTTTGCGCGCGGCTTGATGGGGAAGCAGGGGAAGACACGGAGCAAATAAGACGCGAAAGGGCTGCTGGGCGCTGGGCTGCAGGTCAGATCAAAAGCAACACAGTTGCATTCCGACTCTGGCAGCAGCCCAGTATCCAGCAGCCCTGAGCTTAGAAACCGCGCAGCGGTTGACGCGAAACCGCCAACCGCCAAGCCTCAGCTCTGCGGTACCCGATACTTGTCGTGACAGCCCTTGCAGGTGCCGCCGACCACGCCGACCTGCTTCTTCAAGCCATCCACGTCATTAGCTTTAGCCAATGACAGCAGCTTCGGGGCTTCGCTCTGGAAATTTTTGAGCACGACATTGAAGCCTTGCGGGTCGCTCCAGATTTCGCTTTTTGCATCGGTTTCGATGTCTGCGCTCGGCGCCGAGTCCTTGGGGAACCAGCGCGGCATGTCGTTGGCGAGTTGGTTGATCTGCTCGCCAGCCTGAACGACCTGTGTCATGTCCGGCTTCGGGCGGCGCGTCTGATCACGCACGACTTTGAAAGCGCCGCCGAGATCCTTGAGATTGTGCTGGCGTGCATCGACTGCTTGTTGCCCCGTCTGATCCGCGGTTGCAATGAGTGTCTGCATGCAGAGGGCTGCTGCGGCTGCGCCGATTATGAATTTCGTCGCCTTCATCGGGTTCCTCTCGGGGCTTCTAAAGAAAAAGAATTGACAATTTTTTGAGCGGCGGTGCGCAATTGCTTGCGTCCGCGGCGTGGCATGTAAGCAGACGGTAAGCGCTGCCGCAAGTTCATTCGTTGCGGCGACGTGCGCTCAGTGACGTTAGAGCACCTCCATGACGGATTCCCGGACTTGCTCCGCTCAAGCGGGCGTGATAACAAAGCGGTCAGGGCTGACTCTTTTTGCGCGGCCCTTGATCGCACAACGGGGGAAAAATGAAACCAGCCGGCAGGGCATGCTGCGCAGTGGGGGTCGGGCTATTGGGCTGCGCCGCATTCGCGCATGCAGCGCCCTGGTCAAAAGCCTTCGTTGTCGAATGGTATGAGCCTGCCTTCCACTACGGCGCCGATGAAGGCGTGTCCGCGCCTGGTACCGATTGTCCGGCAGGCACCAATCCCGAAATGGCTTGGCGCAAGGTGCTGAAAACCTCGTATCGCACCGAAGCAGACGTCGACAAAATCCTGGATCCAGAAAACCCGCAGCGCGCCCGAGTCGGCGGCATCCGCGGACCAAATCAAGAAAACGTCTACCAACAACCCTGGGCGGTACCCGATCCCGGTCTCGTCGGCGTGACCGGCGATGCGGCCTTCGGCTTCGATCTGGATGGCGATGAGCGCACCGGTTTTGCGAACGGTTTGAATGGCGGCAGTGGCATCGACAATGAGTACTACCGCGCCATTGGTTGCTTCAAAGCATGGCGAGGCCCCACGCGCGAGGGCCATCACGCGAAGTACGTGAACGATGGCATGCGTGATGGCCGCTACACCGTGCTCATCGTGATGTCCGGCAATGCGCCCGACTGGCGCAATGATCCCGACGTGCGCATCGGGTTCTATATGTCGAAAGACAAGATGGTGAAAGACGCCAACGGCGATATCGCCCACGACTACACCTTCCGCATTAATCCAGACCCGCGATTTCAATCCATCGTCAAAGCACGCACTCTCCACGGCGTCGTCGAAACACCCGAGGCGGTCGACATCGTCACGCGCAGTCTCGATGGCCTGCCGCTGGCGCTGAAGAACGGGCGGCTGAAGTTCGACATTCAACCCGATGGCAAACTGCACGGCGTCATCGGCGGCTATCGCAGCATCGATGACTACTACGCCGAATGGGCGGCGGGCGGCGCCATCTTTGAACTGACGATGCACATCAACATCCCCGCGTATTGGTACGCCCTGCAGCGCAGCGCCGATGGCTTGTTCGACGAGAACAGCAGTCGCTACACCGGGATTTCGAGCGCATTTCGTTACTACGCCGTGCCGGCGATCGTCGTTACACCGGATGCCGCAGATGAAGTGACCGTCGCGAAGTTGTACGAAGGTGAGCCGGAATCCGATGCGCGTGCATTGGCCGTCGTACGCGCGCAGCAAGCCCCAGCGTCAAGTGGCCAGGCACGAGCGCCGCAGCGCGGTCCGCGTCGGGTCGTTTTGCTGGCGCCGCCAACCGAGGCGTTGCCGCCGCAACGCAAAGCAGCGCCCGTCGCAACATCACGCGCCTCTCTTTAGCTTTCAACGCCGCAGCAGACCGAGGACCGAAGTGAACTTACTCAGAGCTCGAACGAAGGAATCGCGAATCGCGATGAGCGTGCTGTCGGCCGCTGCCGTAAGTGCGCTCCTCCTCGGCGCCGGATTGAGCGGCGTACACAGCGCGCGCGCACAAACGAATGCAGCGAACTCGTCGAACACCAGTGCGACGCAAGGCACGCCAGGCATCGTCGCGACGCGTCGTCTCACCGAATCCCAATATCGCAATACGATCGCCGACCTGTTCGGTGCGGACATCGAAGTGAATGGTCGCTTCGAGCCCGAAGCGCGCGAGCATTTGTTGCTCGCAATCGGTAACTCGATGCTGTCGATCTCCGCGGCCGGCTTCGATCAATACTTTTCGATGGCCAAGAGCGTCGCGGATCAAGTGCTCGATGAACAACGCCGTGCCGCTGTGATGCCGTGCCAGCCCGCCAGTGCGCAAGGCATTGACGATGAATGCACGGCGCAGTTCGTGGCCGCGCATGGTCGACGCTTGTTTCGTCGTCCTTTGCTGGAAGCAGAGATCGAACCGCGCGTGGAATTGGCGCGCGCCGGCACGAGCCAAAGCGGCGATTACTATGCCGGTTTGAAACTGGCGCTCGCGAGTTTACTCACGGCGCCGCAATTTCTGTTTCGTATCGAAACGTCCGAGCGCGATCCGGCCGCTTCCGATGCGCTGCGGTTGGATGCTTACACCAAGGCGGCGCGCTTGTCGTATTTGATCTGGGATACCGCGCCGGATGAGGCCCTGCTTGCGGCGGCGGAATCGGGCGCGATCCATACGCCCGCTGGCTTGAACGCGCAGATCGAGCGCTTGCTGGCATCGAAGCGCGTCGAGGCGGGCACGCGCGCGTTCTTCTCCGACATGCTGCAACTCGATCTCTACGAGACGATGACGAAGGATCCGATGGTCTTTCCGAAGTTCAGTCAAGCGGTGTCGGATGCGGCGAAGGAGCAGACGCTGAAGACGGTCGTGAATCATCTGCTCGTCGAGAACGCGGATTACCGTGACCTGTTCACGACCCGCACGACTTTTCTGGATCGCTCGCTCGCCTCGATCTACCAGCTTCCTTTTCTGGGCGCCGAAGGTTGGGTCAAGCACACCTTTCCAGAGAACACCGAACATTCAGGACTACTCACCCAGATCAGCTTCCTCGGTTTGTTTTCGCATCCAGGGCGCACCTCGCCGACGAAGCGCGGCGTTGCCATCAATGAAATCCTGTTATGCGAGCCCACGCCGCTGCCGCCAGCGAATGTCGATTTCTCGATCGTCAACGACACCTCGAACCCCGACTTGCCGACGCTGCGTAAGCGTTTGATCGCGCATTCGGAGGACGAGGCGTGCTTCGGATGTCATCGCAAGAGCGATCCGCTAGGGCTTGCGCTCGAGCGCTTCGATAGTCTTGGGCAATTTCGTACGACAGAGAACGAGCAGCTCATCGACGTGAGCGCCGAACTGCGCGGTGAAAAATTCGACGGTGCTCGCGGTCTGGGCGAAGTGCTGCGTGAGAATCCAAAAGTCGCCGCATGCGTCGTGCGCAACGTCTATGCCTATGGCACCGGTCGCGCGCCCGACAAGACCGATCGCCGCTATCTGCAGACGCAGCAGCAAGTGTTCGCGGATCAAGGCTACAAGTTCCGCGCGCTGATCAGACAGATCGTCTCGACACCGGAATTCTTCAAGGTCGTGCCGCCCACGCCCGCGCCCGACGAGGCGAAGCCGAAATCGCACAGCACCGTGGCAGACCGCAACGAACTCAACGCAACCGAAGGAGCGTCGTAATGGCCAAGAAGTTTTCTCGTCGCGATGTCTTGAGGGGTGCCGTAAACGGCGCCGCCGTAGCGGTTGCCTTGCCGATGCTCGATCTATTCTTGAATCCCCATGGCGTGGCGTTTGCCGATGGCGCGCCGTTGCCGATTCGTTTCGGTACCTATTTCTGGGGCCTGGGATTGACGCCAGGTCGTTGGGTGCCGGAAACCGTCGGCAAGGGTTGGGAGCTCACGCCGGAACTGCAGTCGCTCAAAGGGCTCGAGAGTAAGGTCAGTGTGCTTTCGGGCTTTCGCGTGTTGCTCGATGGCCGCCCGAACATTCAACACTGGACGGGGCAGGGCGCGGTGCTGACCGGACGGGCGCCGGCGCGCGTAGGCACGTTCGATCTGGCGAGCTTCGATACCGCGGTGGCCGCCCAGATGGGTGGCGGTACGCGTTTTCGCTCGATTCAGCTCACGCCTTTCGGCAATCCCAAGCTGAGTTATTCCACGCACACCGGCACGAGCTTCAATACGCCCGATGCGACTCCGCTCGCGCTGTATCAACGCTTGTTCGGCGAAGGCTTTCAAGATCCCAACAGCGACAACTGGCGTCCGGATCCGAGCGTGATGCTGCGTCAGAGCGTGCTCTCGGCGGTCACCGATCAGCGCAAGGCGTTGTTGTCGCAAGCCGGTTACGAGGATCGCATCAAACTCGATCAATACTTCTCATCGGTGCGACAAATGGAAGAGCAGCTCGCCATCGAGTTGCAGCGGCCGGCGAAGGCGGAAGCATGCGCGGTGCCGACGGCGCCGGAGGACAGCAAGCGCAGCGGTCAGATCGACAAGGTGAACGAAAACAACAAGCTGATGGCCGAGTTGATGGCGATGGCGTTGGCCTGCAATCAAACGAAGGTGTTCACCGTCGTGCACACGAGCGCCACGTCTGAAACCTATCTGCCTGGCGACTCGGACATCTATCACTTGCACACTCACGACGAACCGGTCGATACCGAACTGGGTTACCAAGTGATTTCCAGTCAGCTCGCCGAGCTATCGTTTCGCGGCTTCAGCGATTTCTTGCGCGCGCTCGATGGCATCAAAGAAGGCGACGGCACGCTGCTCGATCGCACGCTCGTGCTGGGTTTCAGCGACACCGGCTACGCGAAGATTCACTCGACCGACAATATTCCGCTGTTCCTTGCCGGCGCGACGCGCGGCAAACACAAGGGTGGCATCCATGTCGTTGGCAACGGCGACCCGGTTTCGCGAGTGTCGCTCACGGCGCAACAGCTCATCGGGATGCCCGTCGGTGAATTCGGTGTCGGCGGTATGAAGACGGCAAAGCCAGTGAGCGACGTCGTCGCTTAAATGCGCGCCGTGGAGCTGGCGCGCAAGTCTGCGACGGCACCGTCGCAACTGCGCGCGACGCGCGTTCAAGACGAGCTTCTGGGCGCACGCTGCCAAGTCATCGT
>CAZIXV010000195.1:0-7248 GCA_964543105.1 uncultured Steroidobacteraceae bacterium
GCGCATGCGCGTCTCGATCGCTTCCAGATCGTCGGGCGTAAAGGCGCGCTCGTAGGCAATGTCGTAATAGAAGCCGTCTTCGATCACGGGACCGATCACCATCTTCGCCGTCGGGTAGAGCTGCTTGACGGCATGCCCCACCAGATGCGCGAACGAATGGCGGATGATCTCGAGCCCTTCGGGATCCTTAGGCGTGATGATCTGTATGGCCGCGTCGTCCGTAATCGGATCGACGGTATCGACGAGCTTGCCGTTTACCTTCCCGGCGACTGCCGCTTTCGCCAACCCCGGGCCGATGTCCGCAGCGATCTGCGCGATCGTGACGGGGTCGGCGTAGGTACGTTGGCTGCCGTCAGGCAGGGTAATGACCGGCATGAGGAATTAGCGGTTAGCGTTAGCGGTTGGTATCGACCGCATTGCTCGATTGATGAGCAATGCGGCCAGCCGACGGCGGTACTCACGACTCGCGTTGACGGTCATGCAAAGGCCTGACCGTTGATCGCAAATCGCCTAACCGCTTTTCAAAAGGTGGTGCGCGCGACAGGGATCGAACCTGTGACCCCCACCATGTCAAGGTGATGCTCTACCGCTGAGCTACGCGCGCTCCGAAAAAGGCCGGCAAGGATAGCGGCGAGCTGAAGGACGTGCAACTTTGTTGGTGACCTTTAAGCCCGCGCTGAGTCCGCCGCGAGATCGGCCCAATCTTTCGGCGGTGATCGTGTAGACGTGTGGACGTGTGGACGTGTAAGGCGGCCACCATCCCGTTCTACGCGGTTACACGTTTACACGTAGATGCGTCCGCGCGCTCACACGCGCCGCCGCCAGCTCACCCCACCTTCGCCGTCGGCGGCAAACCCAACTCCACATTGCGTAGCTTCTGGATTTCATCGCGCAAGCGCGCGGCTTCTTCGAACTCCAGATTGCGTGCGTACTTGAACATCTGCTGTTCGACCTTTTTGATTCGTCGCAGCGCTTGTTCGGGTGTGAGCGATGCGTAATCGTTTGCCGGTTCGGCAATGCGCCTCTGTCCTGCCCCACCGCGCTGCGCGTCGGAGTACGCCCCTTCCATGATGTCGGTGACTGCCTTTTGAATGCCGCGCGGTGTGATGCCATGCGTCTCGTTGAATTCGAGTTGCTTGCGCCGCCGTCGATTCGTCTCCTCGATTGCGCGCGTGATCGACTTGGTTTGCTGGTCCGCATACAAGATCGCGCGGCCATGCAAATTGCGCGCGGCGCGGCCGATCGTTTGAATCAACGAATTCTCCGAGCGCAAGAAACCTTCCTTGTCGGCATCGAGGATCGCGACCAGCCCGACTTCGGGCATGTCGAGCCCTTCGCGCAGCAAGTTGATGCCGACGACCACGTCGAACTTGCCCAAGCGCAAATCGCGAATGATCTCCATTCGCTCGACCGTATCGATGTCCGAATGCAGATAGCGCACCTTCACGCCATGCTCATCGAGATATTCGGTAAGGTCTTCGGCCATGCGCTTGGTGAGCGTCGTGATGAGCACGCGCTCATTGCGTTCTTTGCAGCGTCTGATCTCCGACAACACATCGTCGACCTGAGTGCGGACCGGTCGAATCTCGACTTCAGGATCGACGAGTCCGGTCGGGCGCACGACCTGTTCGACGACCTGCCCCGAGTGCTGCAACTCGTACTGACTTGGTGTTGCCGAGACGAAAATCATCTGCGGCGCGAGTCTCTCCCACTCATCGAACCGTAACGGACGATTGTCGAGCGCCGAGGGCAACCGAAATCCGTATTCGACGAGCGTCTCCTTGCGTGAGCGGTCGCCGCGATACATTGCGCCCAATTGCGGAATCGTTTGATGACTCTCATCGACGACGAGCAAGGCATTCGACGGCAGGTAATCGAACAGACACGGCGGCGGCTCGCCCGGCGCCCGGCCCGACAGAAAGCGCGAATAGTTTTCGATGCCGTTGCAGTAACCGACCTCGCGAATCATCTCCAGATCGAATTGCGTACGCTGCTCGAGACGCTGCGCTTCGAGCAACTTGCCGTTGGCTTTCAGAAATTGCAGTCGATCGTGCAACTCATCACGGATCTCATCGACCGCCCGCACCAAGCGATCGCGCGGCGTCACATAGTGACTCGACGGAAAGACGGTGTAGCGCGGCGTTTTGCGACGCACTTCACCCGTCAGCGGATCGAATAACGTGAGCGCCTCGACTTCGTCGTCGAACAACTCGACACGCAGCGCTTCGCGTTCGGATTCGGCCGGGAAGATATCGATCACATCCCCGCGCACGCGGTAGCAACCCTGCGACAGCTCCATGTCGTTGCGCTTGTACTGCATATCCGCAAGCCGTCGCAGCATCTTGCGCTGATCGATGCGATCACCGCGCGAGAGATGCAACACCATCTGCAGATACGCCTCTGGATCACCCAAGCCATAGATCGCCGAAACCGTCGCGACGATGATGGCATCGGGCCGCTCGAGCAGCGCCTTGGTCGCCGACAACCGCATCTGTTCGATGTGTTCGTTGATCGACGAATCCTTTTCGATGTACGTGTCCGATGACGGGACGTATGCCTCCGGCTGGTAGTAGTCGTAATAAGAGACGAAGTATTCGACCGCGTTGTCCGGGAAAAACTCTTTGAATTCGCCGTAGAGCTGTGCTGCCAGAGTTTTGTTGTGAGCGAGCACGAGCGTTGGGCGCTGCACATCTTGAATCACATTTGCGATCGTGAAGGTCTTACCGGACCCCGTGACGCCGAGGAGCGTCTGATGCGAAAGGCCGGACTGGATACCATCGACGAGCTGATGAATCGCCTTCGGCTGATCCCCGGCGGGCGCGAAGTCGCCCCGCAACGTGAATCGCGATGAAACCTGATCGGTGCGCATAAATATCCTTTGTTGCCGCAGCGGCTTCGACCGAAACGCGTCGGAAAGGTTGCCGGATGCACGCGAGCTTGCACAGAAATGCTGTCACCCGATGTCAGCGCAGTGCGCATCGCTCCCGCATTCGCGAAAGCGTGCATAACGAGCTGACATACAATTCTGCTCACTCCCAAACCACGGTCGGACGGATTCTTTCATGAGCCTTCCCATCTCGCAGCGCGTACAAAACGTCAAACCCTCGCCCACGGTCGCGCTCACCGGCCGCGTTGCACAATTAAAGGCCGAGGGCAAAGACATCATCGGCCTGGGCGCCGGCGAACCCGACTTCGATACCCCCCGGCACATCGCCGACGCGGGCGTCGCAGCCATCCGCAATGGCTTCACGCGCTATACACCGCTTGAGGGCAATGCCGATCTCAAGGACGCGATCATCGCGAAGTTCAAGCGCGAAAATGGCCTTGAATATAAGCGCAGCCAGGTCCTGGTATCGGGCGGGGCCAAGCAGAGCATCTTCAATCTGGTGCTCGCATTGATCGATCCGGGCGACGAAGTCGTCATTCCCGCGCCGTACTGGGTGTCTTATCCCGACATGGTGCTGCTGGCGGGCGGCGTGCCCGTCCTGCCGTATGCGGGCAGCGATCAGGGTTACAAGATCACGCCCGCGCAACTCGAACTCGCGATCACGCCGAAGACGCGTTTGTTCATCTTGAACAGCCCCAGCAATCCGACGGGCGCCGCATATACGCACGCCGAACTGCAGGCGCTCGGCAAGGTGCTCGCGCGCCATCCTCGCGTCGCGATCTGCACCGACGACATGTACGAACACATCTATTGGGCGCCCGACCCGTTCGCCACGATCGCGGCTGTATGCCGTGAACTGTACGACCGAACGATCACCGTGAATGGCGTTTCGAAAGCCTACGCGATGACGGGCTGGCGCATCGGTTACTGCGGCGGTCCGACCGAAGTCGTCACAGCGATGGCGACGATCCAGGGACAAAGCACCTCGAACGCCTCATCCATTGCACAGAAAGCCGCACTCGTTGCGCTCAACGACGATCAAACGTGCGTGCGCGAAATGAATCGTCACTTCAAAGAGCGCCACGACTTTCTAGTGGACGCGCTCAACAAACTGCCGGGCGTCTCCTGTTTGCCAGGTGCAGGCACCTTTTACGCGTTCGCGAATATCGAAAAGGCGATGCAATTGATGGGCGTGAAAGATGACAACGAATTTGCCGAGCATCTGCTTCATGGCGGCGTCGCGGTCGTGCCGGGCAGTGGCTTCGGCGCGCCGGGACATATGCGGTTGTCGTTTGCGTGTAGTCGGGAAACCCTCGAAGAAGCGGTGCGCCGTATGGAGAAGGTGCTTCGTACTGCACAGGCTTCATGAGGATTTATCCTCAAGTATCTGATTTCTATACCTTTACAATTTTTGATAACTCAGGGTTAATCCACCTTTGCATTCGGGACGTAGCCGAGAGTCTTGGACCGAGCGCCGCGCTACGGTAGCGCTTCAATTTTGGTGAACGCTTGGCCCTGGCATGCAAACCAAACACTCCATTCGCCCGCCTTCCACGTACGCAGTACAGGTTTGGAACCTCGTCGCGCGTCGCGGCATGTCGACCGCGCATGCAGCCAAGAAGATGTCGACCAGCACCTGGCGCATCGAGCGCATCGTCATCGGCGTCAGCCGTCGAAACGCGCATCGCTGGAGCTGAGAAGCGCAATCTTCAGCGCTGCGGATTCGCTGGATGATCGAAAATCACTCTGCATGCTCGCGCGCACTCATCCGTTTCCTTGACACCCCCGAACCCGT
Source organism: uncultured Steroidobacteraceae bacterium (assembly GCA_964543105.1). Classification (GTDB taxonomy): domain Bacteria; phylum Pseudomonadota; class Gammaproteobacteria; order Steroidobacterales; family Steroidobacteraceae; genus Steroidobacter. Next base: position 4,683 of record CAZIXV010000195.1, read on the forward strand.
TACGCAAAATCGCGCGCCTTCGCAGATGCCCTCCGTTCCCCGGTAGCTCAGCGGTAGAGCAGCGGACTGTTAATCCGTTGGTCGATGGTTCGAATCCGTCCCGGGGAGCCACTTCATATGCGCTTTAGCGCTACCTCTTTGCCGCTTTCATCGTGCGGCTGCAGCACATCTTCGCGATATGCGTGAGCTGATTCTCGCATCGGTCGTTCGCGTGAGCTCTGTGCGCTTTGCTCGACGCTACAAAAGCGAAGTGAACGCGTTGCTGCTTCGATCTTTAAACGACTCAGGCACGGCGCTGCAGAAACGCCTACGCACGACTCCGATTACCTCGCTCACTCTCGGCACTTCAGCGCAAGCCCTGCGTTACTCACCCACACGTGACGCTGAGGTGCCCCCATGCCAAATACGCCAAATTCGTCTGGAACTCAGACACCCAATTCCAACCGCCGCCGCGACCCATCTCAGGACAGCGGCCGCGAGTGGCGCGGTAAACGAAACGAGGAACAGGACGACGCGATCGGTGATCGTGACGACAATGTCGAAGTCGGCGATCCGGTGCCGGAGAAGGAACGGACGATTCGCGCATCGCACGGTGGTCAGGGATTGAGCACGGGACAAGGAGAGACCGGCGAGGATGAAGGCCTATCCGGCGACGTGGGTGATGACGGACGCCACTGACCTACGACGACGCTACATCAAAGGCAGATGCGGCCTCGCGGCCGCGTCTGGCTAATGAAGTCTTCTAGGGAGGTTCCGATCAATGGCGCACGTTAGTGCGCAAACACTTGGCGCAGATACGCGAGGAAGGTCTCATCCTCGCACAACGTCTTGCCAGGTGAGTCGGACAGTTTCGCGACTGGCTGGCCGTTGCATTCGATCAGTTTCATCACGATGTTCAGCGGCTCGACGCCGACATCATTGGTGAGGTTCGTACCAATGCCGAAGCCGCATTGAATGCGATCGGAAAAGTGGGAATACAGTTCGAACGCGCGGTCGATCGTCAGCCCATCCGAAAAGACGAGCCGCTTCGTGTGCGTATCGATCCGCTGCCCCTGGTAGTGCGCAAGCGCCTTCTCGCCCCACTCCACTGGATCGCCCGAATCGTGGCGCAGCCCCTCGAAGAGCTTCGCGAAATACAGGTCGAAATCTCGCAGGAATGCATCCATCCCGACAACGTCGGTGAGCGCGATGCCCAGATCGCCGCGGTACTCCTGCACCCACGCCTCGAGCGCAGCGCGCTGGAAATTCTTGAGTTGCACGCCGACGGCCTGAAAGGTCTGTAAGTACTCGTGCGCCATCGTGCCGATGGCCGCCAGGTCATAGGTCTTGGCGAGACGCACGTTCGAGGTGCCCTTAAAACATTCCGGAGCCGCGTCGGCGAAGCTGCGCACGACATGGTCCGCCCAGGCGCGCGAATAGCGCCGACGCGTACCGAAGTCGAAGAATTCGAAAGGATGCTGACGAGCCGCGGCGACGCCTCGCGAGGCGAACGCTTTGACCTTGGCGATCTTCTCATTGAGATGGTGCTGACCGATGCGCTCCACGTCTTCTCGCGAAATGCGGCGGAAGTACAGTTCATTCACGATCGACAGCACGAAGACTTCAAAACCCATGACATGGATTTGCGGCCCGCGCGCTTCGATGATCAGCTCATCGCCTTGCGTTGCTACGGTGAGATAACGGCGCTGGAATTGAAAGATCCGCAGAAAGTCGATGAAGTCGCTCTTGAAAAACCGCTTGGTCGACAGGTACGCGAGTTCGTCTTCCGTGAAGCGCAGCGAACACAAATGTTCGAGCTGCTCTTCGAGCTCACCGTGCAATTGCGCCAGCGGATACGCCGGTTGGTTGCGGCACAAGAAGCGATAGCGGGCTTGATTCCCGGGAAACTGATGCAGCATCGGTTGCCACATCGTGAACTTGTACAGATCCGTATCGAGTAGCGATTCGATGATCGGTATGAACATTCTTCTTCCCGGACGCGCTGCCCGCTAGAGCACCCACTGCATCATCGAACGCGCTTCGCGGTGCATCGTTCCGGGTCAGGCTCGCGACAGCTGTCGCGAGCCTGATTCTTCGAACCGGCTATTGTTCAGGCACCCAAATGATTCGGTCGCCTTCCTGCGCGAATTTGCCCAGACCGGGGAACGGGAAATGCACCGCATAAACGCGCCGGCCGTCAGCGACGCTTTCGCTCAGCACGCGCTTGCGGCTGTCCTGGGCCGTCTCGGCATCGGTGTCGAATTGCACCGTCCAATCCGGCTGCTGCACGGAGACGATATGGTGATGCACGGTATCGCCGATGTAGAACAGCGACTCCTCGCCTGATGTGATCACGTAACCCGAATGTCCTGGCGTATGCCCTTTGATCTCCACCGCAGTCACGACACCTGGAATGACTTCACTGCCCGGCTCGAAGGTCGTCACCTTCGGCGTCACCGCTTGCACTAACGCAGCGTGCTCGTCGACTCCGCGCAAGTACTCCCATTCGGGCGCAGACAAATGAATCGTTGCGTTAGGAAATGCGAGCGCCCCATCGGCATCCACGAGCCCATTGATGTGATCGAAA
>CAZIXV010000196.1:0-7203 GCA_964543105.1 uncultured Steroidobacteraceae bacterium
GGAAGTAAGCGCAAAGCCATTCTGGTCCCCTCCCCTGCGTGAGCGGGGGAGGGTTAGGGAGGGGGCTCGCCATTGCTCACGAACACCCACGAATAAAACTCAACTCGCCGGCCAACCTGCGAACTGGTCGACATGCGTCCGCTTCCGCGCTTCCGCATTGCCAAGCGCGCTTGCTGCGCCATCGACATCTCCTGCCGCTTCCAGCGAACGCGCAGTCAATTGCCAATTGAACGGACTCGTCGGCTTCAATTGCGTGCGTTCAGCGACCAGTGCGCGCGCGAGCCGCTGATTACCTGAACGCAGAGCCGCTTCGATCAACGTCAGATGGATGACGTCGCGCTGTGCGTGGCTGCCGCCGAAGCGATGCGCGATCGAGCGGATCGGCAGCAACGCATCGACGCACTCGACATAGCGGCCGCGACCAAAGGCGAGCAAGGCGGACGCCAGCGGCAATCCCACTTCGCGCGACATCATCGCGTTGGTGTCACTTTGTTGCGCCTTGCGCGCGAGCGATGCGACGACGCGTTCCGCTTGCTCGTAACGCTTCGCCCCTACGAGAGCCATCGTGGCGTGTACGTCATTGAAGGCGTAATACGCATCTTCGGCAAAGGGCGACCAGGCATCCGCTATCCGCTGCCAGCGCTCGCCGACATCGACATCACGCAATTCCAACCGCCACAGCATCGCCGCAGCATCGATCATTTCCAGCGGTACTTGCGAGTCCATCGGGCGGATGCGGTGATCGTAGAGTTCGAGCACAGGCGTGATTTCACACAGATCGAGATGAAACAGGCCGAGATGCCACCAGTTGTGATACGCGAAAGCATTGTCGCGGCTCCAATCATTCTCGCGCGAGGTCAGCCATTCGATACCGTCGCGGATGCGGCCCTGCATCTCCATCACATGCGCCACGGCATGAACCGCCCAGGGATCGCGCGGATTCAACTCGAGTGCGCGTCGACCTGCATCCTCCGCCTTGGCGTACAGCGCCGTCTCTTCGCAGCCGAATGCGTACATCCCCAAGACATAGCCGAAACCGGGCGTCTGGGCGTCCCAATGCGGCATCACTTGTGCAATGCGATCTCGCAACATCGACGAGGCGCCAAGGAAAAAATCTCCGACATGGGCGACCTGCAGCGCCAGCAAGTCACGCGGATGGTCGAGCAGAATGTCGCCGTAAGCGCGGACCGATCCGGCGAAATCGCCTTCCAGCCATTTGCGCGCCGCGGCAATGTGCGCGCGCTCGCGTGCATTGGCGCGATTGCCCATGGCCTCCACGGTCGCAACGCTTTCTGCCAGCACCGGCACGTAGGTGCGATCGGTGAAGGTCACGACCAGCGCGGCACGCAGACAATGGCCGGCAGCAAAGTTCGGATCCAGGTCCAAGGCAGCTTGAATGGTCGCGAATGGATCAATGAAATATCCCGCTAATAACTCGGCAGCGTGTTCGTATTGATCAAGCAACTCGCGGTTTTGTGTCGTAACAGGAACACCTCGGCAATCGGTCAAAAACATGTCAATACTCCGTTCGATACGACGCTGATGATTCAGCGGATGGTGTCTTTGTACGCAGTCCTCGTGAGTCCGCAGTCTCGACACCCGTGAAAAAATCGTGAAAATGCCGCCCTCGCTATTGCCACGATAGCCATCTGTCCAGGATTCCCGCCGAGGAGTGAAGCAACGTGGCGCCCATCGGCCGCTTGCACACCGCCAACGGACATGCAGGTCACAATTGCTTGCGCGAACTTTCGATACAGACGTTGGGAGGATTGCGGCTCTTCGATCGCTCGGGGCAAGAGATTCGCATTGCATCGCGAAAAGGCCGCGCACTGCTCGCCTATCTCGCCGTCCGCCTCGGCGAGCCGCACTCACGTGATCATCTCGCGACGCTGCTATGGGAAGACACGGACGAGGAGCTGGCGCGCTCCAGCTTGCGACAGGCCTTAGCGTCCATTCGTAAAGCACTGCCGCGCGTAGCCCATGCGGCGTTGCGTGCCGACGCAGAATGCATCGCACTCAATGCCGAACTCACCACCGTCGACCTCGACATGCTGCGCGGCACGCTGAAGGCCACTGCCACAATCGACGTACGCTCACTGCTCGATCAATACCGCGGTGAATTGCTGGCCGGCTTGGAAGCGCGATCGGCGGCCTTCGAAGACTGGTTGAGCAACGAGCGTTTAGCATTGCGCCGCCAAGTCACGAGCGCGCTGCAACAACTCACCGCGCTTTGTCTCGCGAATGACGATGTCGACAATGCACTCGCCGCATGCGCACGCCTCGTCGCGCTCGAACCGCTCGATGAAGCCGCGCATCGCACGCTGATGGAGCTGCATGCAAGACGCAACGCGTATTCGGAAGCGCTGCGTCAATATCGTCGCTGTCGCGAGGCATTGCGACGTGAACTCGACGTCGCCCCCGAGCCGGCTACAGAAGCCCTGTATCGCGAATTGATTCGTCGCCGGCGCGCTGGTCACGGCCAGCAGGAAGACTTGACGCGGCTGCAGACGAGCCCTGTGGATACGTCGCAATCAACCGAGGCGACGACGCGCCCTGCACTGCGCGATGCCGTCGTCAGCGTTGCGCGACTCGATGGGTTGCTCGAACTCGAAGCCAGTGCCGATCCTGAGGAATCGCTTGCCGTCATCGATCAATTCGCAGCGCTCGCGCGCGCGGCAGCAGAAGCGTTCGGCGGTCGAGTCGATCGGCGCTCGGGTGCCAACATTCTTAGCGTTTTCGGTGTGCCGTCCGTCTACGGCAATGAGGCCGAGCGCGCCAGCCGAGCCGCACTTGCCTTGCAGCAGGCATTCGCCAGACATCGCTGGCCTGCGCATCTCGCGTTCAAACTACGCATCGGCCTTGCGCAAGGACAGGTGCTCTCGAGCGCCGAGCTATTCCCGCTAACGGGCAAACCAACCCACGTTGCACATGCGCTCGCAGCGCACGCACCGGAACAGCACATTCTTATTTCCGATGAGGTGCGCCAGACACTAGGCGAGCGCGCGGAAGTCACGCGTATGGAGTGGGGACCACCTGCTGCGCCGGCATGGCGGCTTGATGGCATGGCATCGCATGCGCGCCCAAGCGAGCCCTTCGTTGGCCGGCGCCCTGAGCTGGCGATGATTCTTGCGGTACTCGAGCGCTGCGCGACGAGCCAGCACGGCCGCGCGGTCGTCGTGCGCGGCGAAGCAGGTATCGGTAAGACCTGCCTGGTGGAGGCCATTCGTGCGGTTGCGCAAGCGCGTGACATCGCCGTGCATCGCGCACAAGTGTTCAATTTCGGCCAATCGCCGGGTCGACGACCGATCACGACGCTCGCGCTGAGTTTGTGCGACGTGACGGAAGAAGCATCGCCGGCAGAACGCGCTCGAGCCGTCCAACGTATTGCCACCGCATTGCAATCGAGCCTCGATCAGATCGTCTTCTTGAGCGATCTCATCGATGCACCGCTCGCGCCAGAGTTGAGCGGGCTTGAACAAGCCATGGATGCACAAACACGCCAGCGTGGACGCGCCCGCGTACTCACCCAGTTGATCGAAAGTAATGCTCGACGCTGCCCCATGCTCATCATCGTCGAAGACGTCCACTGGGCGACCAACGATGAGCTCGAACGCCTCGGGGAAATTGCCGCAGTGATCACCCATTGTCCGGCGTTATTTGTCGTGACCACTCGGCCCGAAGATGACCCCATCAGCACGACTTGGCGCGCGCGTGCGCGCAACTGCCCGGTGACGACCGTCGATCTTGCGCCGCTCGCTGACGATGAAGCACACGAGTTGGCGGCGCATTACCAAGCATTGCCGCCGGAGCTCATCGAAGCTTGTATCCGGCGCGCAGAGGGACATCCGCTCTTCCTGGATCAATTGCTGCGCGCCGCCAGCGCCGGCCACGATGCGTTACCTGGCTCCGTGCGCTCGCTCGTCATTGCGCGGGCCGACCGCCTCTCGAGCCGCGATCAGCAAGCGCTACAAGCAGCTGCGGTACTCGGCCAGCGCTGCAACACGGATGCGTTGCACGCCCTACTCGATGACCCGAGCTTCGAGCCAGGTGCGATGATCGACGCCGGCTTGATGCGCGCGGACGGGATCGATCTGCAATTCACCCACGCATTGTTTCGCGACGCAATCTACGAATCGATACTTAAGTCGCATCGCACCGAATTACACCTGCGCGCCGCGCAATGGTTTCGCACGCGCGATGCGGCCTTACACGCCGATCATCTCGCGGCCGCCCATGATGAGGGCGCATGTGAAGCCTACTTCGATGCGGCACGCGCGGAGCAGGACGCATTGCGATTCGAGCGTGCCTTGGCGCTTGCGACACGAGCGAACACCCTGGCGCACAATCCCGCCTGGTTGCAGCGCACGTGCTGCCTCATCGGTGAACTCTTGCTGCAACTCGGCCGCACGCACGACGCGCTTACCTCGTATCGCGAAGCACTCGATTTTGCTGTCGATCCGCCCAGCCGCGGCGCCGCGTATTTTGGCATTGCGGCTTCGCTGCGCATCATGGATCGCTACGAAGAAGCGTTGGATGCACTGGCGCACGCCGAGCAGGCACTCGGCGCCGACACCGCGCCGCAAATGAAGGCACGCATCTCATCGCTGCGCGGCAATCTGTGCTTTCCGCTCGGGCAGGTCGATGCGTGTTTGCGCGCACACGAACAAGCGCAACGCCATGCCGAGCAAGCCGGCACGCCGCTGGAGTTGGCGCGTGCGCTCGGCGGCATCGGCGATGCCTGGTACCAGCGCGGCCACATCGTCAGCGCGCATCGTCACTTTCAGCTCTGCATCGACGAGGCCCGTCGTCATGGCCTGACGAGCGTGCTGCTCGCGAATCTGCCGATGCTGAGTGTGACGCATCACTTCTGCTGCGAACTGCATGCGGCCACCCAGGCTTACGAGGAAGGCCTGGAACTCGTGCGCCACATCGGTGATCGCCGCTGCGAACTGCTCTTGCACCTGGTCGCCGCATCGACGCTGCTGATGCGCGGGCGCTATGCGGACAGTAAACGACACGCAATGCTGGTCATCGACGTCTCGCAGCGCGTCGGCGCGCGCCGATTTCACGCCGAAGCGCGCGGCGTCGTGGCCCACAATCTCTTGTGTGAAGGCGATCGTGTCGAGGCACTGCGCTTCGCCAATGAAGGACTTGCGATCGCCCGCGATTCAGCGATGAGCTACTGCGGGGCCACCCTCTTGGGCATCGTCGCGCACGCTAGTCACAATCCATTGGAACGCGGCGCCGCCTTTCGTGAAGGCGAAGCCCTGCTCGCGAACGGCAGCGTCAGCCACACCTATTTCGACTTTTATCAAATGGCGATCGAGAGCGGCCTTGCAGCGCGCGATTGGGCGGAGGTGCGGCGTTGCGCCGACGCCTTGCAGCGCTACACGAGCAATGAACCGGTCCCTTGGGCGCAACTGCTCATCGAGCGCGCGCTTTTACTCGCCGACATCGGCGAGGGACGATCCACTCCGGCCATGCATGCATCACTCGATGGATTGCTGGCACATTGCCAACGTATCGACGCGGGTGTGCTGCTACCCCGCATCGAGCGCGCGCGCACCGCTCACTACTAAAGCTGCACCACTTGCCGCACCGTCTTGCCGTCGGCGAGACGATCGAAAGCGGCATTGATGTCTTCGAGTCGAATGCGCTCGCTGAGCAGGCGATCGACCGGCAATTTGCCCGCGCGATACCACTCGATGTAGCGCGGGATGTCGCGCGCGGGGTCGCAGCTGCCGAGGTAACTGCCTTTGATGGTGCGCTCTTCGGCAACGATGCTGACGTGCGGAATCGAGAACAGATGCTGAGGATGCGATAAGCCGGCCGTCACGGTCGTGCCGCCGCGGCGCGTAATTTGATAACTGAGTTCCATCGCCTTCACTGAACCCGCCATCTCGAACGCGAAGTCCACACCGCCGCGAGTGAGGTCTTTGATCTTCTCGACTGCCTGGGGATCGCGCGCATTGACGGTATGCGTCGCCCCGAGTTCGCGCGCCAGCGCCAGCTTTTCATCGCTCAGATCGCACGCGACGATGACGGCATCATCGATCATGCGCGCGCCGAGCAGCGCCGCCAAACCCACACCACCCAGACCCACGACTGCAAACGATGCTCCGGGACGTGGTTGCACGGTGTTCGTCACCGCACCCACCCCCGTCATCACGGCGCAGCCAAACACCGCGGCTTCATCGAAAGGTAAGGATGCGTCCACCTTAACGAGCGACTCGCGCGCCGTGACGGCGTAATCCGCAAACGCGGAAACGCCGAGATGGTGATTCACTGCATTGTTTGCGTAATGCAGACGGCGCGCACCGCTCAATAGCACACCGGCAGAATTGGCTTTGAATCCGGGCTCGCACAAAGCCGGCCGGCCTTGCGTACACGGCTCGCATGAACCGCAGCACGGTACGAAAGCCGCGACGACGTGATCGCCCACCTTCAAGTCTTTGACATCGGCGCCGACTTCGACGACTTCGCCCGCGCCCTCATGTCCGAGCGCCATCGGCAACGGTCGCGGCCGATCGCCGTTGATCACGGACAAGTCCGAATGACACAGCCCCGCCGCCCGCACGCGCACGAGCACCTCAGTGGGACCAGGCGGCTCGAGTTCGACTTCGATAATTTGCAGAGGCTGCGACTGTGCGTACGGTCGCGGCAGAGACATTTCGTTGAGTACGGCGGCGCGGGTTTTCATGCTTTGGGAAGGTGATGTGGTGATCGAGGTGATCGAGGTGATTCGGGTGATTGGGTGATCGAGGTGATCGAGGTCAGAAACGGATCTTGCCACGATCACTCAAACTGTTGGCCGTGATCACCCAATCAGCGCACTCTGACCTGATCACCTAATCACCTAATCACCTAATCACCGGGATGACCTACATCTCAAACCGCGCCGACGTCTTTGCCTTCACCTCATCGGCACTCGTACCCGGCGCAAGCTCGATGAGCTTGAAGCGCGAGTTGCGATCGGTGCGTGCGAACACCGCAAGATCGGTGACGATCATGTCGACGACATTCGCGCCGGTCAGTGGCAATTCGCACTGTGGTTTGAATTTGGCGCTGCCATCTTTCGAGGCGTGTTCCATGACGACGACGACCTTTTTCACACCGGCTACCAAATCCATCGCGCCGCCCATGCCCTTCACCATCTTGCCGGGCACCATCCAGTTCGCCCGGTCGCCGTTTTCACTGACTTCC
>CAZIXV010000197.1:0-7191 GCA_964543105.1 uncultured Steroidobacteraceae bacterium
TTGAAGCTGTAGTCGAGGTCGAAGAGTTCTCGCGCGAGAAAGTAGCCGGCTGCGCTTGCACCGAATGCGGCGAGTGTGCCGGCAAGTAATCCAAGTGTCGCGAACTCGGCTGCCACGCCTTGAAAGACGACTTTGCGGCTCGCGCCCAGAGTGCGCAGCATCGCGCTTTCGTAACGACGCTCATCACGTGTGGCTTGAATGGCCGCGAGTAACACGGTGATGCCGGCAAGCAGCGTGAAACCGAAGACGTACTGCACAGCCAGCGTTGCCTTGTCCATCACACCGCGCACTTGAGTGATGATGGCTTCCAGATCGATTGCCGTGACTTCCGGAAAATTGCGCGTGAACTCGATCATCATCGAGCGCCGCTCCTCGGGAATGTGTACGGCTGTGATGTAAGTGCCCGCGGCGTTGTCGAGCACGCCGGGTGAGAACACCATGAAGAAATTCGGCAAGAAGGTATCCCAACGCACCTCGCGAAAATTCGCCACGCGCGTCGTGATGATCTCGCCCGCCACGTCGTAGGTGAGCTGATCGTCGATCGCAAGGCCAAGCGCCTGGGCGAGTTCGATTTCGACCGAGACGCGCGGCTCACGGCCATCACCTTCGTGCCACCATTCACCGGCAACGATGGCATTGTCCTGTTGCAACTCAGCCGACCAGGTGAGATTGGACTCGCGCTCGACGAAATCGCGGCCGCGATCGCTTGGCAAGTTGAGCTCGGTCACGCTGACGTCGTTGATCTCGATCAGCCGTGCGCGAACCATCGGCACGAGTTCCGGGCGCGGTACTTGCTCTGCATCGAAGAAAGTTTCGATCGGCTCGACCTGATCCGCACGGATATTGATCATGAAATAGTTCGGTGCATCTTCCGGCAGACTCGCCTGCCACTCCTGCATCAGGTCGTCGCGTACGACGGCCAGCAGCAACAACACCATCAGCCCCAGACCGAAAGCGATGATTTGTACGACGCTGTCGCGGCCGCGTCGGGCGATGTTCGCGATGCCGTAACGCCAGGCCACACCGACACTGCCGCGCAAGCGACCCAGCGCCCGCACGAGCAACCAACCCGCACCAAACAACACCGCGAATGTGCCGGCCGTGGCGAGCACGACATACAAAAGCAAATCCCAATCGCGCAGCAACCACCACAGCAGCGCAATCAATGAAGCCACTGCCGTGCCGTACACGGTGATGTACTTCAGCGGTGGCGGTTCGAGGTTGTAGCGCAGGACGCGCGCCGGTGGCACGTGGCGCAATTGCAGCAGCGGCGGCAGTGCAAAGCCCACGAGCATCAACACCGAGGTCATCAAGCCCAAGCCGCCTGCCGCCAGCGAGGGCGTCGGCAATTCGCCACGCACCAGATCACGCAACACCAGCGCGATGCCGGATTGCGCCGCATAACCGATGAGCGAACCGATGACGCCCGCCAGCAGCGCAATCATCAGCAGCTCGAGCACACTGATCTGCAGCACCAAGCGCTGCGATGCGCCCATGCTCTTCATCAAGGCGACGGTATCGAGATGACGTGCGACATAGCGTCGTGCGGCAATCGCCACGGCGATCGCGGCAAGCAGGATCGTGACCAGTGCCGACAAGCTCAAGAATCGCCCTGCGCGATCAATGGCGGAGCGGATTTGCGGGCTGGCATCGGCCAGATCAGAGATGCGCTCGCCACTCGTCTTGCGCGCTTCGAGCTGAACCTTGAGCCGCTGGATCGCGGCGGGCTCGCCCGCGAACAACGCCGCATAGGAGATTCGGCTGCCCGTGCGCACGAGCGCGGTCGCCGGCAAGTCGTCCATGCGCATCAACAACGTGGGCGCCAGATCGACGAAGGTCGAGCCTTGGTCGGGGCGGTAGTCGAGTACCCGCGTGATCGTCAGCTCCATCGATCCGACGCGCACGCGATCACCAACCTGTGCGCCGAGCTGCGCCATCACACGCGGTTCGAGCCAAGCTTCGCCAGGTCCGGGGACAGTGTCGATTGGCACGCCCTTCTCGAAGGGGGCATCGGCCACGCGAATCTGTCCGCGCAGCGGATATTTGTCCGTCACGGCGCGAATTGCCGTCAGCGAGCTTTCCTCGCCCACGAAGACGACGCTCGGAAACGTCGCCAGCTCCGCCGTCTGCAGGCCCGCCGCTTCAGCGAGTTCGAAGTAGTCGCGACTGATGGGATTGTTCGAGCGCAGCCGCAAATCGGCCGCGAGCACCTCGCCAGCCTGTTGATCGACTGCCAGGCTGACGCGATCCGTAAAAAAGCCCACTGCGGTGAGTGCCGACACCGCGACGAGCAACGCCAGCATGAGCACCTTCAGCTCACCGGATTTGCCGTCCCGAGCGAGTGCCAGCAAAGCCAGGCGCAACGCCTTCATACGACGCGGCCTGCTTCGATATGAATCGTGCGCCCGCAGCGCTTCGCGATGGCCAGATCGTGCGTGACGACGATGAGCGTCGTCTGCGTATCGCGATTGAGTTCGAACAAAAGATTCATGATGCGCTCGCCCGTTTGCGCATCCAGATTGCCGGTGGGCTCATCGGCAAACAAAACCGCGGGGCGGGTGACGAAGGCGCGGGCGATAGCGACGCGTTGTTGCTCACCGCCAGACAGCTGACGCGGGTAGTGTTCACGCCGAGCGGTCAGGTTGACCTTCTCGAGCACATCGCCCGCCGCTGCGCGTGCATTCGACTGCCCGGCAAGTTCGAGCGGCAGCATGACGTTTTCGATAGCCGTGAGCGATGGCACCAGATGAAAGCTCTGGAAGACGAATCCGACATGGCGAGCGCGCACCGCGGCGCGGCCATCTTCATCGAGCGCAGTGAGTTCTGCGCCATTCAACCAGACACGCCCGCTCGAGGGTTCATCCAATCCCGCAAGCAACGCCAGCAGCGTCGATTTGCCGGCGCCGGATGCACCGACGATTGCCACCGTTTCGCCGCGTGAAATGCTTACATCGACATCTGCCAGAATGGTCAGCGTTCCTTCTGGACTGCTAACCTGCTTGCTGATTTGTTCTGCTTTGAGGACCGGTTGCGCAATGCTCATGTTTTTCGGGTCGCGGTGCTCAGGGTGCTTGGAATCGACCGATCGGACGACGGTTAGTTCGTGGGTTCGACTCATCTGGTTGATGCTCGCGTGCGTGTGGCTCGCTCTACCGAGCGCGGCCGCCTCACCGACACAAGCTGGCAAGCCCGTGATTCTCATCGTCGGGGACAGCTTGAGCGCCGGCTACGGGATCGCGGTCAATGAGTCCTGGGTTGCGCTCTTGGAACGCAAACTGGCGCAGGAAGGTTACGGTTACCGAGTCGTGAACGCCAGCATCAGCGGCGATACCACGGGCGGTGCGTTGAACCGTTTGCCGCGGGCGCTCGATCTGCATCAACCGGCCATCGTCATTCTCGAACTCGGCGGTAACGATGGTTTACGCGGTCTGCCGTTGAAACAGGTACGCGCGAACTTCGAAGCCATGCTCGAGATGATCAAGGCGCGCGACGCCAAGCCAATTCTGCTCGGCATGCGCATGCCGACGAACTATGGCCCGGAGTATGCGGATGGATTTCATGCGCTGTATGGTGAGTTGGCCGAGCGCTACCAAGCGCCGCATCTGGATTTTTTTCTCGAGAAGGTCGCGCTCGATCCTAAGTTGATGCAGGACGATGGGATTCATCCCACGGCCGAAGCGCAACCCATATTGCTCGACAACGTCTGGCCGGTGTTACAGCCGCTGCTGAAAAAGTAAGCGCGAAGCGCGGGGGATTCATGGAGAAAGTGTGGCTCAAGAACTATCCGGTAGGCGTGCCGGCGGAAATCAATCCGAACGAGTATGCGTCGATCGTCGAAATGATCGAGGAGAGCGTCGAGCGCTTCGCGGACAAGCCGGCGTTCACCAGCATGGGCCGCACGATCAACTACGCCGATTACGATCGGCTATCGCGCTGCTTCGCTGCGTATCTGCAGCAAGTCGCGGGGCTCGAGAAGGGCGATCGCATCGCGATCATGTTGCCGAACGTATTGCAGTACCCGATTGCGTTGTATGGCGCCCTGCGCGCCGGCCTGACGGTGGTGAATACCAATCCGCTCTACACCACGCGTGAACTTGAGCATCAACTGAAGGATTCCGGCGCGAAAGCGATTTTGATTCTTGAGAATTTCGCGCACACGCTCGCGGACGTCATCGAACGCACCGAGGTATCAACCGTCCTTGTCACCGGGGTAGGCGATCAGCTCGGCTGGCCGAAATCATCGATCGTGAATTTCGTCGTGCGCCATGTGCGCAAGCAAGTACCCGCCTGGGAATTGCCCTCATACGTGCGTTTCAATGACGCGCTACGCGAAGGCAATTATCGTCGCTTCATGCCCGTCGCCGTCACGCAAGATGACGTCGCCTTCCTGCAATACACCGGCGGTACGACCGGCGTCGCGAAAGGCGCGATGCTCACTCACCGCAACATGATCGCCAACGTATTGCAGTCCGCTTCCTGGATCGGCACCGCTGCGCGTTACGGCGAAGACATCGTGATCACGGCGCTGCCGCTGTATCACATCTTTGCGCTCACCGGAAATTGGCTGGTGTTCCTCAGATTCGGCGCACAGAACATTCTGATTGCGAATCCTCGCGACTTTCCCGCGTTCGTCGCCGAGCTCAAGAAGTATCGCTTCAGTTACATCAGCGGCGTGAACACCTTGTTCAATGCGCTGTTGAATACGCCTGGCTTTTCCGAAGTCGACTTCAGCGAGCTGCGCATCACGTTAGGCGGCGGCATGGCGGTACAACGCTCGGTCGCGGAGCGCTGGAAACAAGCGACCGGCAATGTGCTCACTCAAGCGTGGGGTCTCACTGAGACCTCGCCAGCGGCTTGCATCAATCCCTTCGGCGATTTCGATTTCAATGGCTCGATCGGCCTGCCGATTCCATCGACGGAAATCAGCATTCGCGACGACAGCGGCAAGGAACTCGCTATCGGCGAGATCGGCGAGATCTGCGTGCGCGGCCCACAGGTCATGCTCGGGTATTGGAATCGCCCGGAGGAGACCGCCGAGGTGATGCTGCCCGAGAACTGGCTGCGCACGGGCGATATCGGACGCATTGATGATGAGGGCTTCGTCTACATCGAAGATCGTAAGAAGGACATGATTCTCGTCTCAGGCTTCAACGTGTACCCGAACGAAATCGAAAGCGTGGTCTCTGCACATCCGGGCGTGCTCGAAGTGGCTGCAGTCGCGCAGCCGGATGAACGCTCAGGCGAAACGGTCGCGCTGTTCATCGTCAAGAAGGATCCCAGTTTGACTGAACAGCAAGTCGTCGATTTCGCGCGCAAGCAGCTGACGGGCTACAAGACCCCGCGGCATGTGTATTTCCGCGATGAGTTACCGAAGACGAATGTCGGCAAGATCCTGCGCCGCGCCCTGCGAGATGAGATCACCGAGGAAGACGCGGGCAAGTAAGGTTGGAGCAGAGATGTAACACGCGGGAAGCGGCCCACGTTTGCGCTGAGCTTGTGCTTCGACAAGCTCAGCACGAACGGTGCAGAGAGCGAACTCTCAGTTAAGCAGCGGGTAGGCCGATCTGCTAACCGCTATCGCCTATCGCCTATCGCCTTCCGGCTCCCGATGATATTGCGGACTCAACTCATGCACCGCCTGGATCATCGCGCCTGCATGCTCCGGCGGAATCTGCGGATGAATGCCGTGGCCGAGATTGAACACGTGGCCATGGCCGTGGCCGTAGCTTGCCAGTACGCGCGCTACTTCATCACGAATGCGCTCGGGTGCAGCGTAGAGGCACGATGGATCGAGGTTACCCTGCAGCGCCTTTGCATCATTGATGGCGCGTCGCGCATCGCCGAGATCCGTCGTCCAGTCGACGCCGAGTGCATCGCACGAGGTTTTCGCCATTTCCGGTAACCACGCTCCCGCACCCTTGGTGAACAAAATGACCGGCACGCGCCGGCCTTCGTTTTCGCGCGTGAGGCCTTCAACGATGCGTGTCATGTATTCGAGTGAAAATTCTCGATAGCGCACCGGCGTCAGCACGCCACCCCAGGTATCGAAAATCATCACGGCTTGCGCACCGGCTGCAATTTGCGCGTTCAGATAAGAGACCGTTGCACGCGCCAAGAGATCGAGCAGGTCGTGCAGCGCCTCGGGCGCGTCGTACATCATGGCTTTGATCTTGGCGAAGTCGCGTGAGCTGCCGCCCTCGACAATGTAAGTCCCAACCGTCCAGGGACTGCCGGCGAAACCAATCAAGGGAACGCGCCCGTCGAGCGCGCGACGAATCACGGTGACGGCATCGATCACGTATTTGAGCTCGGTGTGCGGATCCGGTACGCCCAGGCGACGAACATCGGCGTGACTGCGCACGGGGCGTTCGATCTTCGGGCCTTCGCCCGTTTCGAAATGCAGCCCCAAGCCGAGCGCATGCGGAATCGTCAGAATGTCCGAAAACAAAATGGCGGCATCGAGCGGAAAGCGCTCGAGCGGCTGCAAGGTCACTTCGCACGCCAGCTCCGGCGCCATGCAAAGGTTCAGAAAGCTGCCCGCACGCGCGCGTGTGGCGCGGTATTCAGGCAGATAGTGGCCCGCCTGACGCATCATCCAAACGGGCGTTCGTTCGACGGGTTGGCGCAGCAGCGCACGCAATAACAGGTCGTTCTTGAGTGAGGACATCGCAAGAAAGGCAGAGTGGGGAACAGGCTACAGGCTACAGGCTACGGGCTAGAAGGGAAGCCTCGGTGAGAGCGGATAGCTAAGGGCTGTCGGGCGCTGGGCTGCTGGCCGGAGTCAGAATGGCACCGACTGTTTACTGTGTTCTTGTTCCGGCCAGAGCCCAGCACCTAGCAGCCCTCAGCTTTAATCCGCAGCCGAACGCTCCGCACGTCGCGGTCACGGTAGCCTCAGCTGCGCTTCGCCGGATCAAAGAGCCGCCCGTATTCGCTGATCGCAAAGCGATCCGTCATGCCGGCGATGTAGTCCGCGACGGCGCGCGCACGGCCTGCTTCGTCGCGTTGGCTT
This sequence comes from uncultured Steroidobacteraceae bacterium, assembly GCA_964543105.1. Classification (GTDB taxonomy): domain Bacteria; phylum Pseudomonadota; class Gammaproteobacteria; order Steroidobacterales; family Steroidobacteraceae; genus Steroidobacter. The sequence goes on from CAZIXV010000197.1 coordinate 7,013, forward strand.
TCCATGTCGTGTGCGGCTTCATAGTGTTCGGTAGGCATGAGTTCAGGACGCTTGAGGAAAGTCTCGAACAGCGCCGAGACGACGGTGTGCGCCTTGTTCGTCATGCGTAACACGCGGTAATGCCGATAGACGTGCTCGCGCAGGTAACGCTTCAGTTCCTGGTGTTCGGCGGCGATGTC
>CAZIXV010000198.1:0-7169 GCA_964543105.1 uncultured Steroidobacteraceae bacterium
AGCTACGCAGGAAGACTTTATTGAAGCGCAGCTGGCAGGCCGCCGAGGATTGTTCTAGCAGCGTCGAGCTCACCTTCATCAAGGTGACGTTCGACAGCGCTTTGATCGTCGCTTGGCGCTTCGCGCCGCGCACGTAGCTGGTTTCTCCGAAACAATCGCCGGCTTCGAGTTCGCCCACCGGATTGCCATTACGCATCACGGCCACGCCGCCAGAGACGATGACGTAAAAGCGGTCGTCCATTTCGCCTTCCTTGACGATTTCCTCGCCCTCCTCGTAGTCCTGCCAGGTGCTGGCGCGCAGTACCTCGAGGATCTCCGATTGCGAGAAATCGTGAAAGAACTTGAGCGTTCGCAGGATCGAGAACTGTTCTTGGCGATCGAGTTTCGAGGAACCCTCGCGCAGCGCTTGATGCACGCGTGTGAGATCCGCCGCCAACTCCAGGCCATTGCGATAGCGTTTAGACGCATCTTTCTGCAGCGCCTTCGCAACGGTGACTTCGAGCAGCTCTGGGATCTCACGTCGCAGCGTGTGAATTGGCTGCGGTGTTGCATAGACGATTTGATGCAACAGCTTCGAAAGATTACCGCCGCGAAACGGACGAAAACCGGTGAGCAACTCGTACATCACCGCGCCCAGGGAATACAGATCCGACCGATTGGTGATCTCGAGTGATTGCACCTGCTCGGGCGACATGTACGAGGGGCTGCCGGCAATGCCCTCGATGCGCGAGATTTCTGAATCTGCGACGAGCGCGATACCGAAGTCGATGATGCGCACGTCGTTGGCCTGAGTCAGCATCACGTTCGATGGCTTGATATCACGATGGATCACGCCGCGGCTGTGCGCGTAATGCAACGCCTTCGCGCACTTGTACATGATCTCCACGACGTCATCGATCGGCAGCAGATTGTCGGGCTTGCAGTATGCGGAGAGCGTACGCGCACCGTGGACGTGTTCGGTGACGATGTAGTAGCGGCCGTCTTCTTCACCCGCATCGAAGATCGGCAGAATGTTCGGATGCTGCAGCATGCCGACCATGTGCGCTTCGGAAAGAAACATCTTGCGCGTGACGCGCGCGCGTTCTTCGTCGTGTGATTCGAGGTTATAGACCTTGATCGCGACGTCGCGACGATAGTAGGGATCGTGCGAAAGATAGACGACGCCCGTGCTGCCTCGTCCCACTTCTTTGACGATGACGTACTTGCCGACTTTCTCGGGCGTGCGCTGCTCTCGCGTCGCTGTGCGGGATGCCATCAGGCTGCTCGAAGCATTCACGGTGGATGAGTTTGTTTCGTATCAGACGAAAGACTGGAGCCCGAACAAGATCGCGGCCGAAAAAACGCCCGCAATGATGTCATCCAGCATAATTCCGAGCCCTCCGGAGAGACTGTGATCGGCCTCCCGGATCGGCCAGGGTTTCACGATGTCGAAGAAGCGAAACAGCGCGAATCCCACCACGAGCCAAATCCAATGCGGCGGAGCGACCAACATGGTCACGGTATAGCCCGCAATTTCATCCCAGACGATCCCTGGATGATCGTGCACGCCCATGCGCCGCGCGCTTTCACCGCAAACGTAGATACCTACAGCGATCACAACGATCGCAAACGCCAGATGGATCCAGAAACCGAAGTGCTGCAACCCCAGCACCAGGGGCACGGCTGCAAGCGTACCGAAAGTGCCGGGAGCGACGGGACTCAACCCCGAACCGAACCCCAACGCGAAAAAATGCACCGGCTCACGCAACAGCTTCGGTTCGGCGCTCCATTTCATTCAAGAACTTCCCGGTTCGAAGTGATCGTAGCCGCGATGCTCGATCGTCATCGGCTGGCCATCGCGAAGACATACGACACCCGACTCGGCGGTCACCACGCCGATACGCGTACAGCCGAGTTGCTCAGCGCGCGCGAGCTCCTGTGGTGGGATCGTGAACAACAGTTCGTAATCATCTCCGCCCGCGAGCGCAAACCGATCGCACGTCGCTGCATCGAACGTTGCCGACAGTGCTGCGGATTTCGGCAAGGCCTCGACGTCCACCTGCGCGCCGCAGCCGCTTGCTGCGCACAGCTTGTCGAGATCGGCGAGCAAGCCATCGGATACATCCATCGCGGCGCTGGCGAGGCTTCGCAATTCCCGCCCTAGTTGAACCCGCGGCCGCGGTCGTAAGAATCGCGATTGAAGTTCGCGAATCGCATCAGTTGTCGCAAGCGCGCGCTGGATCGCCGCCAGCCCGCCCGCCGCTTCGCCCGTCGCGCCTGAAATCATCACGGCATCGCCGACGTGCGCTCCGCTGCGCGTCAACCAGCGATCGGCCTCGACCTCTCCCGCAATTTGCACGGTGACAACGAGCGGTCCTTTGACGGTGTCGCCGCCTACGAGCGGGATACCGAATTCGTTCGCGAGTTCGAACAAGCCCGACGCGAATTGTTCGAGCCATTGCGCATCGCTCTTCGGCAGCGACAGCGACAACGTAAACCACGCAGGCTGTGCGCCCATTGCAGCAAGATCGCTGAGATTCACGGCCAGCGCTCGATAGCCAATATCTGCAGGTGCGCTGGATGCGGGGAAATGCACGTCCGCGACCAGTGTGTCGACTGCCACGACCAGCTTACGATCGGCCGACACGTCGAGCACCGCGGCATCATCGCCAATGGCCAACCGTACCTGCGGATGCGGCGGCTGCTGGGCAAAGTAGCGAGCGATGAGTTCGAATTCGCCGAGTGCCATTGGAGCAGCGGTTAGCGGTTGGCGGTTCGCGGTTGGTCGAGAGGGGTCACTGCGGCATCACGCATGCGCACTGGCTCATCCACCGCGTTCTGCTGATCGGATGTCTTTCGCCGCGCGATCCAACACTGCGTTCACGTACTTGTGCGCATCGGTGGCGCCGAAGCGCTTGGCCAGGTCAACGGCCTCATTGATCACGACGCGATACGGGACGTCGACACGCGATTTCAATTCGAACATGCCCATCATCAGAATTGCGGTTTCCACCGGATCGAGTTGATCCAGGGGACGATCGATGAAGGGCGCGATCGCGACGTCGATCGCCTGCTTCTGCTTGATACAGCCGCGCACGATCTCCTCGAAGTATTCGCGATCCGCGCCGGCAAATTCAGCGCTTTCGATGAACTGCTTCGTGAGATCGTTCGCGTCGTGGCTGGTCATTTGCCACTGATACAGCGCCTGCATCGCGAGCTTGCGCGCAATGGAGCGCGCTCGCGTGCCGCGCCGAGTCGTTCTGTCGGCCGGTGTATTCATGATTCGTTACAAAGAAGCGGATAGCGAATGGCGGATGGTCGGAGCCCTCTGACCGACCTGCGCAGTGGGCGTCGGCCGAGCACGCGAACCGCTGCAATCCGGCCAGCGGCTACTGCTCGATCTTGCGCAGCAAGTTGGCAAGCTCGATGGCGGTGACCGCAGCATCTGCACCCTTGTTGCCGGCCTTGGTACCCGCGCGCTCGATCGCTTGTTCGATGGTATCGGTTGTCAGCACACCAAACGAGACAGGAATTCCCGTGTCGTTGGCCACCCGAGCAAGGCCGCCAGCACATTCGCCGGCGACATAATCGAAATGCGCCGTCGCCCCTTTGATCACCGCGCCCAATGCGACGATCGCGTCGTAGCGCTTGCTGGTCGCCAGCTTACGTGCCACGACCGGCAGGTCGAATGCGCCCGGCACCCGTACGATCTCGATCTGCTTTTCCGACGCACCATGCCGCTTCAGCGCATCGACGGCGCCGCGCACGAGCTGATCGACGATGAATTCGTTGAAGCGCGCCGCGAGAATCGCAAAACGCAGTTCGCGGACTTGGAGATCGCCTTCGAGGGTTTTTATGTCCATGGGGATTTGGTCGTGAGGCTTGGGGGTTTGAGGGCTCGGGGCTCGGGGCTCGGGGCTCGGGTCAGGACAGAGGGCGGCAAGTATAGGGGCTAGGGTCGCGAGGTGCGCTCAAGGAGCAGCGAGTTTCTACTCGGCTTCTTACGCGCGTCCCGCGTCCCGCGCCCCGCGCCCGCATCCTCACCCTTCGATGTATTCCACGACTTCCAGATCGAACCCGGATAAGCCGTGCATCTGCTTGGGCGCCGACAGCACGCGCATTCGGTGAACGCCCAGGTCACGCAGGATTTGCGCGCCAATGCCGTAGGTCCTCAAGACTTGAGCGCCGCCGTGCTTATGCGCGGCATCGGTATGGCTGAGCGCGGCGACCGCGTCCATTAGATCGCGCGGCGTCTCATCGGGCCGGAGAATGACCACCACGCCGCAAGGTTCATCCGCAATGCGCTGCATCGCTGAGCGGATCGGCCAGCCGAGCACGTCGTCGCGGATCCCGACGACATCGCGCAAGGTGTCGCGCAAATGCACGCGCACCAGTGGAATGCTTTCCGCGCCCAGCTCGCCGCGGATGAGTGCGAGGTGCACGGTGCGATTGACGTGATCCTCGTAGCAGCGCATGCGGAATGCGCCGAATTCGGTTTCGATGGCTTGCTCGGAAATGCACTCGACCGAGCGTTCGTTCTCCAAGCGATAGCGAATCAGATCGGCGATCGTGCCGATCTTCAAGTTGTGATGCTTCGCGAAGGTTTCCAGATCCGGCCGCCGCGCCATCGTGCCGTCGTCATTCAGGATTTCGACGATCACTGCCGCGGGCTCCAAGCCCGCCAGCCGTGCGAGATCGCAGCCGGCTTCGGTATGGCCTGCACGGGTGAGTACTCCGCCGGGCTGCGCCATCAGGGGAAAGATGTGTCCCGGCTGACGCAGATCTTCGGGTCTTGCGTCTCTGCGCACCGCGGCCTGCACTGTTTGCGCTCGATCGTGCGCCGAGATGCCGGTGGTCACGCCTTCCGCCGCCTCGATCGACACCGTGAAGTTCGTCGAATGATCTTGATTCGTATCGCTCACCATCAACGGCAGACGCAACTGCCGGCAGCGATCGCGCGTCAACGTAAGACAAATCAAACCGCGCCCGTAACGCGCCATGAAATTGATGTCTTCGGCGCGCGCGTACTCGGCCGCCATGACCAGGTCGCCTTCGTTTTCGCGGTCTTCGTCATCCATGATCACGACCATGCGCCCCGCGCGCAGGTCTTCGAGAATTTCGTCGATCGTATTGAGTTTCATGAGTTCGGAATTGGGCGTGAGGCTCAGAGGCAGCGAAGGCGTATTCTCAGAGCGCAGTCGTGAGGCGCTCAAGGTAGCGCGCGATGATATCCACTTCGAGGTTAACCCGCGTGCCGACCTGATAATCCTTAAGGGAAGTCACGCTCAACGTGTGCGGGATCAGATTGACTTCGAAGTTGCGCGGGCCGACTTCGTTGACGGTCAGGCTGACGCCATCGATGCAAATAGAGCCTTTTTTTGCGATGTATTTGGCCAGCTGTGGTGGCACTTCGAATTCGATGCGCGTAGAGCGCGCATCGGACGTCAGCGCCGTGACGATGCCGATCCCATCGACGTGGCCGCTCACATAATGACCACCGAGCGGTTGGCCCGCGGTGAGCGCCTTCTCCAAATTTACCTTCGTGCCCACGCCCCATGAGCCAAGCGTCGTCACATTCAGGGTTTCTCGCGATGCATCGGCAGCGAATGCCTCACCTTCGATACGCGTCACGGTGAGACAACAGCCGCTGACCGCGATGCTGTCGCCGATGGCGACGTTGTCCAATCCCAGCGACGGCGCCGCGATGACGATTTCCACATCGCCCCCACGCGGCGTGAGCGCTCGCACCTCACCCAACGACTGCACGATTCCAGTGAACATCGACTCTCCCGCTCAAGGGTTGCTTTAGCAATCCAACTATCCGCCAACCGCTAACCGCTAACCGCTGGCCTATACGTCACCCTCAAATCCTCGCCAAATCGAACCACATCGCGCAGTTCAAACTGCGGCGCTGCTTGCAGCGATTCAATGCCGGCCAACTGCAACATCGGTTTGGCATCTGCGCCGAGCACCTTCGGCGCGACATACACGATGAGTTCATCGACGAGCCCGCGCGCAAGAAACGCACCCGCCAAGGTCGCGCCCGCTTCCACCAGCACGTCGTTACACATGCGCTCACCCAGTGCATGCAACACCGAGGGCAGTTCGATGCGGCCCTGCGCGTCGACGGGCGTGCGTTGCACCTGTGCGCCAGCGGCTTCGAGGCTGCGCGCCTGCGCGGCATCAACCTGCTCGCTGGTGAACACGAGCGTCTCGCCGGACTCGCGCAACATGCGCGCCGTGTTCGACATACGTAGCTGCGTATCGAGCACGACGCGTAACGGCGTGCGTCCCGCCATGTCGATCGATGCATCGCGCACGGTCAACTGCGGATCATCGGCAATGACGGTGTCGATGCCGGTGAGCACGGCGCTTGCTGACGCACGCAAGCGATGCACATCGCGGCGCGCGGCTTCGCCGGTAATCCAGCGGCTCGCGCCATTTGCAAGCGCAATGCGCCCATCGATGCTCGCGGCGATCTTGACGACGATCCGCGGCAAGCCCGTGCGCATGCGCCGATCGAAGCCGAGGTTCAACTCATGCGCTTCCGCGGCCAGCAAGCCGTGGTGCACATCGATCCCTGCGGCACGCAGTTGCGCCATGCCATCACCGGAGACACGCGGATTTGGATCGAGCTCGCCGCAGATCACGCGCTGCACCCCCGCGCGAATCAACGCTTCGGTACATGGCGGCGTACGACCTTGATAGCCGTGCGGTTCGAGCGTGACGTAAACGCTCGCGCCGCGTGCCGCCTCACCCGCAGCGGCGAGCGCGAGTGGCTCTGCATGCGGTTCGCCCCACTTGCGATGCCAACCTTCACCGACGATTCGATCGCCCTGTGCGATCACGCAACCGACGCGCGGATTGGGATGGGTCGTGAAACGACCGCGCTCCGCAAGTTCGAGCGCGCGACGCATCAGTTGGTGATCTAGGGGCGTGAACACGGTTAGCGATTGGCGGTTGGCGGTTGGTGCTGCATGGGGTGGTGAGTTCGGAGCTGACCCGTCGCCGTGTAGAACGGGCGCGGCCGGCTGCGACCAGCGTCTGTTGCTTACCGTTTTTTTCCCGGCTCTGGCGGTGTCCAAAGCGCAAGCTGCCCTTCTTCTTCCAGGCGCGTGCGGCGATGGCGCATGCGCTCGATCTCTTCGCGGAATTCTTCCAGGTCCTGAAAGCTGCGATACACCGAGGCA
>CAZIXV010000199.1:0-7156 GCA_964543105.1 uncultured Steroidobacteraceae bacterium
TTGAGATATGCGAGCCACTGAACGCCCTGCGCGCGCGTCAGATCGTCGTGATGCAGATTCAATATCTGCGTGAATGCCGCCTCGGCATTGGTCAGCGGCCGCAGCGCAATCGTTGCCCCGGCATCGCCATCGGCGAGCGCCGTGGTAAACCGCTCGCGTATCGCATGCAAGGCGCGCGAAAGATCGAGCAGCGCCTGGCTCGTGAATACGCCACCGGCGAAACGTGCCGCACTCGCCTGCGGCGCTTCGATGCGTCGTGCGACGCGTGCAAATTGCTCGTGATATTCAGCGATGCGGGCGCGCCGCGCGTCGCTGCGCTCGATCAGCGCCGCGCCCAAGGCTCGATAGAGTTGCAAGTCATCGAACAACTGGCGCATCGAACCGGACTCAGCATCGCCGAGGTCGCCGTGTGCCGCATATTCGCTCGCCGCCTGATCGAGCCGTTGTGCAATTGACTCGAGTTGAGCGGCGCTCGATCGCCCATCGACGTAAGCAAAGATGGCGCGTTCGTAATCGCCGAGCGCACCGGCAAGCAACTCCGTTGCAAGCACCACCGGTTCGTGCTTTACGACGAGTCCGCGCAAGTGTTCGCGCTCTTCGAGCGTGCTGTGTTGCGTGAGGAGGTTCGCACCGAGCATCGCCAACGCCAGCAACGCGAAACCGATGCCCATGCGCGCCGCCATGCCGAGGCGAAGCGCGAACCGAGCCGCAGGCGTCGGAGATACGCTCGACTGCGCAGCTTCAGTGGAAAGAGCACCCATGGACACCCACAGCGGCATCTCGGAAGAACGGCGACTGTGCCACTTGACCGATGCAGGAACAGTGAGTGCCACTCCGGACTGTGACAACGGTCACACGCATTCCGTACGCGTGCCTGATTTATGATGCGCCGCCCCTCGTTATGGAATCTGTGCATTGTCCAACGATCATTCAGCGGCGCCGCAGGCGCCTACCGGTCCGCTCGCCGGCATTCGCGTGCTCGAACTCGGCCAACTCATTGCCGGACCTTTTGCCGGTGCTGTCCTCGGATACTTCGGTGCCGAAGTCATCAAGGTCGAGCCACTGAATGGCGACCCGCTGCGCAACTGGCGAGTGCTGCGCGATGGCACCTCGTTGTGGTGGTACAGCCTCGGGCGTAACAAGAAATCGGTGGCGATCGATCTGCAAACCGACACCGGCCGCGAACTCGTTCGCAAGCTCGCGAGCGAATGCGATGTCCTGATCGAAAACTTCAAGCCGGGCACGATGGAGAAGTGGGGTCTGGGTCCAGCCGATCTGAAAGCGCTGCGGCCCGATCTCATCTACACGCGCGTGTCGGGCTATGGTCAAAGTGGACCTTATGCATCGAAGCCCGGCTTTGCCTCGGTGTGCGAAGCGATCGGTGGCTTGCGTTACGTCAACGGATTTCCTGATCGGCCTCCGGTGCGGCCGAACCTTTCGCTCGGCGATTCGCTCGCCGGCTTGCATGCAATCATCGGCGTGCTGCTTGGCTTGATTGCACGCGCGCCGTGGAGCCGCTCGGGACAGGCAGGACAGCGCGGGCAGGTCGTCGATGTCGCGATCTATGAATCCGTGTTCAACATGCTCGAGGGCGTCGTGCCGGAATTCTTCGGCGCGGGCGTCGTGCGCGAACCATCGGGCTCGACGCTCACGGGCATCGTGCCGTCGAACACCTATCTATGCGCCGACGGCAAACACGTCGTGATCGGCGCGAATGGCGATTCGCTGTTTCAACGTTTGATGCGCGCGATCGGCAAACCCGAATGGGCGAGCGATCCGCGCTTTGCAAATAACGCCGGGCGCGTGCGACACGAGAAAGAAATCGACGCGGTCATCAGCGCCTGGACGAGCGCTCACGATTCGGAGGCGGTGCTGCGTACGCTCGATGAGATTTCGGTGCCCGGTGGGCCGATCTACAGCATCAAGGACATGGCCGCCGATCCGCACTTCAATGCGCGCGGCCTGTTTCAAACGGTCGAGGTCGAAGGCGAACCGCTGCAGATTCCAGCGATCCCGCCGTTTCTCTCCGACACGCCGGGCGCCACGCAAACGCCTGGACCTGCACTCGGCGAACACACCGATGAGGTGTTGCGCACCTTGATTGGCGCAGACGATGCCGCTCTCGCGCTATGGCGCGAAGCGCAGATCATCCGTTGAGGCGCGATTGCAAGAACTGCGGCAACACGCGCAGCAATTGATCCGGACGATTGTGTTTGTTCGCGCCGTCGTGCATCAAAACGACGGCGCCCGCCTCGACGCGACGCAAGCGGCGCTCAATGCGCGCGGCACTGCCCAACCAGCCCCAATCGATCGCGCTGACATCCCACATGACGACTGCCTCGCCCTCCTCTCGCGCCGCATCGAGCATGCATTGACGCCTGGCGCCATGCGGTGGGCGAAAGTATTTCGGTAACGCACCCAACACATCGGCGATCGCGATCGCGCCGTTGCGCACTTCGGCGACGGCGCGCGTCGAACTTATCGTCCAAGGATGTGCATGCGTGAGCGTGTGATTGCCAATTGCGTGGCCTTCGCGCGCGATGCGCCGCACCAGTTCTGGACGCCGGCGAGCTTGCTTACCGATCATGAAAAACGTCGCCTTCGCATCCGCTTCAGCCAGCGCATCGAGCACGCGCGGCGTCCACACCGGATCCGGCCCGTCATCGAACGTCAAATGCACACTGCCGTGCTTGGGTAATGAGGCGGGAATGTTCATGGACTGACTGTACCGATTGGCTGCGTCCCCTTCGATGACGACGACTTGCGTAGGTTTGTAGTGACAATGCGGCTCGCTCTCAATTCCGTTCGCCCTGCGCCTGTCGAAGGGCAGCGGTTCAATGCGTGCTTCGACAAGCTCAGCACAAACGGAGCACCGCGCGCGTGCTTCGACAAGCTCAGCACGAACGGAGTAAACGCACGGCTACACGCCTACACGTTTACACGTTTGCACGTTTGCACGTTTGCACGCGTCACGGGCGTCTACACGCGTCTACACGCGCTCACACCCGCTCACACGCACTGACACGCTCACCCGGCACCACAGCGCTTTCACGACGCCCGACCGCGGACGCCTTCGACAACTTGTGTGCGTTCTGCGCCAGCATGCGCTGCGTCAGCCAGTAGTCGCGCGGCGCAACATCTGCGCGTGCGCGCGTGCGAGCTGCGGGCGCGAAGGTCCAGCGCAATAAATTGAAATAGCGCGTGAGCCAACGCGTGCGCCAGGTGTTCTCGCGCGGGGTGCTGACGAAGCCGACGACATCGCCGTGCGCAGGAATCCAGGTGACGCCGTGATACACGCGGATCGAGCGCAGTTCCGGATCCGACTGCGACGCTTCCGCGAGCGTGCGCAATGATTCACGCATGAGCTTTGCGAAGCGAAACCCGGCGCGATGCAATGAGCCCTCGCCGATCTGCGCAATGCTGGCGTTATTGAAATGCAAGCGGCCGATCAGATCGTTCTCGCGCAGGATCGTGCCGTCGGGAAACTCGCGCAGCGGCCCTTCGTAGCGGACATAGCCGATGCGCAGCACCGGTCCCAGCGGTCGTAAACGATGGCGGCGCTCATACCAGGCATCGACGCGCGACAACACCTTCAACGCCACGCCGCGCATCGCTCAAACGTCCATTGAACGTGGCAGTGCTTCGAGTCGTGCCGCCCACGACAAATCGAGCACCAAGTCGGAGACGTAGCGCGCGCCATCGCGACTGCCCAGCGCCCAAGCCCGCACTTGCGCCGCGCTCAACCGTGCTGGATCGGACAGCATCGCGTGTACGGCTTCGAACAAGGCGCGATCCCGCACCAAGGCGCCTACGTCATGGCGCTCGAGGAAGTCGACATTGAATCCTTCCTGGCCGCCGAGCGAGCGCGTGGCGAACAACGGACGACCGCAGGCGAGGACTTCAGCGACGGTCACCCCGCCGGGCTTACCGACGACGACATCGGCGGCGCGGATGCAAATATCCATGCGTTCGGTCCATTCACCGACGCGCAGGTCGTGTGGATGCTCGCGACATAGCGCGGCAAGCGCAGCGTGCGCCTGCTGATTGCGCCCCGGCATGACCAGTACCAGACAGTCGTCGCACTCATCCAACAGCCTCTTCGCGACTGCATCGACACCCAATCCCAAGCCGCCACCCAACACGAGCACGATGCGCCGGTTCAGCGGCAGTCGCAGTTGTCGGCGTGCTTCGTCTTGCGCGAGCGGTTGTGTAAACGCAGGCATGAGCGGAACACCCGTCACGACGACATCGGCGCGGCGCTCTGCGGCGAAAGCGCCGAGCATCGATTCATGCGCCACACAGTAGCGATCGATATGCCGTTGCATCCAGAAATCGTGCACGCCGAAATCCGTCAGCACACCGATCGTCGGCGTTGCGAGGCGCCGCCGCTGCTTCAAGGACGCCACCATGGCTGCTGGGATCATCTGAGTGCACACGATGACATCGGGTGCGGTGTCGCGGATCTCCGTTTCCAGCCGTTTCACGAGCCGCATCCAAGTCCACTTCATGAGCGCGAGCCGTGCGCGCACACCATTACCGCCCAGGCTGGCGCCGTCGTACGGCAAAGCAGTGCACAACAGCGACAACAAGAATCGGTCGGACGAATACCGCAGACTTTTGACTTCGGGGGCGGCCGCGTCGTTAGCAATCGAGGCGATGAGTTCGAGCACTTCGAGCACGGCGGCCGGCGGACCGGCTTCGCTTTCCAGCACCTGCCGCCACGTACGTTCATCGAGTCGATACAGCCGTTCGTAAAGATCAGGATGCTCTTGCACCAATCGCAGGTAGGTGTGATGCACGATGCTGACGACACCCGGATTCATCAGCGACCACAAATCGAAGATCGTGACCTCCGCCCCTTCCTGGATCAGCCGAGCGGCGACGGCTTGCGCCACGCGTGTATGCCCCTGTCCCAGACCGGACGTGAGCAGCAACACCTTCGGCATTGAGGCGGGCGACCCAGGCAAGGGCCGCAGTGACGGACGCGGGACGGAGCGGAATTCTGTAGACATGCGAGTGAAGCGACGGCAGAGCGCGGCAACCTCGGTGCAATGCGCGGACATATATGAAGTTCCGTCAGCGAAGCAGCGCATCACCTCGCTCGCACGCGCATCGGTGCGTAAATTTTTCAGGGGCGTGGGAACTCCGCTGACCGGCTTGACGTTCGTTCGCTCGAACCCCGAACGACACGGCTTAAACGGTTCGAATTAGTTGTGCACGGTTTGCAGAACGCTGTCACGCTCTGCGCTCGCACCCAATACACACGAATTTCAGCGGAGTACTCATGGCGCAAGCGAAGCTCTCGGGCCTGGCCCAACTCTTGGCCGATCACGACTCTCTCATCCTGGCCGACTGGATGACGTTATTGCGCGAGAACGGCGCGACTCAGACCGGTCGCATTTCCGAAGCCGAGCTGCAAACTCAAGCCCGCTCCTTCTTGACCGCCTTACGCAATGACCTGGCAGGCGGGAACTTGGACTCCTCGAAGTCGCTGCTCTCCGAAATCTCGCGGACGCGCGCGCTGCAAGGTTTCACGCCGAGCGAGATGGCCAGTTTTACGTTTTCGTTGAAGCAGCCGATTTTTCACGCGCTCAATCGCTTCCATGCGAGCGATGCGGCGACGGTCGCGCAATTGGCCTGGGACAGCTCGACGCTCTTGGACAACCTCGGCCTGTTCACGATGGAGGCCTATCAAACCAGCCGCGAAGAAGTAATCGTGCGCCAGCAGCGCGAAATCGCCGAACTCTCCACGCCCGTCGTCAAACTCTGGGACGGCATTCTGGCACTTCCATTGATTGGCACACTCGATAGCGAACGCACGCAAGTGGTGATGGAGAGCCTCCTGCAGAGCATCGTCGAGCAAAGCGCCGAAATCGCCATCATCGACATCACCGGCGTACCGACGGTCGATACGTTGACCGCACAACACCTGCTGAAAACCGTCGCTGCGGCCCGGTTGATGGGCGCCGACTGCATCGTCAGCGGTATCCGCCCGCAAATCGCTCAGACCATGGTGCACCTCGGTGTAGAACTGAACGTGATCTCCAAATCCACGCTGGCCGACGCCTTCGCCGTGGCGCTGCGGCGTGTGAACCGTGCCGTGGTACCGATCAAGGCTCAACCGCCAGCTGCCAATTCAGCTGCGGCGGTTTAGTCATGGATCGCATTCCCATCCTCAAACTGGGTTCGGCGCTGCTGGTCTCGATCCAGGTCGACATGCACGATCAGCTCGCGACTGCGCTCGAAGAAGACCTGACGAACAAGATCGTGCAGCACAATGCGCATGGCGTGTTGATCGATATCTCCTCGCTCGAGATCGTCGATAGCTTCATCGGTCGAATGCTCGACAACATCGCTGCGGTCTCGCGCGTACTCGACGCCGACACAGTGGTCGTCGGCATGCGCCCGGCCGTCGCCATCACACTAGTCGAGCTGGGTTTATCGCTCCAAGGTGTTAAAACCGCACTCAATGTCGAACGCGGTATGGCGATGATCGCTACACGTCAGCGTGATGATGCGCGTGCGTTCGACGAACATGGCGAGTGACAGCGAGCCGGTTGCAACGCTATCGATCCGCCGGTCCGACGATGTCGTCGCCGTTCGGCAGAAGGTTCGCGCCCATGCCATCGAAGTCGGACTGGGGCTGGTCGATCAAACCAAGATCGTGACGGCTGCGAGCGAACTCGCCCGCAACACGCTCGACTACGGCGGCGGCGGCGAGGTTGCGATTCATCGCATCGATGAACCGCTGCGCAAGGGCTTGCGCCTGATCTTCACCGACAAAGGACCCGGCATCCCCGACCTCGCCCTCGCCTTGAAGGACGGCTATACGACGGGCTCCGGCCTCGGGCTCGGCTTGAGCGGTGCGAAACGGCTGTCGAACGAATTTTCCATCGAATCCACGGTTGGAGTGGGCACCCGCATCGCGATCGCGCGTTGGAAGTAATCCCATGCGTGTCCAACCCGTAACCGATACGACCCATATCGCCGAGGCGCGTCGTTGCGCCACCGAGCGAGCGGGCGAGCTGGGGTTCGACGAAACGCAAGCCGGACGCGTCGCGATCGTCGCGACCGAACTTGCGACCAACATCGTCAAACATGGCAATGGCGGCGAGATGCTGATCTCGTCCTACGAAGATCCGAGCGGTGCGGGGGT
>CAZIXV010000200.1:0-7095 GCA_964543105.1 uncultured Steroidobacteraceae bacterium
CCGAGCGCTTTGATGCCGGCACCCGGGCCCATCAGGAAGTTCATGCCGACCGCGACGACGACCGGTACGAGGATCGGCAACAGCGACGGGATGATCATTTCTTTGATCGCAGAGCGGGTCAGCATGTCGACCGCTCTGGAATAGTCGGGTTTGCCGGTGCCTTCCATGATGCCGGGAATTTCGCGGAACTGACGCCGCACTTCGATCACGACCGAGCCGGCTGCGCGACCGACGGCTTCCATCGCCATGGCGCCGAACAGATACGGCACCAAACCGCCGATGAACAAACCGATGATGACCGCCGGATCGGACAACGAGAACTCGACCAGCTTGCCCGCGGCTTCCAGGTTGTGGGTGTAGTCGGCGAACAATACGAGCGCCGCAAGTCCGGCGGAGCCGATGGCATAACCCTTCGTGACGGCTTTCGTCGTGTTGCCGACCGCATCGAGCGCGTCGGTGATCTTGCGCACTTCGTCCGGCAGGCCGGACATCTCAGCGATCCCGCCGCCGTTGTCTGTGATCGGGCCGTACGCATCGAGCGCGACGATCATGCCGGTCATTGACAGCATGGCAGTCGCAGCGATCGCGATGCCATACAAGCCAGCCGCTTCGTAAGAGCCCCAGATCGCTGCACACACCGCAAGCACAGGCCAGGCAGTGGAGCGCATCGAGACGGCAAGACCCGCAATGACGTTCGTGCCGTGACCCGTTTGTGAGGCTTCAGCGACGCGACGCACCGGTGCGTATTCGGTCGCGGTGTAGTACTCGGTGATCCAGATCAGCGCGGCCGTAAGCGCGAGGCCGATGATGGCGCAGACGAACAAGCTCATCGCTTCCTCGCCCATCATCGCGTCAGATACGAAATAGAACGCGATCAACGCAAGCACGCCGGAGACGGCGGTGCCGCGATACAAGGCGTTCATGATCTTGCCGCCTTCATTGGCTTTGACGAAGAACGTGCCGACGATCGACGCGACGATCGACACGGCACCAAGCACGAGCGGGAAGAGGATGTAACGCATCTCGAGGCCGCCATCGGCTGCCGTGAACATCAACCCGCCGAGCACCATCGTCGCAACGACAGTAACCGCATAAGTTTCGAACAAGTCGGCGGCCATGCCGGCGCAGTCGCCGACGTTGTCGCCGACGTTGTCGGCGATGACGGCGGGGTTGCGTGGATCGTCTTCAGGAATGCCGGCTTCGACTTTGCCGACGAGATCGGCGCCGACGTCCGCGCCCTTGGTGAAAATGCCGCCGCCGAGCCGCGCGAAGATCGAGATGAGCGAGCCGCCGAATGCGAGACCGATGAGCGCGTGCAGCGCGTCGCGATCGGCACCGAGGATCCAGAAGTATCCTGCGACACCCAGCAAGCCTAAGCCGACGACGAGCATGCCGGTGATGGCGCCACCGCGGAAGGCGACGGCCAGCGCCGGATTCAAGCCCACGCTCGCTGCTTGTGCCGTACGCACGTTCGCGCGCACGGAAACGTTCATTCCAATGAAACCTGCAACACCGGAGAGGATGGCACCGACGGCGAACCCGCCAGCCGTTGCCCAATCGAGACCGAAACCGAGGAGGATAAACAGCACCACACCGACGACCGCGATCGTGCTGTATTGACGATTCAAATAAGCCTTGGCACCTGCTTGAATTGCTGCAGCGATTTCTTGCATGCGGGCGTTGCCCGCGTCTTGTTTATTGATCCATCCGAAAGAGAGCACGCCATACAACACCGCGAGAATGCCGGCGCCAATTGCGAGCCAAAGCGCAACATCAGTGGACATGAACTATCTCCCCCCTACGGGATGTCTTTTATTTAGGAACGAACTTACATACGTAACAACACAAAAATCTCTGAAAATCTTGTTGACAAAAACGCGGGCGACTATAGCACAAAGGTTTCGCTCAACTTTTTCTTCACGGCGACGTTCTTGAGCGTGACGTATTGCGGCAGGCCATCCTTGTACGGCGGATAGTCCTCGCCGCGGATCAATGGACTCAAGTAGCGACGCGCTTTGTTCGTGATGTGAAAGCCATTGGCCGTGATGTAGTCGCGCGGCAGCATCTTCTCGCGATTGGCGACCTTGTCGAGTTGCGCGATACCGATCTTCCAACGATACGGTTTGTCGGCTACGCGCACGATCGTCGGCATCACGGAGTTGTGTCCTTTGAGTGCGAGTTCGACGGCCGCTTTGCCCACCGCGTAGGCTTGTTCGACATCGACTTTCGAGGCGATGTGACGCGCGGCGCGTTGTAAGTAGTCGGCCACTGCCCAGTGATACTTGTAGCCGAGCTTGGCTTTGAGCAGTTGAGCAATCACCGGTGCGACACCGCCCAATTGCGCATGACCGAATGCATCGCGCAGACCCGCATCGGAGAGGAACTTGCCTTCCTTGTTCTTGACGCCCTCCGAGACGACGATTGCGCAGTAACCGTGTTTCTCGACCGCCTGATTGACTCGCGCACAGAACGCTTCTTCATCGAAGGCGATCTCGGGGAACAGGATCAGATGCGGCGCATCGCCATCCTTCTCGGCGGCAAGACCGCTCGCGGCAGCGATCCAGCCGGCGTGTCGACCCATGACTTCCATGACGAATACTTTCGTCGAAGTCTTCGCCATCGAGGCAACGTCGAAACCTGCTTCGCGAATCGACACCGCAACGTACTTCGCCACTGAGCCGAACCCCGGACAGGTGTCCGTGATCGGCAAGTCGTTGTCGACGGTCTTGGGAACGTGGATGGCTTGGAGCGGCAGGCCGAGCTTCTCGGCCAATTGTGCAACTTTGAGGCAGGTGTCCGCGGAGTCACCGCCGCCGTTATAAAAGAAGTAGCCGATGTTGTGCGCCTTGAAGACTTCGATCAGCCGTTCGTATTCCCGCGGATCGTCTTCGAACTTCTTGAGCTTGTAGCGTGCCGAACCGAAGGCGCCGGCGGGCGTGTGGCGCAATGCTCGAATCGCCGAGGCCGATTCTTTGCTCGTGTCGATGAGATCTTCTGTCAACGCACCGACGATGCCGTGCCGTCCCGCGTAAACCTTGCCGATCTGATTGCCATAACGCCGACACGTCTCGATGACGCCGCATGCGGAGGCATTGATGACGGCGGTGACCCCGCCCGATTGTGCGTAGAAAGCATTTCGCGGCTTCGATGCAGGCATGCGCGTATCCCGTGTGAGCAAGCAAGGCCTCGAAGGATAGCGCACGAGGTTGCCAGAGGGGCGACGGGCGCAGGTTATGGCGACGGGCTACAGGCTACAGGTCACAGCCAGAGTAGGAGTTGAGAGTCCAAGTAGTGAACGAGGAGCGTGGCGCACGATGCACTGCGAATATCACGGTGAGCAATCGCTCCCGCGTCTTCTTCTGGCCGTCGCCTGTCGCCCGTCGCCTGTAGCCCGTCGCCTGTAGCCCGTAGTTGTTGGCTGCGTCCCGCGCCTGCTGTAGGGTAGCGCCTCTTTTTTGAGCAAGGTTTGGGTTCGAATGATGCGTATCGTGTTGCTGGGAGCACCCGGGTCGGGCAAGGGGACGCAGGCGCAGCGTCTACAAGCGAAACATGGCGTGCCGCAAGTATCGTCCGGCGATCTGTTGCGAGATGCCGTCGCCCGCGGATCGGAATTGGGTCGTCAAGCGAAGGCCATCATGGAAGCTGGGCAACTGGTCTCCGATGACATCGTGCTTGGCTTGATCCGCGATCGTTTGTCGAAGCCCGATGCAGCGAACGGATTCATCCTCGACGGTTTCCCGCGGAATATCGACCAAGCCGGGTCGCTCAATGCACTGCTCGATGATTTGGGTCAGCCACTGGATGCGGTGCTGCTGCTCGAGGTGCGTAACGAAACGTTGATTCAACGCTTGGCGGGTCGGCGTGTGTGTCCGAAGTGCGGCGCCGTGTACAACATACACACGATGCCGGAAGGAACCACGACCTGCGCCAACGACGGGACTGAGCTCTATCAGCGCCCAGACGATAACGAAGCAGTGATCGCGAAGCGTCTCGACGTCTATGAGAACCAGACTCGGCCGCTCGTCGAACATTACTCGCGCCTCGGACTGCTACGTGCGGTCGCTGGCGAAGGCGAACTCGATGATGTGTTCGAGCGCATGGAGGCGGCGGCACTCGCGAAACCCGTATCCAGCGATAAGGTGAAGGTGCAGCGCACCCGCGTCAGCAAGCCGGCAGCCAAGCAAGCGCCAGCGAAGAAAAAAGCAGGTGCGAAGGCGGTCGGCGCGAAGTCTGCGACGAAGACAGCAAAGGCGAAAGCCGGCAGTGCTGCCAATGCATCGACGAAGGCCAAGGCGAAGCCCAAGAGCAAGAGCCAGGCTAAGGCGAAGAGCGCAACGAAAGCCAGGCGCGCGGCGCCGACAAAGGCTCAACCGAAGCGCAAGGCCGCGTCCAAGCAGAAGGTAGCCGCCAAGTCGACGCGCGCGACGAAATCCAAGGCGGAGTCGAAGGCTGCGAAGAAGCAGGTCCGCGCTACGGCGCCGGCCAAGAAGCGCGTCAAGCAAGGCGCTAAGAAGGGCGCCAAGAAACACGTGGCGAAGCGCGCGCCAAAATCGGCCAGAAAAGCGGCCAAAAAGAAGTAAGCCAGCCGATCCGCTCCTCGCATTTACGAGGAGCGGCTATCACGGCTGTAAGGCGAGTTTCATCAATTGCTCACCGATCGCTTCGCGCCGCCAACCCGAATTGATGCCGCGAGCGCGCCCTGAATAAACGAGTTGCTCGACATCTCGCCGTGTCGCGAGTAGCTCCGGCGCGATCTTCATCTCTTCTGCTTGCTTGCGCACGACGGCCATGAGCTTCGACACGCGTGCGACCTGATCGGGTTCGGGTTTGCCGGGAGGGTCGTATGCAGCCTCATGCTGTGCATCGAGTTGAGCCTGCGCAACCAACGCGAGCAATTCATCGGCATTCTTGCGCAGCACGCCTGGCGAACCCGTGCGAATGGCTTCGAGCTCATCAGCGGAGGTCGGAACGGCCTCGGCAATGCCGCGCAACGCATCATCCGGCAGGATCCACCCACGTGGGCGATCGTGTTTCATCGCTTTCGTTTCGCGCCACGCGGCCAAATGCTTGGCGACGGTGCGTTGCACTGGCGTCAAACGCTCGAGCCCCTTCAAACGCTTCCACGCATCTTTAGGCTCAGTGCGAAACAAAGCCGGGTCTTCGAGCTTCGTCGTTTCTTCGTGCAGCCAGGCAAGGCGGTTTGAATCGGCCAACTCGGCGCGCAGCTGCACATACAGCGGCACGAGATAGCGCACATCATCGGCGGCGTATTCGAGTTGCTCAGGACTCAAGGGGCGCTTCATCCAGTCCGTGCGCGTGTGGCCTTTGGCAAGTGAGTGGTTCAGCCGCTCTGCCACTAAATTTCCGTAGCCGATCTGCGCGGGGTGTCCGAGCAAGGCGGCAGCCAGCTGGGTATCGAACATCGGCCCGGGAATTTTCTCGGGAGCGGCAGCGGAAGTCTCTGCACTTGCGCGCTCGGATGAGTGCCGCGCGAGTAGCATGACCTCGGCATCCTGCCGCGCGGCGTGCAGCACTTTCACCCGCTGACGATCATCGAGCAGATTCCATAGCGGCTGCAGATCTTTGACCGCCAAGGGATCGATCAGGGCAACGCCATCCGGGGTGGCAGCTTGCACGAGACAGAGAATCGGGTAGTAGGTGCTTTCACGCATGAACTCGGTGTCCAATGCGATGACATCGGAACGTGACAGCAGCTCGATCGCGCGCTGCAAGTCCTCACCGCTCGATACGTAAAGCACATCAGACATGGAGTGTAGAATCCTGCGAGTATTTCTTCGCGCGATTCTAACCGCTAACCGCTAACCGCTAACCGCTTCAATCCATGCACATCCACATTCTCGGCATTTGCGGCACCTTCATGGGCGGCATCGCGGCACTGGCGCGAGCTGCCGGGCACCGTGTCACCGGTTCGGATCAGAACGTCTATCCGCCGATGTCCGATCAGCTGCAGGCGATGGGGATCGAATTGATCGAAGGCTATGATCCGGCGCAGCTTGCGCTCAATCCCGATGTGGTCGTTGTCGGCAATGTGATGAGCCGCGGAAATGCACTGATCGAGGCATTGCTCGACAGCGGTAAACCATACACCTCGGGTCCGGAATGGCTCGCACGGCACGTGCTTGCGGGACGCTGGACGCTGGCGGTTGCGGGCACTCATGGCAAGACAACGACCTCGAGCATTCTCGCCTGGATTCTCGAGCATGCTGGGCTCGATCCGGGATTCTTGATCGGCGGAGTACCCGGTAACTTCAATGTCACCGCGCGGCTCGGGTCGGGGACGCATTTCGTCGTCGAAGCGGATGAATACGACACCGCGTTTTTCGACAAGCGCGCGAAATTCGTTCACTACCGACCGCGCACCGCGGTTCTCAACAATCTCGAACACGACCACGCCGACATCTATCCGGATGTCGCTGCGATTCAATGGCAGTTCCAGCAACTCTTGCGCATGGTCCCGCGCAACGGCGCAGTCGTTGCGAATGCCGCTGCACCGCATGTCATCGAAGTCATCGACCAAGGATGCTGGACGCCGGTCGAACGCTTCGCAGCGGAGCCGAAGCCCAATGCGAATTGGCATATCGCGACGGAACCTGGCAGCGACTATTCGCGCTTCACAGTCATGCATGGTGATCGGCAAGTTGGCGCGGTGAATTGGTCTTTACTCGGGCGTCACAACGCCGAGAACGCACTGGCAGCGATGCTGGCGGCGCGGCATGCGGGCGTCGACATGGCAGCAGCGGCCGCTGCGTTGACGGAATTCGCTGGCGTGCGGCGACGCTTGGAAGTGCGTGGAGTGGAGCGCGGCGTGACGGTGTACGACGACTTTGCACATCACCCAACCGCGATCGAGACGACCATTGATGGCTTGCGGCGTAACATCGGTTCCGCGCGTCTCATCGCCGTGTTGGAACCACGCTCGAACACGATGAAGCTCGGCACGCATCGTGATGCGATAGCACGCTCGTTGAGTCAGGCGGATGAGGTGTGGATGTATCACGACCCGAACGTCACGTGGGACGTCGCAGGATCAGTCGCAAGCTTAGGTGCGCGCGCGCACGTCTTGCGCGATATCGA
>CAZIXV010000201.1:0-7081 GCA_964543105.1 uncultured Steroidobacteraceae bacterium
ACGCGAGAAACTCCGCGCGCGTATAGCCATACATGGCGAGCGCCGCATCGTTGACTGCGATGAAGCCGCGCGTTGCATGGTCGATCATCCACATCGGCACTGGATTGGCGGCGAAGACGTGGCGAAAGCGCGCCTCGCCCGCTGCGGCCCGATCGCGCGAGTGTTCGAGCTCCGCGATCTGCGCGCGTAGTTGTTCAGCGGCTTGCTCGGACTGCGTGAGCGCCTGCTGCGTCGTGGCAAGCGCACGCTCGTGTTCCGCTTGCAGTCGATGCAGTGATTGCTCTGCGTCGCGCCGCGCTTTGTCGAGCGCTTGTTCATGTACCGTGCGTAACTGCGCGAGCGCCTGCTGCTGAGTCTGTTGATGCTCGGCGGCGAGTTTCGCGATTGCTTCCGAATGCGCTTGCGCCATTTTCTGTTGTGCGCGAGCGATGGCTTGTTCGAGTTGCTGCGGCGATGCATGCGCTTCGCTGCTGCGTTGCGCGGGCCGGCGTCGAGAGGCGGTAGCTTCGAGGTCGGAAGTTGCGGCGGCGCCCGGTACGTGCGCGAGCAGTTGATCGATCGCGGCAATCAGCGCGTCAGGTTGCGCGGTTTGGGCGAGGAATCGTTCGGCGCCGAGTTCGAGCGCGAAGCGTTCGTACTTGGGATCGTCATGGCGGCGTGTATAGAAAACGAAGGGTACCGATTGCAGACGTTCGTCCTGCTTCCATTTGCGGCAGAGCGCAAAGCCGTCCATACGCGGGAGCACAATATCGGAGACGATCAGATGCGGTGGTTCACGTCGTGCGAAATCGAGCGCTGCCAAACCACTCGATGCCTTGACGACTTGGTGACCGCGATTACCGAGCAATTGTTCGAGCGCGCCCTGCTCGGACTCCCGCTCGTAAGCCACCAATATGACGCCCATGCCTTCTCTCTCCGTGCCACGCGCGCAGCAGTATGCCGACCAGGCACTTGATACGCACCATTCCGGGGAATGCGGAAGGCGCAAACAGAGAAATGCGACACATACGCGGCTGGGCGAGCCGGCAACGAGCAGTCCAGCGTGCAGCTTTGCCAGCCGGCTAGCTGACTCGTTGCCCGCGGCGGGACGTCACAGTGCTCGATTCACACTCATCCAATATTTGCCGATGGCGCTCACCTGGTCGGTGAATTCGTGAAAGTCCACCGGCTTGACGATGTAGCTGTTGGCGAAGCGGCTGTAGCTTCGCTGCAGATCCAGCGCTTGATCGGATGAGGACATGATCACGATGGGAATCGAGCGGGTGCGCTCATCGCGCTTGATGCGCTCGAGCACATCCAGGCCGTCGATCTTGGGCATGTGCAGATCCAGGAGCATGAGGCGCGGATTGCGCTCGGGGCGATCCGCGTAGGGGCCCGTGCGAAACACGAAGTGCAATGCGTCCTCGCCGTCCTGCACCCATATGATGTTCTTACTCACGCCCCCAATTTCGAGTGCGCGTGTCGTAAGCTCCGCATCCGTTGCATTGTCATCGGCGAGCAGAACGTAATCGGAATTGGCAGCAGGCATAAGGCTCTTTTTTGCTTCGTGAATTCAAGGTGGCAGGCGGCCATCGGCGATTCCGATGATGAACGCGTACTCGCGCGCGATCTCGCGCAAGTGTTCGAAGCGCCCGGTCTTACCGCCATGGCCCGCTTCGAGATTGGTGTGCAACAGCACCGGCGCATCGCCGCTTTGATGATCGCGAAGTTTCGCGACCCATTTGGCGGGTTCGAAATATTGCACCTGGCTGTCCCAGTAACCGGTCGTTACCAGCAGCGGCGGATAGGCTTGGTGACGTACGTTGTCGTAGGGCGAATACGAGAGCATGTACTCGTAGAAACGCGGCTCGTTCGGATCGCCCCATTCATCGTACTCGAGCGTCGTGAGCGGGATGGTTTCATCGAGCATCGTCGTGACGCAATCAACGAACGGCACATTGGCGATGACGCCGGCGTATTTCTCTGCCGCGGCATTCACGACCACACCCATCAACAAACCACCCGCGCTGCCGCCTGCAGCAAATACTTGGTCGCGGGCTGCGTAGCCCTGCGCGACGAGATGATCCGTGACGTCGATGAAGTCGTAAAACGTATTCCACTTGTGCAGCAAACGTCCCGACTCATACCAGCGTCGTCCCAATTCCTGACCGCCGCGAACGTGAGCGATCGCAAATACGAAGCCGCGATCGAGCAACGCCAGTCGTGCTGAACTGAACCCCGGGTCGACGCACAGGCCATACGACCCGTAACCGTATTGCAGTAGCGGCGCGCTGCCATCGATACGGACATCGCGGCGATAAACGAGCGACACGGGAATGCGCTCGCCGTCACGTGCGGGCGCCCAAACAAACTCGCTCTTGTAATCCTTGGGACTGAAACGTCCGAGCACGGGCTCGCGCTTGAGCAAGGTGTCATCGCGCGTGTGCGTATCGTGCGCGTAGATGCTGAGCGGCGTCGTCAGCGAAGTGTAGGCGTAGCGCAGCACGTGCGTATCCATCTCTGGATTCGCGCTCAAATGCATCGTGTAGGTCGGATCATCCGCGGCGATGTGATACGAGCGGCCGTCCCAATGCCACACGCGCAGTTTGCGCAAGCCGTCGGCGCGTTCACTCACTGCCATGAAGTCATCGAAAACTTCAAAATCATGAATGAACGTCACCGCATCGTGCGCGATCACGTCCTCCCAGCGCGAGCGATCCTGTTCTGCACCAAGCGGCGCCGACATGATGCGAAAGTTCTCTGCGTTCCAGTTGGTGCGTACGAGAAAGCGATCACCGTGGTGTTCGATCTGATATTCGTGATCCGGCGCGCGCGGCAAGAAAACTTTGAATTCCAGCTCTTCTGCCTTCGCAGGCGCATAACGCCATTCGGAGCTGGTCGTGCTTTCCGCGCCGATGTAGAGGAATGCTTCGGACTTACTGCGCTCGACGTAGAGATCGAAACTCTCGTCCGGTTCGAAATAAATCAGTGGATCGAGTTTGGGATCGCTGCCGAGTCGATGCAGACGCACGCGCCTGCCGAGCAGCGTCACCGGATCCTTCTCCACGTACAGCAGCCGATGATCGTCGGTCCAGGCAACACTCGCTTCGACATTTTCGAGCTCATCCTCGAGCACGGTGCGCGTGGCGAGATCCAGGATGCGCAAACGGTACTGCCGACGGCCGATCGTATCCGTTGCATAAGCGAGATAACGATTGTCGGGACTGATGGCGTAGTCGCCGAGTTGAAAGAAGGCATGGCCCGCGGCGAGCGCATTGCAATCGAGCAGCAATTCGCACTGCTCGCCCGGCTTGCCATCCACATCGCGGCGGCGCGTGTAAACGCCATGTTCCTTCCCCGGCTCGTAGTGCAACTGATACCAGTAGCCGCGATAACGCACTGGAACGCTCGCATCGTCCTGTTTCAAACGACGCACCATCTCCAGGTACAGCGTCTCCATGAGTTCACTGACGGGCGCCAGCACCGCATTCGCATACGCATTCTCCGCGCGTAGATGCTCGAGCACCTCCGCGCTGCTACGCGAGTCATCACGCAACCAGTAATAGGGGTCGTCGCGCGCACCGGTCGGGCCCGCAACGGCATGCCGTCGTCGTGCCGGTTGAGGTGGCTGAAGTGCGCTCGCGAGAATGTGAGTCGGTGCGTCCAAAGTCGTTGTAGTGCAGTGCAAAACTCAGCGGTTATACGTGCGCAGGAAACGCCAGTAAATCCGCAGCAACACGCGATTGATCCGGCGTGCTGTTTTTCGTAGGCGCTCAAGCGCCCCCACCATCGATGTTGCAGAGCGTCACGCGCGCGCGCGTGGCGACCATAGCGCCAAGTAATGAAGTGGGGGTCAGTTCACGACGCAAGCAGTCAAAGGCAGATGCAGTTCTCAGTCGTAATTCGCGCCATAAGTAGTATTAGCGGACAACACAGAAAGCGCCCAGGAGTGGGTTTATGGCCAGCGCGCATCACAGCCGTTCCCCGAGTTCCCCTGACGAAGTGAATCTCGAAATCGACGATACCGCGAGCGTCGAGGTATTGACCGAAGAAGGCCATCACCCGCCGATCCTCGTCTTGAGCCGCGATGCCGGTCTCGTCGAGACGGTGCGTAAGGCGGCGCCGCGCGGCACGTCGGTGACCCACAGCCCGGATCTGGATCACGTCGCGGACAAACTACCGACGCTGAAGCCCAGCGTGCTGTTGGTCGACACGGCAAGCACTGCCGATGTGGCCTCGATGGTGGCGCAGCTCACTCAGCATTTCCCCGATCTCGTCGTCGTGGTCGCGGGTAAGAAAGAAGACAGTGCGGGGCTCATGCAGCTCACGGCGACGGGGCGCATCTTCCGCTTTTTGCTTACGCCGCTGTCGCACGGCCAGACGCGCCTCGCGCTCGAGGCCGCCGTCGCTCAACACAACGATCTCAAAGCTTCCGACGAGCGACGCAGCTCCGGCAGCGATTCGACGGGCGGCAACAAGAACTATGTCGCCACTTACGGCGCGCTTGCGGTCGGTTTGCTCGTCGTCATCGGCGGCATCTGGTTCGGTGTAACGAAGTTCACGAGCACGCCCGAAGCTCCGCCTGTGGCGCAACCAGCCAATCCAGAAGCAATGGGCGGTGGATTACCCAGCCGGCCCGATCCCGTCCAAGCTGAAATCGATCTCGCGAAAGACGCCTTTGATCAAGGCCGTTACCTCGCTCCTGCGGGCGAAAGCGCGCTCGACCTGTATCGCAGCGCGCTTGCCTTGGATCCCGACAGTGAAGCGGCGAAGGCCGGCATCCGCTCGGTTGTCGATAAGGTGCTCGAACGCGCCGAGAGCGCACTCACCGCGGAGCGCCTCGAAGAAGCCATTCGCAATATCGAAACGGCACGCGATATCGATGCGGCGCATCCGCGTCTTGCCTTTCTCGACACGCAAATCGCGCGCGAACGCGAACGCTTGAAACTGAGCCAGGCGCAGGAAGTCGGTGCGCGCGTGCGTACGCTGCTCGCGCAATCGAACGATCGCATGGCGAATGGCCGGCTGATCACACCCGCTGGTGGCAGCGCCCGCGACGCGCTGATCGAAGCCCGACGCCTCGATCCGACCGACCCGAGCGTTGCGCAAAACATTCGCGAACTGGCCGGGCTGCTCACTGAAGAAGCCCGCAAAGCACTCGCCGCCGACAAGCTCGATGAAGCGCAAGGCTATGTCACGGCCGCCCGCGGCCTCGGCTCCGCAGGCGCACAACTCTCGACCGTCGAACGCGCGATTGCCGATGCAGCGCGCACCAGCGCCCCTGCACCATCGAGCACTCAGGCACCGGCTGCGACCGTCGCATCAACCGCGCCGCGTCGTCCGACGCAGCAAGCGCCCGCCGGCCCGAATGTCGATCCATTGATCGCAGACATCCGCCAGCGCATCACTGAAGGCAAGTTGATCGATCCCGCCGGCAGCAGCGCGAAAGATGGCATTGCAAGCCTGCAATCGCAGGCGCCCGGCCATCCAGCGATCGAAGAACTGACGCGCGCGCTCACGACTCGCCTGCTCGATGTCGCCAAGCAAGCGATGAATGCGAAAGCCTACGATCGCTCAGGACAACTCATCGCGGGTGCGCGCGAAGTCGGCGCGCGCTATAGCGAGGCGCAGATCGCACAAGCCGAGCGCGATCTTCGCGCCGCTCGCGAAGCGACGACCATCGTCTCTGCCGCGACCTTGAAGCGCGTGCGCATGACGGCGCCGCAGTATCCTGAATCAGCGCGCAAGCGCGGCATCGAAGGCTGGGTGGAAGTGGCCTTCACCGTGATGCCGAACGGTTCGGTCGATGACGTCGAAGTGCGCAATTCGAGTCCTGCAGAAGTCTTCGACGACGCCGCGACCCGCGCGGTACGTCAATGGCGCTTCGAGCCGGTCGAACGCAACGGCGTGAAGGTCCAGCAGCGTGCGATGATTCGTCTCAAGTTCGAGAATCAACGCTAAGGATTTGGGGATGGACGAGCGCTCCATGTAACCGGCACGTCCGGCATGAGCGCCAGAGCCAGCGCGGCAGGTTGGGAGTTCTCAGCCTGCCGCTTCTTTTTTGGTTGGCGGTTAGCGGTTAGCGGTTGGTGACTGCGCGGGCTTTGAGGTCAGGGCTGCTGGGCGCTGGGCTGCTGGCAAGAACAAAACGACGCAACGTCCGTGCGTATCCTGACTCTGGGCAGCAGCCCAGCGCCCCACAACCCTTCACTCCCTCTCATCTTCCGCCTCACGCCCATTGCCGGGATCGCCTAAGTTGCTGGCGCATAACGAGAAACGCAGCCAACTTTGACGTGACCGGACTCAAGCGCACCGTCGCTGCGCCGTTAAGGGAAGAGGTAGCCCGACCGGGCTTTAGCTCTTTGCGCCCTATAAGTCCTATGACATTCAAACACCGCATCTGGCTGCTGCCGATCATGACGGCGGTCATCGTGACGATCGGCATCGCCGTCAATTCTCAGATCAATGCCCGCACCTCGGCGGCATTGCAGCGAATCGAGCACGTGCAATATCCGACTGTCGAAGCCCTGCGCTCGATCCGCGCGGAAATTCTGCAGATCCAAGATCTGTTGCAGCGGGCCGTCGCTGAAGGTGACTCGGATGCATTGGGCGCCGCATCGGAAAGCGCCGCACGCGCGAACGACGCGCTGCGCAGCCTCACGCAGCTGCAGAGCGATGCGGAGCTCGGCCCCGAATTGAGCGCACGCTTCGAGCGCTATTACTCCTCCGCCGTGGCCGCAACGCGCATCCTGCTCGGGGAGCAATCCGGCGATGCCGGCGCAGCGATTGCGCAAATGCAATCGAACTCGGAGTCACTGATGTCCTTCGTGACTCAAGCGCAAGAAGCGGCAATGAACGAATTCAGCTCGCTGTTGAGCGGCGGCGTCGACAACGTCAAACGCAATCTCATCGTGAGCCTGATCATGGCTGTGGTGATGATTGCGGCATTGGGCGTGGGCTCGTGGATTTTGATCGGCAGCGTATTTCGCAGTCTCGGCGGCGAGCCGGAAATGGCGGCCGCCACCGTGCGCTCGATTGCGGGCGGCGATTTCACTACGCGTGTGCCGTTGCGCGCCGAACGTGCTCAATCCCGGCGACCTGT
>CAZIXV010000202.1:0-7006 GCA_964543105.1 uncultured Steroidobacteraceae bacterium
GAAGCGGAGCTTCAACGACTGCGCTGGCTTCTCGCCAGCAGCCCAGCGCCCAGCAATCCTCACTCGTCACGGTGCGGCGTGGCTAAGAGAGTGTACCGGCGGTGAGTGCATAGCCCGTCGCTCCGCTCCTCTCACCGCCGCAGCGCCCGCCAGCCCATGACGACGCCGCTGATCGACACGATCAGTCCGGCGAGGCTGAAAATCCACATCAGTGTGTCGCGCAGCAGCCGATGCTGCAGCAATCCACCAAAGTCGAAGCTGTGTAGCGCGCCGAACAGCCAACGATGGACGCGATCGCTCGAGCGCAGCCAACCGACCAGCTGTCCTGTTGCAGGATCGATGTGGATCCACGTGCGATCCGCATCGTCGAATTTGAAGCGCAGTACCGGCAGCGGTCGCAAGACATGCTTGGAATACCAATACGCATCCTCGCGATCGAGCCGTGCGACTTCGATGAGCGCAGCGTGCGGTAGCAGTCGGGGCGCCAAGTCAGTGAAGGCCGTTTGCGTGAAGCTGCGCGGCTGCATCGTCAGCGGATCGAGGATGTGTTGGCGACCGGCATGGCCGGCGAGGGCGATCTGCGGCTCGCCGAGCGCCCACATGAAAACGGCCTCGCGCGTTGCGGCGGGATCGAGTTGTCGGAGCGCGGTGAGATCGACGGGAAAGTCGGGCTCGCTAACGCCTGCGAGCGTCTGAGTGGCGACGGTGCGCGGCAGAGGATCGAACGAACGCTCCCATGGCACCGGCGGCCCCATCGATAGCCAGCCGCTGAAAATCCACGTCAAGAGCAATACACCGCCGGTGATGCCCGCGAGGTGATGCCATGCCATCCAGCCGCGAAATGGGGTCAGGGAGAACTTGCGATCGCGACGACGCAGGCGCAAGCGATCGATGCCGAGCCAGAGTCCTGTAACCGCTACGAATATGCCGATGCCGGACGTCCAGAGAACGACTTTGCTCCACAGCGGCGGATGCGCGCGTAGCTCGGTGAAATAAAACCAGTGCAGCACAGCGCCCAGCCAATTCCAGCCGCGTTCGCGCGCGGTCGTGTCGAGCACGATCTCGCCGTTCGTCGATGAAACGTATAACTCGAGACCACGATCATCATCGAGGCTGACGCGGTGTAGCGGACGATGTCCGTCATAGGTGCCCGCAACCGTCCATTGATCGCGCTCGAGCGTCGTCACTGTTCGCACAGCCATGCCGCTCGCACGCTGGGCGATCGCGCCCGCCTGCTGTGCATCGATGTGCTCAATGCGTTGAGCAGTGACCGCCGAAATCGTCATCCGCGGCCATCCTGCGGCCGCGACTCGATACACCGGCTCGCCGTCGAGCATTTCCAGGCGAAATTCACGCGGAAATTCGCCCAGCGCGAGTCCGTGCAAGACGCGCTCAGGTGGAAGGCTGACGCGTTTCCAATCGAGCGGCTCTAGGCGCGCGAGTCGCTCGGCGCGTGTGTAGTCGGGAAAGCCCACGTACATCATCACCAGGCCAGAGGCGAACCAGGCGACGAACAGCAGGCATGTCGCGATCCCCAGCCAGCGATGAGCAACGATCAGCCATCTCCAGGCCATCGCCTTGAGCGATCGAGGGCGCGTGATGGTTTGGTTCAGCTCAGACTCCTCTTCTAAGAAGGCTGCGCGTTCTTGCGTGCGCGCTCGGGGATCATCGTGCGGCGTGCTTGGCGACGTCCAGTAACTTACGGTTACATCACCGGCGGTTAACGTTCGTTAACGTTACGGACGCAAACGCTCAGCGACGTTCTGGCCGAACGTCACCGAAAAGCATCGATGGGTTGCGGCGCGCAGCGCTCGTTACGTCGATGTGAACGCGAGAATTTCGTTGAGAAACGGCTCGCCGTACTTCGCCAGTTTCGTTGCGCCTACACCCGGAATGCGCGCGAATTGTTCGAGGGAAGTCACCTGCTGCTGCGACAGTTCGCGCAAAGTCGCGTCATGGAAGATGACGTAGGGCGGGACGCCTGCGTCGTCTGCAAGTTGTTTACGCAAGGCACGCAAACGCTCGAATAGAGGATCGTGCTCCGCCGCCTCGGCAGCGGCTGCGGCTTTGCGGCTGCGTTTTTCGCGCTTCGGCGGTGCGGCGATGTGCACCATCCGCTCACCGCGTAAAACGCTCCAACTGTCTTGATTCAGTACCAGCACGGGGTAACCGTCTTGGGTTTCATCGACGAGCGCTTGATGGACGAGATTACGCGCCAGGTGACGCCATTCCTCCACGCTGCGATCTTTGCCGATGCCGTACACGCTGAGTGATTGATGTCCGCGATCGACGAGCTTTTGCGCTTCGCTGCCACGCAGGATATCGATGACGTGTGCGGCGCCGTAACGTTCGCGGCGTTGTCCGAGGCGCGCTACACAGGAGAGGAATTGCTGGGCGGGTAGCGTCCAATCCTGCACTTCGCGCGGGTTCGTGCAGTTGTCGCATGCACCGCACGGCGGCTCAAACGCTTCGCCGAAGTAGCGCAATTGAATTGCGCGCCGGCATTCCATCGATTCCGCATAGTTCAGCACCTGGCGTAATTGCTGGCGAGCAAGGCGTTGTTCGTCTTCTAGCGGCTCGCCCGATATCGGATCGATCTTCTGCTGAATGAGAAATTCAGCCGTGCGGATGTCGCCGGCGCCAAAGTAGAGCACGCAGTGCGCCGGATCGCCGTCGCGCCCGGCACGACCGGATTCCTGGTAGTAGCTTTCGAGCGTGCGCGGCAAATCGTAATGGGCAACCCAGCGCACATCGGGTTTGTTGATGCCCATGCCGAACGCGATGGTCGCGACGATCACTTGCGCATCGTCACGGATGAACGCTTCTTGATTGCGTCGTCGCGTTTCGGCGTCGAGCCCCGCGTGATAGGGCAGTGCACGCACGTTGTCCGCTTGCAATTGCGCCGCGAGTTCATCGACGCGTCTGCGTGACAGGCAATAAATAATGCCCGCCGACGCATCACGTGTGCGCGCGAGCAAGTCCGCATAGGTGTGCTTGTTCTTGGGTTTCACCGCATAAAACAGATTCGTGCGGTTGAAGCTTGCGACGTGAATGGCCGGCTCGCGCAATGCGAGCTGCTGCACGATGTCTGCTCGAACGCGTTCTGTTGCGGTGGCCGTGAACGCCCATACAGGCACACTCTTGAAGCGCTGCCGTAGCGTCGCTAGTTGCCGGTACTCGGGGCGAAAGTCATGGCCCCACTCGGACACGCAATGTGCTTCATCGATTACGAATGCCGTGAGGCCGCGTTCGGCATTTAGAGTCGGCAGTAGTTGTCCGACGAATTCGGACTGAAGCAAACGCTCCGGCGCGACATAAACGAGCTTGTAGTCACCTTGCTGCAGACCCCGGATGCGGGCGGCGATCTCGCGGCCTTCGAGGCTCGAATTGATGTACGTCGCTGCGATGCCGTTTTGCGCCAGTAAGCGCACCTGGTCCTGCATCAATGCAATCAGCGGCGATACCACGAGCGTCACGCCGGACGACATGACCGCCGGGAGCTGGAAACACAGCGATTTGCCGCCGCCGGTCGGCATGATGGCAAGCATGTCGCGCCGCGCGAGCGCGTCGCGTACGACGGCTTGTTGGCCGGGACGGAACGAATCGAAACCGAAGCTGCGCTTGAGTTCGCCGACGAGATCGGCAGCGCTATCGCTCACGCTGGAGCGCTCGTCTTCAAGGGCAAGCGAAGAAAATGAAGGCACACGCAATTCGATCGAAGCAGAAGGGCGCGCCATTCTCGCAGGTCGATGCCGACCATACGAGCTTCATTTCAAGACGAATCGACGTCGAATGCAGCGCAAAGCGCGCTGCATGATGCAGCGAGAAACTAACGGGTGCCGGTGAGGCTTTCCATCATCAAGCCGGTGCCGCCGCGAGAGATGTGCGCCACGATGGCCGTGCGGCGATGGATTTTCGTAACGACGCCGAGATTGATCGCAAAGGCGAGATGGACGGTGGCGCCTTTTTTCAAGCCGAGGTTGGCGGTTTCGATGAAGACGCCGTTCGCGCTCAAATTACGTGCTCGGCACAACTTGCCGGGACGACCAGGAACGGAAACATAGACGGCAGTGCGTGCGCGATGGCGAGTGTGGAGGCGTCGCTCCATGGTCAGATCCCCGAGTCTCTTGAATCGTTATTTTCGATACGGCGCATGACTTGGCCTGACGGCGTTGAACGGCGCGCATTATGCCGTGGTGCTAAACACATGCGAAGCCCGAAGTAAGGGTGTTATGTCGTAAACACGCGCGCTCTTGCGCATCGCACGACGACAGTTGCGTGAGCAGCGCGCCACATTCATCGTGCGTCACTTGCATGATGTAACGTTGCGTGAGCATCACTTCCATCCATTCGCCTCACCGTCAAATGTTCGAAGAAAGTTCTGGTTCCCTCAGCGCGTCAATGAAGCGCTCATCCGCGCATGATCTACCGCGGCATCACGCGCCGATCGGCGTGTTCGATTCCGGCGTGGGTGGCTTGACGGTGATGCGCGCGCTGCGCGCAGCGTTGCCGGACGAGAGTTTTCTGTATCTCGGCGATACCGCGCGCTTGCCGTATGGCACGAAGAGTCGCGAATCGGTGTTGCGTTATTCGATACAGGCGAGCGAGTTTCTCGTCGGTCGAGGTATCAAATATCTCGTCATCGCCTGCAATACCGCCTCATCGGTTGCGGTGGAAGAGCTGCGTACGCGCTTTGCGCCGATGCCAGTCATCGGTGTAGTCGAGCCGGGCGCGGTCGCAGGGACTCGCGCGACGAAGTCCGGCTCGATCGCCGTGCTGGCGACGGAAGGCACCGTGCGTGATGGTGCGTATCAACGCTGCATCGCTGCCCTTGCGCCGCACACCAAAGTCATCGCGAAAGCGTGCTCATTGTTCGTATCGCTTGCGGAAGAGGGATGGATCGACGGACCTATTGTCGAAGCGATTGCCCATCGATATCTCGATGAATTGCTGCAGACGGAGCCCACGATCGACACCTTGCTGCTCGGCTGTACGCACTTTCCCGTGCTCGTCGAAGCCATTCGGCGCGTCGTCGGGCTGGAGATGGTCATCGTGGACTCTGCAGCGACGACGGCCGCAGAGCTTGCCGCGCATTTGCGGGCAGCGGGGTTGGAGAATCGTGGAGGAACGCCGCGCACTTCCTTGCTCGCAACCGATGGCGCGGAGCGTTTCGCGCGTATCGGCAGTCAGTTTCTGGGTGAGCTCTTCGCTCAGGACGACGTGGAGATCGTCGATCTTGCCGCGTCGTCGCTGCGTTGATCAGCGGCGTGCGACGGCCGGCGTGCCTGAGGCGGCGGTGAGCTCTTCGTAACACTCGTAGCGATTGCGCCCACACAGCTTGGCTGCGTAGAGGGCGTGATCCGCAGCTTCGAGCATGGCAAGCGTACTCGGGAAGCGATGGCGCGGCGTGTACGTGGCGATGCCGATCGAGGCCGTGATCGTCACGTTTCCAGTTTCCGGATCGTGATCCGTAGTTGCCAGCGCCTTCAGGACGCGCGCCGCCACTTGCTGGGCTATTTCATGATCTGCGCCAGGAAGCACGATCATGAATTCCTCGCCTCCGAAGCGCGCGACCAAATCGCTGCCGCGTACGCAAGATTGCAGCACGCGCGCACAGCTACGGAGAACGCGATCACCCACCTCGGTGCCATGTTTATCGTTTGTCGTTCTGAAGCGGTCGAGATCCACATGCGCAATGCTGAGATCGCGGCCGAAGACGACGGCTTGGGTGAATTCGCGGTCGAGCAGGCGATCGAGCCAGGGTCGATTGAGCGCGCCGGTGAGCGCATCGCGGCGGCTCGAGTCTTCCGCTTCTTCGGTACGTGTGAGTAACACGCTCGTCGTCGCCTGCAGCGCGCTGACTTCTTGCAACGCCTGCAAATTGCGCACGGCAAGCAGCTCGCGCGCTTCGGCCAGCAGATTTTCCGCATCGTCGGCTTCGATGAGACGGGTCTCGTACAGCTCTTCCGTCTCGGGAATCAGCTTCAGCACGCGCGCGACGACATCATTGAATTGCTCATGACTCATTTCGAGCAATTGCTCGGCGCGTTTCGTCAGATTGCCGAGCGCAGTGGTGCGCTCAGAGGACAACACGGCTTCGGCCAGGTCGCTGCCGAGCGCGACGCAGCTGGCAAAGCGCGCATCATCGGAGCCCTTGGGCAGGATTTGCGGCGAATGGCTGCGTTCGACGGCATTGCAGATCCGTTCCGGCAAATTCCATGAGCGCAGCAGCATCGCCGAGTAGCCGGCGTGGTCCTTGCCGAGTTCCTGTTGTTCGTAGGTGATCCAATCTGCGTGAGTTGCCGCAGGCGGTAGGCGGCTGTAGAAGTCGCGCGACGCCCGATCGATCGCGAGCACCGCCATATCCTGAAGTAGCGCTGCCAGGAACACGTCTTCGGGATGTCCCATCTTCGCGGCTTCGCAAAATGCGCGCGCAGCCGTCGCGCCGACGAGAGCGCGGCGCCAGAAGCGCGGATAATCGATCCCGGCCGGTCGCATTGCTCGCATCGATGAGACGAGCGAGAAGCTGAGGGCGAGGGTGAGCGCGGCATTCAAGCCGATGATGACCAGCGCCTGCCGAAGATTTTGGCTGGGACGGCGTTGCGCATAGAAAGCTGAGTTCGCGATGCGTAGAATCTTCGCCGTCATCGCCGGATCGCGGCCGACCGCTTGCGCGACTTTCGACATCTCGATGTCCGGATCGCGCGCGAGCGAGATGATTTCCGTCGCCACACGTGAAGGGCTGGGGAAATCTACTTGTGCTTTGAGTCGGTTTTCGAAATCCTGGGAAACCATCGCAATTGTCAAAGAGAATAACGACCGGACGACCACCTCAATGCAGG
Organism: uncultured Steroidobacteraceae bacterium; assembly: GCA_964543105.1. Lineage (GTDB taxonomy): Bacteria > Pseudomonadota > Gammaproteobacteria > Steroidobacterales > Steroidobacteraceae > Steroidobacter. The sequence continues at coordinate 6,843 of CAZIXV010000202.1, forward strand.
GTATCGGCGGATCCGGTTCTCACTTGAGCGATGTATCTAAGAAGAGGCGTGGCATTGCGGTGCAACTTGCTGTTGACACTCAATACCTCCGTCACGAGAATACCCGGCTCTTATGTCCGCGGAGGGGTACCCAAGCGGCCAACGGGGGCAGACTGTAAATCTGC
>CAZIXV010000203.1:0-6944 GCA_964543105.1 uncultured Steroidobacteraceae bacterium
GGTTGCGTCCATCCAATTCGCCTGCGATATCGAGATCGGGCCACTGCCCTTGCGCTGTGATACGCCCATGCAACGCACCCAAACCGTCCGGCAGCCAATCGTTCACAGCGGGCACATCGAACGTCGCGACGGCGTCCATTGTCTCGCCGCGCTCGCCGACGAGTTGGATGCGGCTTTGACCTGAGCGCAAATCGAGATTGCCCGCGATGACCATGCCTGGTGAGAGCTGCAGATCGATGCGTCCGCCCAGATCGCGATTACGCAAGCTTCCGCGCAATTCATTGACGCGGAGCGTGGCGCGCGGCCCTTCTTCAGGGAGTGTGCCCTGCGTGTTCAATTTGAAATTCAAACGACCCGGCCATTCGACTGCAAATGCACCTGGATCGAACTGACGCGCCTGCGCATCGAACGTCCATGCAAGTTGCGGCTGCAACTCCACGTGACCGCGCGCTGCAAAGCGCCCTTGTGGCTGCACGATGTCGAGCTGCTCGACATCGACGCGCTGCTCGGTTCCCTGCACCTTGAGTTCGAGATTCGCGATTCGCTCGGCTGGTCCAATGCTCATCGAACCGCTCGCCTGATAACGCTCAGCGCTGCCGTCGACATTGATGTCGCCGCGCGTGAACAGCTCTTGGCCGGCCAGCGAGGCTGGCACGACGATATCGCTCCAGCCGATGTTGAGTTCTGCAGCCGCCGGCTCTCGAGCCGTGCGTACCGTGCCTTTTGCCGTGACATCCCCGCCGCCGAGTTGCACGAGCGCATCCAGATCGAGCGCTTCCGGCTGCTGCCTGAAATGTAGGCGTTCGATTTCGATGGGCTCTTGATTGACTTCGATTCGTCCTGCGACGGTGCCCTCGCGCAACGAACCTGAGCCATTCAAGCGTGCGGCCAAGCTTTGCAGTGATGAGCCCCGCAGCAACTCCTCACGCGGATCGAAGGTCGGCGCCTCGAGCGAGAATTTCCAGGGCAGCTCCTCGGTCTGTTGCAACTCGATCAAGAGCCGCGCTCCAAGCGGCGCCGAGAGGTTCACGAGCAATTCTGTCGCCGCCTCTTGCGCCTGCGCTTCGAGCGAACCGGCAAACGTGCGCTCACCGACCTGCCAGCGAAAACGTCCTGCACCTTCACCTTCGTAGTAGCGTCCCTGTCGCACGTCTGCCGCGAAATGCACTTCGCCTTGCGGTGAGCGCACATCGAGTTGCCGCACCGCCAATGCAGGTCCGAGCCATTCGCCTGCGAATTCAGCAGCAGTGATCGTTACGACCGGTTGCTCGCGATTCACCAACTCGAAGTCGCGCAGCACGAAGCGCTCGACGATGAGATCGATCGGCGCATCCAGGGTGAACGGCGCGTCATCCTCCGGCGGCGGCTCGGGCGCGGGTTGCGTCGGTTCGCGCAAATGCACGTCGACACCGCGCAGCTCCGCCGTGACGACATGTACCGTCATGCCCAGCAGCTTGCTCAATGCGAGATCGACGTGAACATGCGCAGCCGCGACATCCAGACCGCTCTTCGGATCGCGGTATGTGAGATTGGTGAGCGTCAGCGGCCCTGCCAGCGCGCCATCGATGCGCTCGATTTGTAGCGCGTCATCCAAAAACCCGTTCGCACGCGCCACTGCCCAACGCGCGCCCGCATTCGTGTTGACGAGCCAGGCGAACGCGAGACCGATCAACACCACGAGCGTGAGTACACCGAGGCCGACCCATGAATACCAACGCAACTTCATAGATCTGGACCGATGACGATGTGGAAGCGCAGGCTGTCGTTCAGGTCGGTGGCGACCGGGATCGCAAAGTCGACCCGCACGATGCCAACGGGTGAGCGCCAGCGCAGGCCGATACCCGCGCCGACATTCGCGTTGAAGGTCGAGCTGTACGCATCGCCGGCATCGACGAACACCGCCGCGCCCCAGTTCTGTAGAAAGTAATACTCGTATTCGACGCTCGCGACCGTCAGATACTTGCCGCCGATTACGCCGCCGGTTTCGTTGACCTCACCGATCTGCTGGTAATCGAAACCGCGCACCGAACGATCCCCGCCCGCGAAAAAGCGCAGTTCGGGCGGCAACGCATCGAAATCATCGACGACCATCGCACCGACCGCAGCGCGCAAGATGAGTCGCGATTGGCGCGAGGTCGGACGAATCCATTTCGCTTCGGCACGGATCTGCGCGAGGCTCGTATCCGACAGCGCGCCTTCCGCAGCCAGCCGCAGGCCGTACAACAACGACAAACCGCGCGACGGAAACAGCAGATCGTCAGCGCGCTTGCGCGTCAGCATCGCGTCCGCGTACAGCAGGCTGGTCGAGCGCTGTTCCTCGGCGATCTCGAAGTCACCGTTCAAGTACTGCAAGCCCAATGTGCGCGTGAAGCCGCGCCATTGATCGAGGACTTCGGATGCGGCGACACGCGCCATGCGCGAGCGGCTGGTATCGGTTTCTTCATCACGATAGCCGATGCCGAAGTTGTAATTGCGATTGCGCTGACCCGGGCGCGGGATTCGGTAGAATGCGCTGTATTCCTCGAGGCGTTGCGAGTAAGCGATCGCACCACCCACCTTGTGGCCGCGGCTATTGAGCCAGCGCCGCTCCATGCCGACGCGTGCACCGGGACCTGAGTCGGTGCTTACGTAAGCGCCTGCGGTATAGATCGTGCGCTTTGCGGGAATCAGCAGCGCCTCGACCGGCACGCGTCCATCGGCCTTGCGCGCCAAGTCGGGTTGAACCGAGACGCTGGAAAAATAGTCAGCATCGACGAAGCGCTGCTGCAACGTCAGCAAATCGTCGATGGAGTAATAGGCATCTTCGTCCCACGGCACATAGCGCCGCAGAAAGTCATCTGAGAACTGCGTATCGCTGAAGCTCACTTCGCCGAAGCGATAGCGCTCGCCGCTCGTCCACTGCAAATCGATATCCGCCGAGTGTGCGGATTGCAGCACGCCGACGCGATGCTGATCGAGCGTGCTATCGAAGAAGCCGAGCGATTGCAGTTGATTTGAAATATTTGCCTTACTGCCCTCGTACACGCCATGTTCGAGTTGCTCACCAATACGCGGCTGAAAAGCTTTAATGGCTTCCTGTATCTCTGGCAGCTCCGCTGCCGCACCTTGGACGGCGACATCAGCACGCGTCACTTTCACCGGCTCGCCGAGGGTCACGCGAAACACGGCGCGATAGTCACCTTCCTTTTCGCCGCGTGACAGATCGCCCTCGACCCGGGCGTCGTAATAGCCGTAAGGCTGCAGCGCGATGCGAATTTCATCGCCTGCCTTCGCAAACAACCGATTCGCTTGGCTCGGCGACAAAGCGCGCTCAGCGTATTGCTGCATTTCAAGATTGTTGCGTGCCGCCGCCTCCATTTCGTCTTCGAGCCCTTCGAATTCGATCGCCACGCCGGCAGCGGCAATTTGAGTACACAGCAGCAGAACGCAGGGACTGAAACGCATTGGCGCAGAGAACTTCATCATCGACCAATTCCGGAACGCTCGCGGCCGTTCCACGACGGATGCGTGGCGGGTGACTGAGCGCAAGAGAAGCCTTCTTCGCGCTCGCGCTCTGAGGTGACATGGTTCATACCAAAGCAAAGCTCTCCCGCTAACGCAGGAGAGCTTTGCAGGTGTGAGTGAGCGTCAGTTAGCTTGGTAAAGCGTCCCAGAATTGCTCGATGCGTTTACGCATTTGCGCATCCGGCAGCCGGCCGCGGCCTGCGCGCTGATTGTCTTCGAGGTGCGCAACTTTGGTCATGCCTGGGATTACCGCCGTTACGGCCGGGTGAGAGACGTTGTACTTGAGCATGAGCTGCGCCCAGCTCGTCACATCGATTTCCGCAGCCCATGCCGGCAGTGGTTGGCCTGAAACACGAGACAACACATTGCCACGCCGGCCGCCGAGCGGCACGTTGATGAGCACCGCCACGCCTTTGTCTTGCGCAAGGGGCAGGATTTCGTCCGCGGCATTGCGATTGTCGATCGAATAATCGATCTGAATGAAATCGAGTGGCAACTTGTTCAGTGCCTGTTTCATCTGCGCATATTGGTTATCGGTCGATGTCGTCGCGCCGATGTAGCGCACCTTCCCGGCTTGTTTCCACTCCTGCAAGCGCGGGAACAGCGTGTCGATCTCATGGAAATTATGGATTTGCATCAGATCGATCTTATCGGTCTGCAGCCGCTCGAATGCCTTCTGCAATTCGCCATCGCCCGGTTCGATCGCGCCGCGAATCGGCGTTTTCGTCGCGAGGAAGACTTGTTCCCGCGTGCCGAGGTCTTTCAGGATGCGGCCGATCACCGGTTCCGAGTCACCGTAGCCGCGTGCCGTGTCGATGACTTTCGCGCCGAGCTCGGAGAAACGCTCCAGCACATCACGGCGCGCCGCGAGTTCCTGCGGATCCGATACGCCGTACGCATTCGTCCCCAGTCCGATCACCGGCAACTTTTCGCCGGTTTTCGGAATGGCTTTGGTGATCACAGGCAGAGCCGACTCGTTTGCCCAGCTCAGCGCGGGGGCGCAGGCGATAGCAGCGCCGGCGAGCGCGGAACGTTCGATGAACGTACGGCGCGACCAGCGCGTAGCGAATTTGGAACCCATTGCAGTCACCTCGTTAGGGATACGCGCGCGATTGTCCACCAATTGAGCGCTTCAATCAGTAAGTCGCGGCGCCCGCGCCGACACGCGCGCGAGGGCTAGCGAAGCTCGACCGTCTTGCCGTTGATCGTGATCCGCTCGGCACGCAACTCGCCCGCGTTGTCGCGATGCGGATAACCTTCGACCTTCGCCGTGGCGCCCACCGCAAGCATCTCGCGCGTCAGTCCACGATTGGTCATGCGCGCCGGCGGCGCGAGCACGATCTCCCAGGTTCGCGTGTCGGTCCTCAAGGTCGCCGTGCCATGCGGATTTTCGTAACCCGCGGACTCGATGCGCCCTTCCAGCGTCAGCACCTTGTTCGAGTCGTAACCATCCCAGCCGTGATGCGCATATGCGGATGCGGCGAGGAACAACACAGCAGTAGTGGTGGCTTTGATGATGCGCATGGCAATCTCCTGCAACAATCAAGAACCAGGAGAAGCGCGAACGCGCACTCCGGTTCCTTGTAAAACTTGCAGATTTTCACAGCGCTCACGCTGACGCAGGCTCTCACGATGGCTTCCATTGCACACGCCCCGCCCCACGGGGAAATCGACTTCCTCGCAGGCGGCGGACACATGGGGGAGTTGATTCGGAGCTATCCCTGGGAGACCTCACCGCTGGGTCCACCCAGCGGCTGGCCGCAGCCTTTGCGCACTGCATTGCGCATCTTATTGACCACGAATCATCCGATCTTTTTGTTCTGGGGCCCCGAGCTCATCAGTTTCTACAACGATGCCTATTCACAGTCGCTCGGGCCCGAGAAGCATCCCGCTATCCTGGGCGCACCCGCGCGGCAAGCCTGGGATGAGATCTGGACGATCATCGGCCCGCAGATCGATCTGGTGTTGGCCGGCCGAGGCGCGACCTGGCACGAGAACCAACTCGTCCCGACCACGCGCTTTGGACGACTCGATGAGGTGTATTGGACCTACAGCTATGGGCCGATCGACGATGCGAGCGCGCCGAATAACGTCGGCGGTGTGCTCGTCATCTGCAGCGAGACAACGAAGAAAGTCCTCACCGAGCGGCGCCTGGCTTTCCAGCTGTCGTTGAGCGACAGCATTCGCCGCTTGAGCGATGCCAATGAAATCATCAGCCGGGCCGCTGCCTCGCTTGGCGAGTACTTGAATGCCGCGCGCGTCGGTTACTGCGATATCGATGCATCGGATGAAACTGCCACGTTCGTGCAGGACTGGATTGCGAAAGGCGCGCCCAGTATGGCGGGCCGCCATCGACTGGAATCTTTCGGCGCCAAACTCATCGACGAGCTGCGTGCCGGTCGTGTGGTGCGTCTGTTCGATGGCTTCGATGATCCACTGACGGGCGAGCGCCACCGCGAAACGTATCAGCTCGCCGGCACGCGCTCGGGCATCACCGTGCCGCTGATCAAGGACGAGCGCTTGGCTGCGATGCTGTTCATCCATGACGTCGAACCACGACGCTGGACCGAAATGGAAATCGAACTCGCCCGCGACAGCGCCGAGCGCATCTGGGAAGCGGTACAACGGGCACAAGCTGAAAAACAACTGCGCGAGGCTGAGGCGCGCTGGCGCAGCCTGTTCGACAAATCGCCGAGCTTCAAACTCATTCTGCTGGGGCCCGAGCATCGCGTCGTATATGCCAACGCGTTTTTTCACCAGCTCGTCGGCAACCGCGAACTCGTCGGCAAAACGATTCGCGACGCGTTGACCGACGTGGCCAACCAAGGATATTTCGAGCTGCTCGATCGCGTGTACGAAACGGGTGAGGCTTACACCGGACGCGATGCGCGGGTGGTGCTGGAACACAGCGGCAAGCCCAGAGAGTCGTATCTAAATTTCGTTTATCAGCCGATTACGGATGCTTCCGGCAACGTCATCGGCGTCTTCGTCGACGGCTATGACGTGACCTCGCGCGTACTCAGCGAGCTTGCGGTGAATCAACGCGAAGAAGAGCTACGCCATTTGAATGACACGCTCGAACATCGCGTCGATTCGATGCTCGCCGAGCGCAAACTGTTCGCCGATATATTCGAGAACATGGAAGTGCACATCTGCGCGGTCGATACGGACTTTCGCTTCCTCGCTTTCAACCGCGCCTATGCCGACTTGTTCGAACGCCGCTTTGGCACGCGACCAAAAACGGGCGATGCCATGCTCGAGTTGCTGCCGAGCGAAGAGGCGCGCACCGAAGCGCGCGAGCGTTGGGAGCGCGCGCTGCGGGGTGAAGAGTTTCAGATGGAACGCGCGGCTGCCGTCGACAATGACCTGCATACCTACGAACTGCGCTACTCGGCATTGCGCGATCGCCAGGGGTGCCAGATCGGCGCGTTGCAGGTGGC
>CAZIXV010000204.1:0-6927 GCA_964543105.1 uncultured Steroidobacteraceae bacterium
AGAACACCGGAATGAAGATCACGCCCAGTACCCAGAAGATCAGGTTCAGCGGCAGACCGACCTTGACGAAATCGACGAAGCGATAATTGCCGGCGTTGTACACCATCGTGTTCGTCTGATAGCCCACTGGTGTGGCGAAGCTGGTCGAGGCTGCGAACGTCACCGCGATGAGAAACGGTGTCGCATCGACACCGAGCAAGTTCGCGGTGGACATGCCGATCGGCGTCAAGATCACCGCTGCGGCAGCGTTACTCATGAATTCAGTGAGCAGCAGCGCCATCAGATAAAGCACCGCCAACACCACCAGGGGACCAAGCGCAGTTACGAACCCGAGCGTGTTGGCAACGATGAATTCCGCGGCGCCCGTCTGACTCATGGCCGTGCCAAGTGGCAGCAAACCCGCCAACAGAATGATGATGCGCCAGTCGACCGAATCGTAGACCTCGTCTGCTTCCAGACACCCTGCGACCGTCATAGCGACCGCACCGATCAACGAAGTGATTGCGATTGGCGCCCAGCCCACGGCGGAGATACCAATGACGAGCGCCATGGTCACGAGCGCAAACGGTGCGCGCCAGCCCATCGGCTTCTCCATATCTCGCTGGCTCAGCACGATGACATTGTTATCGGTGCGCAGCGCATGCATCTCGCTTTCTGGCGTGAGCATGAGCAATACGTCGCCCACGTTCAGATGCACTTCTTTCAGCTGCTTGCGCAACACCTCACCGCGACGATGCACCGCGAGAACGGTGGCGCTCTGCTGCCAGCGCCGATCGAGCATTCCAAGCGTGCTGCCGATCAGGCGCGAGCTCGGCGCGATCATGACTTCAGTCAGAATCCGTTCTGTCCCCTCCTCCAGAGTGCGCGCCTTGAGCTTGAATTCCGGATCGAGTTCCAGCCCCGCCTTCTTTTTCAACTCATCCAGTTTCGACCAGTCGCCGCGGGCGAGCAGCACGTCGCCTTCCTGCAGAATCTGCGAACGCGGCGACCAGACCTTTTCCTCACCGCGCAGCAATTCGAGCACGTACACGCCGAATTTTTCGCCGAGCTTGGCTTCGCGAATCGATTTACCGATCAAAGAAGAACCATCCATCACTCGCAGTTCAGTGATGTATTTGCCCAACTCGTAATGCTCGACTAACTCGGTGGCGCGCGTTTCCGGCAACAGCCAGCGGCCCAAGGTCAACAAATAAATACATCCGGTGACGAAGCAAATGACACCCAAGGGTGCGAATTCGAACATGCTGAAGCCGCGATGCCCGAGATCTTGCGCCATGGAATTGACCAAGAGGTTTGTCGAGGTGCCCACGAGCGTGCACACACCCGCCATCTGCGACACATAGGACAGTGGAATGAGCGCCTTCGAAGCCGACATCCCGATACTCGCCGCGGCCGTCATCACCACCGGCATGAACACAGCCACAACCGCGGTGTTGTTGACGAACGGCGCGACCACCGCGAGCACGCTGAAGAGCAACAGTAGAAACAAAAAGGGTGATTTGGCCCACGCCAGCAGCTGCCCGATGCCCGACAACGCGCCACTGTTCTGTAAACCTGCCGCGAGAATGAACATGGCGGCGACAGTGATGGTCGCCTGGTTGCTGAAGCCGCCGAGCGCTTCGCTCGGATTGATGAGGCCGAAGATCGTGAGGCTCGACAACACCATGAGCGCGATCACATCGATACGCAGCTTCTCCGTCGCGAACAACACGATCGCCACACAGGCGATGATCAGCAACAGCCCGATTTCTAAGGTCACACTGGATTCCTATGCAGCCGCGCATCCATGCGGGCTCTTCTGCTATTCGGATTGCGAAAGGGGCGACCTTACAGCATCCGGCGCAGGTCATTGCAGTCTTGCAGAGATGTTTTTCACGTGTTCTCGCAGGTTTGCGCGCTGACGCGGCGGCCTGATTTCACCGCCCGGCGCTGCTTGGGTAGGTAGAATCGCCCGACCCACCATTCCAGGACGTTGCCGATGGCCGACCGCACACTAGCTTCGAATGAGATCGCAGCACGCATCGACGCGATCGACTATTCCGATTTCGCCGTCAAAGCTGAGCATATCGATGCGAACGGTCACATGAATGTGGGCTACTACGGCGTGGTATTCGACAAGGCGCTCGATCGACCGTGGAATATCCTTGGCATTTACTCGCAGTTGTCATTACAACAAGGACTGAGCTCATTCGCCCTGGAGTCGCATTTCACGTATCAACGCGAACTCAAGCTGGGCGATCCGCTCAGCTTCGAGCTTCAGATGCTCGATTACGATGCCAAGCGCGTGCATTACTTTCTGCGCATGCTTCACGCGCGCGAGCGCTTTCTCGCGGCCACGTGCGAACAGATATCGATGTGCATGAATATGAATGAGCGACGCAGCACGTCATGGTCTGCGCAGGCGCTCGAGAACATCGCTGAGCTGCACGCGGCTCATGCCTCGCGAACGAAGCCAACCGAAGTGGGCAGCGTCATCGGCATCCGCCGCAAATAGAGAATTCTCGACATACATAGACCTCATACAGGACTGGAACTTTGCGTCGGAGGGCGATAGGGTCGCAGCGGCACAAACAAACAATCAGGACTGACTGGGGGTAAAGATATGTCGAGAACCATGACCACGACGGTGGGAACTGCCATCAGCACTCTGCTGCTTTTGTCCGGCTGCGGTCGCGACACAGAACCGCAGACGCCGGCACAACCCACGATCAGCGAAGTCGTTCAGACAACGCTCGGCGCCGTGCGCGGCGAAACCGTGACGGAAAACGGCGTGACCGCCTATATCTATCGAGGCCTTCCGTATGCAGCACCACCGGTGGGTGATCTGCGCTGGAAAGCGCCTCAGCCTGCAGCCGCCTGGGAAGGCGAGCGCGATGCCACACAATGGCCGAACCGCTGCCCGCAAGGCGAAAGCAGCATGGGTGCCGGTGGACCAATCAGCGAAGACTGTCTCTATTTGAATGTCGTGACAGCCGCGCAGAGTCCGGATGAAAAGCGCCCGGTCATGGTGTTCTTCCATGGCGGCGGACTCACCTCCGGTACGGGCAATTCGACGACCTACAATCATCCGATGCTGCCCAGTAAGGGCGTCGTGTTGGTCACCGTGAACAGCCGGCTCGGACCCATCGGCTACCTCGCACACCCTGCATTGTCTGCCGAGTCCGGCACCGGCTCCGGCAACTACGGCACTCTGGATCTAAAAGCTTCGCTCGAATGGGTGCGCGACAACATTGCAGCCTTCGGCGGCGATCCCGACAACGTCACTATCTTTGGCGAGTCCGGCGGCGGTTCGAAAGTGATCTCGCAGATGGCAACGCCGCTCACGGAAGGCCTTTTCGATCGCGCAATCGTGCAAAGCGGTTCGGCGTTGGTCTCTTCTCGCCTCGCCACCCAGCTTGCTGATGCGGAAGCACGCGGCGAAAAGCTGGTCGCCGCACTTGGCCTCGAAGCAGGAGACAACGTTCTCGAAGCCATGCGCGCCGTGAGCTGGGAAGACGTGATCAAGACGGCCGCTACGGAGGACGTGGGCTTTCGCGCCAATGTCGTCGTCGACGGTCACGTCATTCCTGAACCCATCAACGAACGATTCGAAAACGGCCGGCAGCACAAGGTGCCGTTGATCGTCGGTGCCAACGAAGGCGAAGCCATGCTGCGTACATCCGTACCGGAGATGGCGAACCTGCATGCCAAGTCCGCGCCCACCTGGGTTTACAACTTCTCGCAACTGCCGCTCGGCTGGCGCAATGAAGAAGGCTGTGTGGCCTTCCACGGACTCGAACTCACGTATGTATTCGGCGCGGTGCCGACCGGTCTACAGTCCCCAACGACACTGTTCCTCGCGCGTGGGGGTGGCTGCTCTCAGGAAGTGCCTGAGCACGATGAAGAAGACCTGCGCGTTGCCGAGGAGTCCGCGACCATCTGGGCGCAGTTTGCGAAAACTGGCAATCCGAGCGTCGAAGGCCTGGTCGATTGGCCGCAGTACACCGAAGAGAACAACACGTACCTCGATATCGGCGCCTCGATGGAAGTAAAGACCGGCATCCAAGATGCGTACGTCGCACCACCGGAGGGTGCTTCACGGCGTAACTGATGGGGCGGCCTGCGTGCCGCTAACTTGAAATGTCGGGCGCCGTCTCGGTGAAGACGGCGCCCGATTTTTTATCCGCTATCTACGGCGCACCGGCGTCATCACGAAGCCACGCGCAAGGCCCGTCGAATCGACGCCCTGCACGAGAATCTGGCCGCGGTTATTGATGTCCAACGCATCGATCAATGCGACTCGACCGTAAAGCGGATCGCTTGGATGCACCAACTCGTTGAGATCATGCGCCACCTCGCGCAGCCACACTGTGGCGCTTTGTTCGCCGGAGGCCCAGACGCCGGTGTAGCCAACGATCAGACCGAAATCATTGATCGCGCGCGGCACGGTCCAGTCTTGCGCTGCATGGATCGGGTGCAACTCGCTCATCCGACCGAACCGCCACACGAACCCTCGCTCACCGATCAAGGCGCCCGACGCCGACGTGCCGATCACCGTGCCAAAGTTGTTGACGTCGAGCGCGGCGCTGTCCGTCGTGCCGGGCAATACGCCTAGTTCCGTGGTCATACCCGCGAACCAAATGAACGCGCGATAAATGCCATTGCCGAGATACGACCAACCGACGACTTGACCCCAGTTGTTGATCGCGAAGGGATCCGTATACGTGTCGCTCGTCGCACCATCGCCTGCGGGCAGACCATTGATCGTGCGAGCTCTGCCGTTTCGCCACAGCTTTCCTTTGCACTTGTACTCGGATTCTTCGACGCCGCAGTCGTAACCGATGATCTGTCCCAGATCATTGATGTCTTCGGCATGATCCAAGCCGAAGGCGGTCATATCGCCGCGCTGCCAATGAAACCCGCGATAGGTGTATGCGCCGTCGATCATGGAGACGCCATCGCCGACGATCACGCCGCGTTCGTTGATCGCGGTCGGTGCGGTGTCACGCACGCCGAGGTGGCCCAGATCGATCAACTGACCGCCGCGCCAAAGAAAGCCATTCCATTCCTCTTCGATGGGTGCGAACTCGTCATCGGGAATCACATAAGAGATGGCGATGCCCGTGGCTTCGCCTCGTTCATTCAAGGCGCGCGGCAGTGTCGCCGCAGTAGGATCGTCGCCAACGATTGGCGTGAGGCGGTACTGCGGTGTTTGTGCAAGAGATACCGCGCTGAAGCCGCACAACGTCAGTGCAGCTGCTACGAGCAAGGGGCGTGTCATTCAACCTCCCAGAAAGATCGATCGCTGTGCGATGTGCACGTCCATGAGGGGTGCTCACTGCGGTGCCAGAAATTAGTCTTGGTGCTGCAAAAGCCGCTGCCATGGGCGAGGGTTCCGTAGCTTTGCTCGATGATCGTTGTTTTCGTGCACGGGAGGCTTCGCTCACTCGAATGATCGCCGCTGGGTCCCGATTCTTTCCAGGCGCGTCCCTCCTTTCCGGACTCACGTCCGCCTCCTTCGCAACATCGAAAAATAAAAAAAGCCCCGACAACTTTCGCTGTCGGAGCTTTTTATTACGAACTTGCGTCAGTGGATCTTAGGTCTTCGACGCGTCGTAAATGCCCTGGATGGACTCATCGAGCACTGCGTTGAACTCATCATCGCTTTGTTGCGCCTTGAGGCCTTCAGTCAGGGCGCGCGAGAAGCTTGCGATCACGCCGTTCTGCTTCGCCAGACGGCGGTTCGATTCTTCGCGGGTGTAGCCGCCAGATAGCGCCACGACTTTCAACACCCGCGGATGCTTGACGAGATCCGCATAGGCGTTGTCGACATCGGGAATCGTGAGCTTCAGCATCACTTGCTGATCCGCCGGCAGCGCATCGAGCTGCGCGAGGATTTCTTTTTTCAGATTTTCCTCAGCGCCTTTCTTGTCCGGGCACTTGATGTCGACTTCGGGTTCGACGATCGGGATGAGCCCGTGGCTCAGCACCTGTTTCGCCACCTCGAATTGCTGCTGCACGACGGCTTTGATGCCTTCGGGATTGTTCTGTTTGATGACCGAACGTTCCTTGGTGCCGAAGATGCCTTTGCTCTTCGCCTTCTTCAGCGTCTCATCGAGCCCCGGCATCGGCTTCATCAGCTGCACGCCATTCGCCTCGTCGGCAAGGCCTTTGTCGATCTTGAGGAAAGGCACGATCTGCTTGCTGTTCCACAGGTACTCGGCCGCCGGCTGGCCGTTGAAATCGCGATCCATCGTGGCTTCGAACAGGATCGCGCCGACGATGCGCTCACCGGTGAAAGCCGGGCTGCTGACGATCCGGGTGCGCATCTCGTGGACGAGATCCATCATTTGCGCGTCGCTCGAATAGGAGCTTTCTTCGACGCCGTAGAGTTTGAGCGCCTTCGGCGTGCTGCCGCCGCTTTGATCCAGCGCCGCGATGAATCCCGGCTGGTTGCGGATCTTGGCTGCTTGCGTCTCGAAATTACTCATTCATTCAACCCTCTGTTTTCTATGTGCCGTACAGGAGGCGGACATGGTGACGGGGCCTCCGACCCCATGCAACCGTACTGGAGAACACCTTGTTCCAGGTACGGCCGCGGACAAACAGCTTCAGGTCACTCCCATTCGATCGTCGCCGGCGGCTTGCCGGAAATGTCGTAGGTGACCCGCGAAATTCCGTGGACTTCGTTGATGATGCGACGAGCCACCAGGTCGAGGAATTCGTACGGTAGCCGCGACCAACGCGCGGTCATGAAGTCGATCGTTTCGACGCATCGCAGCGCGATTACATAGTCATAGCGACGGCCGTCGCCCATGACACCGACCGATCGCACCGGCAAGAACACCGCGAAGGCCTGGCTCGTACGGTCGTAAAGATCGTGCTTGCGTAATTCCTCGATGAAAATCGCATCGGCTTTGCGCAACACATCCGCGTACGACTTCGTCA
>CAZIXV010000205.1:0-6922 GCA_964543105.1 uncultured Steroidobacteraceae bacterium
CGAATCATCGGCATCTTTCTCTTCACTATCCGCTATCCGCTATCCGCTATCCGCTTTGCTTCACAGCACACTCATCAAATTCGTCAGATCCTGCTTTTCCTGTTCGGTGTAGCCGATCCGATAACGACGATCGTAGTAGTCGATGATGTCGCGCAGCGTCTTCGCCGAGCCGTTGGCGAAATACGGCGCGCGCGCCGACAACGCACGCATTTGCTGGATCGTGATCTTGCCGATGTCGATGCACTTGCCGGTCGTCAACGCGAAGCCTGGATCCTGCGTATAAACGACGCGTCCCAGATGCGGATGCGGCCGCGCGCCTTCGTTACACGTGAGCTTGAACAAAGGCAGATGCGGCGCTGAGTTCGCATGCGGAAGATTGGTCGTGCCGAGATCCACCTGACCGGGCGCGACGTCGAGGCCCGTACGCTGCATGTTGTGACAGAAGGCACATGAATTTCGCACGGGGCTCCCGAAACCCATGTTCGTGATGCCTGCGGAGTCGTCGATCAAGAACGTGCGCTTCGCAAAAATCTCTGCGCCGCGTGCCACGGATTCGCGAAACTCGCGCTGCTCGGGTGTGAGGGCTGGATCGTTCTTCGCATCCTTCCAAAGCAGAAATTCTTTCCAGATCGGCGCGCCGCCATACTGCAGATCGCCGGGACGTGCATCGCGCAATGCTTCCGGGCCGCCCTCGGCGCCGCCACTCGTCAAGAGGCCTGCTTTCAAGTGCACGCTCTGCGCGGAATACACGCCATTCAAGAATTCTTCGATCGACTCGACGACGGGCAACGGCGTCGGCGCCTGCGCTTCCATATGCGCGCGCATCGCATCGCGAATCTGCGCACGCACGGTCGGCAGCCTTCCGTCCGCCAGCAAGTTGCCGCTGATCATCTGCCCGGTTTCCGGATCCGTCGGCAAGGGCAAGCCTTGTTTTGGCTCGAACGAAAAACCCACCGCGTTGACGTATTTCAGGTTGGCGGTGGGACGCGGACGCCGATAGACGGACACCATCGGGTTCTCGCTCGTCAGACCATACTCGGCGCTGGTATTGCAGCCGGTCGGATCGCGAACGACTTCGATCGTGAACTCGGGCTTGATCGGCGTGCCGTCGAGATCGCGTGGCGGCCAGGGCCGCGGCGTACGAAACAGCCCGTGTTCCAGCAACAGCGAATGCGAACTTGCTTCGCCCTGCGGCAGATTCGGACAGTTCGAACCGTCAATGGCAGCGAAGATCGGATCGGTGCCGCCGGTGACATGCCAACGCTTGCGGATCGACTCGATCGACAAGCTCATGCCATCGGCAGGCTGATGACAGCTGACGCATGCACGACCGTTGTCGCTGAACGACGTAAAGAAAGGATGGCCCGCAATCGGCGTCGGTCCATTCACATTCAGCGTCGTCACGACACCTTGGCTGTTGGGATAGTCTTCGCGCTGTTCGAGCGTGCGGGTTTCGTTGGGCGACCACCACGAACGATCGAACACGGGCTCACCCGTCGTCGCAGCAATCCATGCGGCGCTCGCAACGAAGACCATGCCTGCGAGCAGGCGCGTTGTTTTCATTCGGCGAACCCTCTGAAACCTGCGGCCGCGCCGCACACAACCAAACCGACCTGCAACTGCTTCGCGAATCGCTTTCGAGCTGAGTTTGTCCGAAGCACGTCATTCATTGGACAAGCGCAGCGCGATGGAGTTCGCGCTGGCGAGGTGTCAAACACTTCGCGCGCTTGGCATCGTTTCATGGCGGCGGGCGTGCAAGCTGATCAGCAACAGTGAGCCCAATGCCATGACGCCCGCGACCATCCAGATGGGCGCGGCGAAAACCGCGCTGTGATCGCGAATCCAGCCGATCGCCACCGGCCCGGCGAGGCTGCCGATATTGCCCACGAGATTGATGAGCGTGATGCCCGCAGCGGCAGCCGATCGATGCAAAAAACCGGTGGGAATCGACCAGAACACACCTTGCGCGCCGCCCAAGCCGAGGCCGCTGACGAACAACAGCAACAGCGATACGGGACCGGGTGGAATGCTCGCCGCGAACAACAGCGCCAATGCACCGATGCCGAGCGGTAAGCCGACGTGCCAATGGCGTTCGCCGGTCGCATCAGAATGGCGTGAATTGAACCACATGCCCAATCCGAGACCGAGCCAGGGAATTGCGGACACGACGCCAATCGCCACGGGCGTGAGATCCGATGACATGTCTTTAACGACCTGCGGCAGCCAGAACATGAACCCCGTCGAGCCGATCAAGGTCGTGCACCAGATGCCTGCCGCCAACCAGCACCGCACATCGCGCACCGCAGTGGACAATGGCGAGGACTGCGGCGCCGGCGTCGCGCGATGCTCGGCATCCATCGTCTGCTCGATCCACTCACGCTCGCTGTGCGTCAGCCAGCGCGCTTGCGCAGGACGATCGACGAACAGGAAGTAGGCGATGCAGCCGCAGACGACCGTAGCAACGCCTTCCATGAACAGCATCCAGCGCCAGCCGGCCATGTCGAGCGGATTGCTGACGCTCATCAGCCAGCCGCACAATGGACCGCCGAAGACGACGGAAATCGGAATCGCGAGCATCGTGATTGCAATCGTGTTCGCGCGATAACGCAGCGGCATCCAGCCGCTGCAGTAATAGACGACGCCGGGCGCAAAGCCTGCCTCGGCAACGCCGAGCAGGAAACGCAGCGCATACAGTTCGAACGGTGTGCGCACGAACGCCATCGCCGTGGCGGCGAAACCCCAGACGATCACGCACGCGGCAATCCAGCGGCGCGCGCCGATACGGCGCAGCAGCGAGGTGCTGGGGAATTGAAACAGCAGATAGGCAATGAAAAACATCGCCACTGCATACGAGTACATCTTCTGGGTGAGACCCAGGTCTGCATTCATCTGCAGCGCTGCAAAACTTATGTTTACGCGATCGAGCGAACTCAGCACGATCAAGATCACGATCGGCACGAGCACGCGCCAGCGGAATTTGCTGACAACGGAGGCTTCGGGATTCGCTTCGCTCATCGATGAATAATCGAAAGTAGATAGTTGACGACGAAGAGGCGCTCACACGCTTTTCGCCCCGCTGACTTCCTTAGTCGTTGGTGTCCGTCCGAATCACTGCTTCCATAATTGGGGCTCGGGGCGCGGGCTCGGGGCGAGAGAACGATTGTCATCTCAACCCAAGCCTTGGCCCCGAGCCGTGCCCCTCACTTAGAAGTCAAACTGCGCCGACAGGAACCAGTTACGTGGACGCGAATAGATCGCCTCCGCGTAGCCGGAAGACGTGTCGTACGAGGAGTTGCCGGCAACCCGGTACTGCTCATTGGTCGCATTGTTGAGACCTGCACGGATCTTCCACGAATCGAATGCCAGCGTCAGTGACACATTGACCAACGTGACGTCCTCGAGTTGCGCGACGATCACGGAGTTCGCGGCATCGAAATACTGTTCGTCGGTGTAGGACACATTCACGCGCGGTGTGAGTGTGACCGCAGGTCCGACGATGTCGTAACCGATGCCGACGTTCGCCTGCCACTCAGGTGTGAACGGCAAACGATTGGCAGGCCCCACCGTCTGCACGGTGCCCGGCACGATGGCGATTTCCTTGAACTCGTTATCGAGGTAGCCAACGCTGCCTTCGACGATCAGATTGCCCGGCGCGAGTGTGAACTCGAGTTCGCCGCCTTCGATCTCCGACTTACCCGCATTGAACAACAGCGGCACGATGCCCAAGCGGTACGTGAGCTGCATGTCGTCGTACTTGGTGTGGAACAGCGCGCCGTTCAAACGGAAGATGCCGCCGAACTCGGACTTGAAGCCGATTTCATACGTCTCCGCCACTTCTTCATTGAAGGACACCGGCAAGAAGTCAGCCGTCGGCGCGTTGTAGCGCTGATTGAAACCGCCGCTCTTGAAGCCTTGCGACCAGTTCGCGTAGGTCATGAACGCATCGTTCCAGCGGTACTGGATGCTCGCGGAGCCCGTCGTCGAGGAGTATTCGTTCTCGAAGGGCGCCGGTGACACATTCAGCGGCGGTGTGGTCGATGGCAGCGGATTCGGCACTGGGCCCGTCGCCGGATCGATCGCGAACCCGAGCACCCGAATGCCCTTCGTTTCCTCGGTGTGTCGCACGCCCGCGGTGATGCTGAGCGCATCGGTGATGTCGTAAGTCCACTGCGTGAACAGCGCCCAGTTGTCGTTTTCGATATCGGCCTGCTGATAGTCGCGCAGTCCCGGACCGCCCGCAGCAATCCGCGGTGGCGGCGCCGCAAACGGCACCTGCAGCAGATCGACGATGCTCTCTTCGAAGTAGAACGCACCGATCACGCCGTGTAAGCGATCGGTTTCGAACAGCGCTTGCAGCTCCTGGCTGAATTGATCGCCATCGCTTTCGAAGTCGGTGTGCAATACCAGCAAGCCGGTGTTGTCTGCGTCGCGGCTGCCCGCCCATTTGAGTTCACGATAGGCGCTGACGGATTTGAGCGTGAGCAGATCGGACACGCGCCATTCGGCGACGGCCGAGGTGCCCCAGTTCGTCAGCGAGCTTTCGGCCTTGGCGTTGCCGCCGTTGGTGTACTTGCCCAAGTCCCACGTCGCATTGTTCGCACAGCGCGGATCGACGATGTTCTGCGGCACCGAGGGCGGCGGGAACGTTGCGCCCGGACAACCCGAGCCCGTGCTGATTGCTGCCGGAAACGCCTGCGAACCATTGATCGCAACGAAGACGAACGGCGAACCGTTCTCATCTTCATTCGTGTAATCGGCGCGCCACGTCAACGTGAACGCATCGGAGGGTTCCCAGCGCAACGTCCCTTGGAAGGTGTGGCTGTTCTCATCGCCGAGATCCAAGCCGTCGAAGGTGCGAATCACATAGCCATCGCGCTGGCGAATACCGCCGGAGACGCGCGCGCCGAGCGTGTCGCTGATCGGCAGATCCACTGCGATGAAGGCTTCGCGCAGATCGTCATCGCCCACGCCTATGCGCGCCGTCGCGCCGAACTCATCGCCCGGCAAGGTGGTATTCAACAACACCGCGCCGCCAATCGTATTGCGGCCGAACAGCGTGCCTTGCGGACCGCGCAGCACTTGAACGCCGGCGATATCACGGAAGTCCATGACGCCACCGACCGAGCGACCCATATAGACGTCATCGATGTAAAGACCGACGCCGGGATCGACGCCCGATGAACCATCGCTTTGACCGATGCCGCGGATGAATACCTGAGCGGCAGAGTTATTGCCGGTGAGCGGGCCGTAACTTGCGAACTGCAGATTGGGTGCGACTTGATCCAGATCCTCGGTGTTGACGATCTGTTGACGTTCCAACGCGACAGCCGAGAACGCTGAGATGGCGATGGGCGTGTCTTGCAACGATTCTTCGCGCTTACGCGCCGTAACGACGATCTCCTCGAGATTCATTGCCGGCGCATCCGCCGCGCTTGCCGTACTGACTCCCCCTGTGCATGCAATCGCTACGGCGAGCGATGCCTGCATGGCTCTCGCCCCGAGTGCGCGGGCGAGATGATGACGCAAATTCGATTGACGCATTTAACAACTCCTTCGTCTTTGTTTGTGATTTTCGATCCATGCACTCGATCGCGTCCCGTTTTACTCCTCTACTTGACGCGCAAAACCGAGCGCGAACACTGCAATCCCCGCTACCGCTGCGAACGGCACCATGTACAACACCACTTGGGCAGCCGAGGCGCCGCCCGACAACAACACACCGGCCAGGTATGGTCCTGCGATCGACCCGACGCGTCCGACCGCGATGGCGGCGCCCGATCCCGTGCCGCGCATCACGGTCGGGTAATAGGACGCAGCGACGCCATAGAGCGCATAGTTCGCGCCCATCAAGAAGAAGCCTGCAGCACCGCTCCAGATCAGAACCGAGGCGTGCTGCGTTGCCGCGCCCAGCGCGATGAGCGAACCCACCAAGGCGATGTATGACAACGTGAGCGGCCACTTCGCACCAAAGCGGTCGACGATGCGCCCAAGCAGTAATGCGCCCACGACGCTGGCCGCGTTGAACGCCATCGACGCTTGCGGCGCGGCGGCGGCATCCAAGCCTTTGCCGGTGGCGAGCAGCGGCAGCCAGTACAGGATCAGATACAGAATCAAGAGCGTCGGCAGAAAGGCGATCCACAACAGCAGGGTTGGTGCGGCGCGACCCTCATCGAACAACACGCGCTTGATCGGCACACGCTCGTGCACGACACCTTTCGCGTCCGTCTTCTGCAAGGTCTCGGGCATGAAGTAGTAGATCGCCGGCACGAGCAGCAGCGGCAGGATGCCGCCGACATAGAACAACACGCGCCAGTCGAAATCAGGCGGCAGTAACTGAGTGAACAACGCAACGCTGCCGCCGCCGAGCGGCATGCCGCAGAACATCGTCGTTGCCGTCGCAGCACGCTTGTGCGGCGGGCTGATTTCTGCCGCTACGGCCATCAGGTTAGGCAATGCCGCGCCGAAGCCGAGGCCAGTCAACACGCGCGCGACGAACAGAAATTCGAAGGTGGTCGCAAGCGCGGTGAGTACGGTGAAAAGACCGAACGCGGCCACTGAGGCCATGAACACCGGTTTGCGTCCGAAGCGATCCGCCAAGCGACCGCCGAAGGCAGCGCCGATGACGAGACCGACGTTACTGATGGTAAAGATCCAGCCGAGTTTGTCGGAGGCAAGCCCAAGTTCAGGTGCGAGCTTCGGCGCGGCCACGCCGAGCGCCTGGATGTCGAAGCCTTCGATGACCGCGACTGCGAAACACAGCGCAATCGTCAGGCCCGCGTTGACCGGCAAAGCCGGCGCCGATGCAATGCTTCGAGACATTCAATCCTCCCCTCACTCATCGAGGTGATGAGCGGTACTCATATATGTATGTGGCGCTGGGCGATGCTACCCCCTCCCGAACCCTCCCCCGCTATCGCAGGGG
>CAZIXV010000206.1:0-6911 GCA_964543105.1 uncultured Steroidobacteraceae bacterium
GGGTGCGCGCACGTAATGCGGCATCGAGATTCGACAACGGCTCATCGAACAGAAACAGCTTCGGCTCTTTCACGATCGCGCGACCGATCGCAACGCGCTGGCGCTGCCCGCCGGAGATCTGACCCGGCTTACGCTCCAACAACGCCTCGATCTCCAGCATCTTCGCCGCCGCCGCGACGCGCTGATCGATCTGCGCCTGCGCCAGACGCACATTGCGTAAACCGAACGACATGTTCTCCCGCACGGTCATGTGCGGATAAAGCGCGTAGTGCTGAAACACCATCGCGACGCCACGCTCACCCGGTGGCAAGTGATCTACGCGCCGATCGTCGATGCGAATCTCGCCTTCGTCGACCGATTCGAGGCCGGCGATCATGCGTAGCAAGGTCGACTTGCCGCACCCTGAAGGCCCGAGAAAGACGATGAACTCGTTCTGCGCAATCGTGAGCGAGACATCGTCGAGCACCTTCGTCATGCCGAAGGCTTTGCTTACGTTGATGATTTCGGTGGTCGCCATTCGCTTGATCCAGCTCTCTCGCCTACGCTGAGCGGACGACTGGCCAGCCGTCTTGCCATTCGAGTAAGTCGATACGCAACGTGGGCCTGCCGTCGTGCTGCGCATCATAGGCGTGATACACGAGGTAGTCCTTCGCGCCATCATGCAGCACCGCGCAGTGCCCCGGCCCGCGATAGCGTCGATCGCCTCGCAACAACAGCGTGCCGTAGCCGTCGTTCATCGATCTGCCATCACGTCCGAGATATGGACCTGTCACTGCTTTTGCGCGACCGACGACGAGGTAATACGAACTACTCACGCCGCGGCAACAGTAATCGTAAGACGCAAAAAGATAGTAGTACTCGCCGCGGCGAATGATGAACGGCGCCTCGACCGCACCGGGTGCGCCTTCGGGTGCAGGCCGCGAGGCGATCGAATAGCGCGTTGTTTCTCCCGGCGTGGGTTTCCCAGTCGTCGGGTCGAGCGGAAAGAGTTTCAGTCCGCTCCAGAAGCTGCCGAGCGACAACCAATGCTGCCCTTGCGCATCGATCAGGTGATTCGAATCGATGGCGTTGAAATCATCCTCGCGCGTGGACGTGACGACGACGCCTTCATCGCGCCAGCCGAAATCCTTTGAGCGTGGATTCAGCGTCTTCGTCGTGACCAGACCGATCGCCGAGTGATTCGAGCCGAACGTCGACACCGAGTAGTACAAATGAAAGCGATCATTGAAGTACGCGATGTCCGGCGCCCATAAGCCGCCGGTGCCCGGAACCGCATCGCGCGCCCATTCTGGAATCGCATCGAACACGCGGCCTTGCAATTTCCATTCGATGAGATTGGTGGAGGTGCGCCACGGCAGGAGGCCGGTTTTATCGTGCAACTGCCCCGTGCTGAACAGGTGATACGTATCGCCCTCTTTGATGATGCAAGGATCGTGAACGGGCGTGAGATCACCGATGAGTTCCCGCACGTCTTGCGCATGGATCAGGCGTGGCAGCGAAGCTGCTGCACCGGCGGCTGCAAGACCTTGCAAGGCGCGCCGGCGCGATGTGGAGAAATCTGTAGACACGAGTGCTTTCGACATCCGGCCCGACCTGGTCGGGACCTTGCGGAGGCCATCCTGTTGCAACTGGATGTGCGACAGGATGGCCGACTACTGCGAGCGCGGACAGTCATCACCCGCCTTGCCTCGGGTGATGACGCTACCGATTACAACCTCCAGCGTACGCCGAGTGCAAAGGCGCGGCTCAGGAGCGTATTGCCGAAGTTGAACATGGCCGGTCCGCCCGCATCGGCGAACTTGTAATAAGAGCGCTGAATTTCTTCGGTGAGGTTGACCGCATCGAAGGAGATCGCGAACTTGTCGGTGAAGTTGTAGCTCAACTGGAAGTCAAGGCTGCTCTCGTCTTCGCGCCAGATGCCGATCGGATTCGCGAACAGTCGCGCTTCGTTGCTGGCAATGAAGTCATCGCGCCACACATACGACAGTCGCATGCCGAGTCCCGCCCGCTCGTACGCGAGCGTCACGTTGTATGACAGATCGGAAACCAGGAAGAACTCCGAGGTGTCCTGACCGACGATGTCGCGCGCGTCGTTGAAGCGCGGAATGTTCTGCTCGGAATCGAGCTTCGTGAGGCTCGCCTGAACGCCCAGGCCCTCCAGGAAACCGGGCAAGTAGTTGGGGAAATGCACGATGCCGATTTCGACGCCGTCGAGTTCGCCGTCTGATGCATTGACAGGTTGGACCACACGGAACAGATCGACATTGAGACCTGAGTTCGGAATCGAAAGCGTGCTCGGCAACGGCACGACGAGTCCTTCGATCTCGCGACGGAAATACGTACCGTAGATCGCGCTGTCCTCTGCGAAATACCACTCCACGGTAAAGTCGAAGTTCTTACCCTTCGCTGCTTCGAGATTCGGATTGCCGCCCTCACCCGTGCCGTATCCCACGTTGGTGAGATCTTCGACCAAGGAGAAGTTCGGGTTCAAATCGGCGAACACCGGACGACGCAATGTTTCGCCATAGTTCAAACGCAGGCTCAAGTCGTCGATCGGGTTGTAGCGCAGCGTCAGGAAAGGCAGCACTTCGTCGACGCCGGAGTCGGCGGTCATCTGCGGCAGCGCTGCGTCTACCAGGTCGATGAACTGCATGTCCGTGCTCACATCGACATAGCGCGCGCCGACTTGTGCATGGAAGTTCGGGCCGAACTGCAAGTCGAGTTGCACGTAGGCAGACGCCGTTTTCTCCTGGACGTCGTACGAGCGATACAACGTCGGGCCGCCGAGTTGATTGCCATACATCGCGCGGATCTCGTTTGCGTGATCCTGAATGTAGTAGCCGTTCGGGACTAGCCAGCTGCGCGGCACGTTCGCCTCGCCATCGAAGAAATTCTCGTTCGCCCACCGCAAGCCAGCCGGCATGTCCGCCAGCGTCCGCGGCTCGGGTAGGAACGGTGACGGCGTCGTGCGTGGTTGGTAATGAACCGCTTCGCGATCGTCATAGCGCACACCGAAGCTCACGGTCCTGAAGATGTCATGGCCGAGATCGTAATCGCCGTCGAGCGAGAAGGTCGTGGCGCTACCTTCATCGCGCTCTTTGTTCTCAAACAGCTGACCCATGCCCCAGTTCGCCGGATCGAGCATCTGCGCGTTGTCGTTGAACTGCCAGGTCGGCGTGCCGCTGCCCGGGTTGAAGTCGACGACGACCGACGCAGGTGCAGGCATGGTCGGCGTGCCACGCTCCGTACGAACGGCGATGAATTCGGTTTCGAACTCGCTGTCCTGCACCGACAGATCGGCCTCGAGGGTGAAGCGATCCGTGACGAACCACTTACCGTTCAATGCATAGACAAAGGTATCGGTGGATTGCTCGGTCGCATCGCCGCTGTTGAAACCAAACGGCGAGCCCACGGTGCGCGTTCTGATGATGTTCGTGCCGGGATACAGCGTGTAGGACGTTTCGGGATTCGCACCCAGATCACCTGCTGCATCGACAAAGGTGAAGTGGAGGTTATTGAACATGTCTTCGCGATAGCCTTGATAGAAGGCTTCGAACGTATAGACAGAGCGATCGTTCGGCGCCCACTGCAAGGCGATGGTCGCAGCCGGACGTTCGCGATCACCCTCGAAGTCGCTTGCGAACAATGCATCGCGCGCCAGCAGATACGGATAGTCGACACCGCCGACATTCAGCGTGGAGCCTTCCGCATACGGCAGACCTCGATCCAGGCCCGGCTCCCATGCGCTCTCCGGAAAGCGTCCCAATGGCAACAGCCCTGGCGGCGGATTCGTTGCCGTGGCAAACGGCACCATCGCACCGGCGGTGACGCTTTGATCGCGATAGCGCGTGCGCATGTAGCTCACGTTTACGAGCGCACCGAAGCGGCTCTCGCCCACATCCCAGGTGTTGCTCGCAAGCAGGCTGATGTTCGGATCCATCGAGTTGTCGCGCTGATCCTGTGTGACGACACGGCCGTTCAATGACAGCTCCAATCCGTCTAAATCCAGCGGACGACGCGTGCGCACGTCGATCTGGCCGGCAAGACCGGTTTCGAGCTGGTCGGCAGAGCGCGTCTTGAAGACATCGACACGCGAGATCAGGTTGGCGGGAATGTCTTGCAGCGCAAGCGAGCGACTGACGCCCGTAAACACGTTGCGGCCATTCCAAGTCGTGGTGACGTCAGGCAAACCACGGATCACGATGCCGCTCGCCTCACCGCCGCCGCGATCGGTGACTTGCACACCCGTGATGCGCTGCAGTGCTTCGATGACGTTGTTATCGGGAAGCTTGCCGATGTCTTCGGCAACGATCGATTCGACGACCTGAACGGCTTCGCGCTTGTTTTCCAAACCCTGAGTCAAACTCCCGCGGATACCGGTGACGACGATCTCCTCGAGCGATTCGCTCGTAGGCGGCGTCTGTGCCAACGTCGAAGCCGAAAATGACAGCGCCGCGAGCGCCGAGACGGTACCGAGCCGAATATGAGCCGCCACTTGAATCCCCCTCGTATGGACGACCTGACGCAACAGGCCGCCTCGTTTTGATAACTCGGACAAATGCTAACCGTGGCGCAGGCACAATTGCAACGATTGCCTTATGGGCGTTTCAGGGATTTCAGTGGCAGCCGCGTACAAAGCCGAAAATACTGCGCGGAAAGGTGGTATTTACTTGCGCGCCAAAGCGGTCAGGCAGCCCTGCGCGACGCCTTCTTGGAAGCCAATAGAAATTGCCTGACAATTCCTGGCCCCTAGATGCTGCCCAAGCAACACTTCCCCGAAAACATCGACTCGAAGGCAGACCTTCGAGCGACGCGCGGCCTAAGCAGTTGCCGCTCGCGCGAACCGACGACTACATTACGAACATGCCTACAACCAAAGGAAAAGCATCAGCGGCGGCGACTCGAGCCAAGGATGCAACTTCACCACTCACTGCCGTTCGCGGCTCACAGAAATCCAATGCGCGCGCGCGGCGCCGCTCATTGCGTCTGCACGGCACGATCGCCCGCGACCTCGGCGTGCTTATCGTCTCCGGCAAGTACAAGCCGGGCGAAATCTTGAACGGGGAGATTGCCGCGAGCGATCGTCTGCATGTCTCACGCGGCGCGTATCGCGAAGCGGTGCGCATTCTGGCCGCGAAAGGTCTCGTCGAATCCAAGCCCAAGGTCGGCACACGTATCAGTCCACCCGAGCGTTGGCATCTGCTCGATCCCGACGTGCTGCAGTGGATTTTCGAGTTCGAACCCGACGAAACATTGCTGAATAATCTCTTCGAGCTGCGTCGCGTCGTTGAACCGCACGCGGCAGCGCTCGCCGCGAAACGCCGCAGTGAACAAGACATCAAAGACATGGCGGAAGCGCTCGAGGACATGGCGAAACACACACTCGCCACCGATGCGGGCCAGATTGCCGACCAGAACTTTCACTCCGCCCTGCTACGCGCCAGCGGCAACGCCTTCATGGTGTCCCTGACGAGCGGCGTCGGCGCCGCCGTGTCGTGGACGACGATTTTCAAACAACGCCAAAGCCCGCTGGTCCGCGACCCGCTTCCCGATCACCAGCGCGTGTACGAAGCAATCAAAGCCGCCGATCCCAACGCTGCCCACAAAGCCATGGAAAACCTCGTCGATCTCGCCTTGCTTGATACGACGAATGCGAGGAAGAGGAAGAGATGAGACTGGGCTACGGGCTACGGGCTACGGGCTACGGCCAGAATGATTCCCTCCCCTGCGTAGCGGGGGAGGGTCAGGGAGGGGGCTCTTCCTGACTGCGATGCCAGAATGATGTTCCTGCGTGAACCGGGGTCCCTCTTCGCAAAAGCGCACCCAGCAAGAAACTGCTCCGTCGTATCAGTGCGCCATTCGCATTCGGAACTGGAAGAGCAAGAACCCCCTCCCTACCCCTCCCCCGCTATGCAGGGGAGGGAATGCTCTGGCTGTCGCCTGTCGCCTGTCGCCTGTCGCTTGCCGACCCGAGCCCCGAGCCCCGCGCCCCGAACCCCGAGCCCTCGCGCAGGTCACCCAAGCCAGAAACTAAAATACAAATACATCCCGCCGACGAGCACGATGATGGCCGTCGCCATCACCTTGTTGCCGGTATCCCAGCTCGCGCGGATTTCTTCACCGTGCAACGCGCGGATCGATTTGTACGTCAGCCCGTCGGTTTGTTCTGCCGGTGGTGCGTCGCTCGTCAGTGAGCCGATGATCATCAATGCGGCGCTGATCACGAACAAAATGCCGGTCGCATAGAGGAAATTGAAATCGCCGATCGCGGCGAGAATTGCAGGATTCGACAGCTTGTCATCGCTCGCGCCGAAGAAGGCCTGGCACGTCAGCTTCAACATGCCGAGTACGAAGCCGCCTGCGAGTGCCCACACGGCACCGCGCGCGTTGAGACGCTTGTAGAACAGACCCAACAAAAACACGGCTGTGATCGGTGGCGCGAGATAGCCCTGCACGCTTTGCAGATACTGATACAGCCCGCCGCCAGAAATCACTTTCATCACCGGAATCCACAAGAGGCCCAAGCCCACGACGACCGTCGTCGCGATGCGTCCGACAAGCAGCAAATGCTTGGGCGATTGGTTGGGCCGCAGCTTCTCGTAGATGTCGACAGTGAACAGCGACGCGCTCGAATTGAACAACGAAGCGAGCGAACTCATGAGCGCGGCCAGCAGACACGCGACGATCAAGCCGCGGATGCCTGATGGCAACAACGTCGTGACGAGCGTCGGAAACACCGTGTCGCCGTCGATCACGGACTCGCCGTCGAGGACTTTCATCGGCAGATCGAGCAAGCCCTTCTGATACAGCGCCCAACCGATCAAGCCGGGAACCAAGAAGATCAGCACCGGCCATACTTTCAGCAAACCGCCGAACAACGCGCCGCGACGCGCAGTCGCAAGATCTTTCGC
>CAZIXV010000207.1:0-6896 GCA_964543105.1 uncultured Steroidobacteraceae bacterium
CGCCGAAAAGCCGGCAGCTCGCTGACGTCGAGATCACCGATAAACACCTGCCCATGTGCGATGGGTTCAAAGCCCGCAATCATGCGCAACAAAGTCGTTTTTCCGGAGCCGCTGGTGCCCAGGATCACAGTGAGTTCGCCGGCCGGTACGCGTAACGACACATCATTCACTGCGAGAACATCGCCGAAGCGACGTACTAAGCTGCGCGCTTCCAGCGCATGTCCCTTACCCACTTCAACTTGCAAGAAGCTGGCTCCAGCGTGCTGTGAGCGGATGGTGGTGTCGGCTCCACCACTGGCTGTCGAGGACGAGTTGCTGGCTTAGGTTGGGCTCATATGTGGGCAGCCTGCGCAGGATGAGGGGGTCGGTGATGAGTTCGAGCGCACGTAGATTGGTTGGGCCGTAGTGAATCAGGCGGGCGAAATGCGCTTGGGGCTCCGGCTGTGCAATGAACTCCAGAAAGCGCAGCGCGTGTTCGGCATTGGGTGCGTCTTTCGCCAAGACGAACACCGACAGGTTCAGGACCGCCTGGTTCCATTCGAACTCGAGCGGCACGCCTCGATCTTTGAGTGAGAAAGCGCGGCCATTGAAGAATTCGACGAAATCGATCTGCTGCTCCAGCAGCATCTGCTCGCATTGCGCCGGAGTTTGATACCACACACCGATCTGCGGCTTGATCTGCTGAAGTTTGCGAAAAGCCGCATCGAGCTTTTGAGAACTGAGTGGGTAAACGTCGGTTGGCGCCATCCCATCGGCCATCAGGGCGTATTCGACATGCCGAGCGACGACCGGACCAAAAAATGAACGGCGCCCGGGATGTCGCTGGACGTCCCAGAAGTCCTGCCAGCTGCGCGGCCGGGTGGGTCGGTTGCTTAAACGCGTGATGCCAAACGATACGCTGCTGTAGCCGAACGAATAGTCATTGATTGCGCCGTCGACGAAATGTGCTCTCGGTAAGCGCGGCGGCGGAATCTTCTGCAGGAGGCTCTGCGCGACACCCGTATTGGGCCAGAAAGGCGGACCGTCCAACAGGTCGATCTGTGGCACACCCAGGTTAAGTTGCGCTTTGAGTCGCGCAAGGCCGGAACTTCCGTACGCATGTTCCTCGACTTCGATGCCCGTTGCCTGCGTAAAAGGGTCGAAAAAGGCGTGACGCATAGCGCGCTGAGTCGCGCCGCCCCAGCCACTGATGACGACGCGTTTGCGAAAGCGCGCGCGCGCGAAGCTAGGCGCAGAAAGACCAGCCGCGCCCACCACTGCTCGCTGCAAAAACTTACGCCGCGAAATTCTCGTGTGCATTCAGTTGTCACGCGCGACTGCCAGCACGCGCAGCTACATCGATGATCCGAGCAGCTCGATTCCCCCAACCCGGATGCGATTAAATTTTTCGGCCCACACCCTGCGAGATGACGCCTCAACGAAGCCGTCTAGCTGCCGGCCCGGCGCATTCCTGCGTCTTATGATCCTCCCCCCAATCTTGAGGATTCCTTAAGTTTGGATAGTAGCGGATCTGTTGGGAAACCTGTCAACCGACCGGGTGCGCCCGCGCTCTTCGCCCGAAACCTCGCGGTCCGAGCGCTAGCCTGCTTCTTGCGCCTTGTGTCAGGATGGTGAGGAGAAGGCGGGATTCCAGTGAAGAACAAGCAGAAGCAGATTGCGCGACTGGCATCGCTCCGCCGCGCGCCGACCCAGGCGCGTGGCGGTGATAGGGTGATCGGGATACTGCGCGCTTGCGAAAGATGCCTTGCGAACACGACTTTCGACCGGCTCACGCTGGAGGAGATCGCCTATGAAGCTGGGGTTCAAGTCGGGTCCGTCTACTTCTTCTTTCGAGACAAAACCAGCATCTATTGCGGTCTGATAGAAACCCTGCTGCGCGACATCATGGCCGAATACGTACTTGCGCAGCGCAACTTAGCCAAGCCGTTCGATGAATATCTTGCCGCGCTTTATGCACGCCTCGCCAGGGTATGGAAGCGCTACCGACCGTTGCGAGATATTTGGCTTGCGTATCGATCACATTCCCACGTGATGGCGGTCCTGCATGAGTTGTGGCGCGTGGCCGACCACGAAATCGGAAGAAAATTGCAGGCGGATTTCCCGCGATTGACGCAGAGTCGTCTCAGTGTCGTTGCGCGCGTTATCAATGCGAGTATTGCAGCCAGCCTGGACTCGGCCGCGCTGCTGAATGAATCCAAAGGTCGCTCGTTCCGTAAAGAAAGTTTGTTCATGCTCGGCGCATACACGAGAAGTTTTTCCGTGGTGAGTGATACGCGAACTCGCAGCGATCGAAGCACTCGTGCAAAGCTCGAAATAAAGCAACGGCAATCGTCGTAAAGGTTATGTGCGCTCAGCGCGCGCCCGCGCGCTTGAGTCTTGTGTACGGAAGTGCTCAACTGCCGTGCAACGTTTCACCTGGCGCACTCATGCGATACGAGTTGTTGTTCGTTCCTGCGGCCCTGATCGCCAGCGCCTCCGTCATGGCGGAGGAATACCTCACTATTGAACAAGCCCAGGCGTTGCTATTCCCGGGTGAGTCTATGGTCGAAAAGCATTTCGTCCTGACGGACACGCAAATCGAGGCGCTGGTACGCGCAACCGGGCCGCTTGCGCGGCGGCAGGTACGCCTGTGGCAGAGCTCATCGGGTGGCTGGTTCTTCTTGGACCATGTGATCGTCAAAGGTGATCGCATCGTCTACGCGGTCGCTTTGGATGAGAGCGGCGCCGTAAAAGGCATCGAAGTGCTTGCGTGCCTTGCGTTGTACGACGGCATCCGGCGGGGCGCGTGGCGCACTCAGTTCTTTGGTACGAGCCACGACAACGCGGCGAAACTCGACCACATCAAGTCCGTCTCCGGGTCCACGCTCTCTTGCAACAACCTCACGACGGGCATCAAGCGAATGCTCGCCATTCACGCACTCTTTCTTACCAAAGAGCCAACGAGCTAGGGCCTCTCTTGGCCCGTGCGAACCAAACGCACCGCGCCGACATCCGAGCGATCGTAGTTCGCGAATTGCCCGTCGGCGAAATTGACGAGCCAAGCGAGATATTCGTCGCTCGTAGTGCTCGTCCAATACCAAAGTTTGCGTAGATCCATATCGACGAAGACTTCTTCATTGATCGAGGGTTGTTTGCAAGTCGGCGAGATGAGCGTTGCGAGTTCATCGCGCGTGGGCAGTCGCCAGTCGTCACTTGCCTTAGCTGTGGCTTCATCCCACGTCATCTGTTCGATGACGCCCACGCAGCCAAGATCATCTTCCCACCGTTGGCCAGCGCTACACCGTTGCCAAGAAAGATCGGTCTTTCTGTCGTAAACGACGCCGCTTTCGATCACGTAGCGCGAGGTAGGCGTGCGGCTCGGTTGCGACGTATCGCACTCTGCGTGCACCGAGATCGTGGGAATGCCAAGTAGCAGGCACACGCAGGCCAATGAGCCATGAAGTGATTTCTTGATCCGCATCGAGTGCTCCGACAATCAAATAAACTCAACGATCACTACGCACCAAACGCACTGAATTCCACGTTTTCGGGCTGCCTTGTCGCTCGGTGCCGCCGCCGAATGCGACATACCAAACGAGCGCGCCATCGACGGTACTGGACCAGTACCACAGCTTAGTGAGTTCCATATCAGGGAACGCGCGCTCATCGATCGCAGGCGATCCACATGAATCCTCGACGAGCGTCGACAACTCAGCACGAGTCGGCAATCGCCAGTCGCCCTCTTCTAGCTTGCGGGCGTCGTTCCAGTTCATCTGTCGTATCACGCCAAAACAACCGATCGCATCGACCCAGCGTTGACCAACGCTGCAGCGTTGCCATACGAGTCCGGTCTGAGTGTCAGTGACTTCCCCGCCATGCACTTTAAATCTCTCAGGTGGCGAATCGGTTGAGTGGCAGAGCGCAGCAGCGCTTGCTTGCGACAGCGCAAAACTTACGATGAACACGGAAGCAATGCTTGATGAGATGCGTGACACTGTTTCGTTCCGAGACTATGTTCGCCGTAGGCGCATCGCGATATGCGATGCGAGATCGATCGTACCTTGGGAGAGCGATGTGAGCGACGGCTATTCGACAAACCTGTTGCGATGTTTCGTTGCGGTGCTCATCTGTGCCGGTGGAGTCACGTGTCTGCATGCAGCCGATTCGCTCGAGATCGACGCATGTGCGCTGCTCACGGCAGACGAAATCTCTAAAGTCCTCGCTATGCCAGTAAACGACGGCGTGCGTAAAGACGCTGGCATGCAGACGAACGGCTCATACTCCTCGACCTGCGTCTGGGTGATCGGGAATGACGAGGATTTCCTCGAGAATCCCAATGCGCCACTCGGGGGGCGCAATTTCGTCATCCTGAATGCGATGCAATGGCCGCAAGGAAGCGGACTTGCGCGTACTTTTCTCGACGCTTTTCATGCCGCTGCCAAGCACGGCGAGATTCCCTCACAACCAGTACCGCGTAGCTTCGGCGATGAAGCGCTGTGGTGGGGTGATGGGCTCGCCGTAAGATCGCGCGATACGAGTTTCGGGCTGTCTGTGTTCATACCGGGCCGAGATCAGCAACATCCGGGGCAATTCGAAGAGCAGCTTGCGCCGGCCATCTTGAAAGCGCTCGGCAACTGACGCCTGACTGCCTGCTTGCTGCATCGACTTAATTGATGCGTGACATCAATTTGTTTCGATTGCGACTCGTGAATTGCGCACATAGGCTCGCCTCATTGAGTAGAACGATGGGGAACACAAATGCGGAAGCTCCTTCGCCGCCAGTTTTTGATCAAAGGCACGCAGGCGCTATCTGCGGTGACGCTGATTCCCGTTGCCGCGAAGAGCGCGCAGCAGTGTGTCGAGCTGGAATCCGAGGAATTGCGTGACTCCCTCAACTATCAGGACCCGGCGCCAGATCCCAAGCAACAGTGCAAGGATTGTGGATTCTTCGAGCTAAAAGCTGCGCCGTGCGGCTACTGCATGATTATGACGGGTCCCGTAAATTCGTCAGCTCATTGCGAGTCTTGGAGTTCCGCCAAATGAAGCTTTCGGTCAAACACATTGCGCGTGCATCGGTTCTCGGTGTGTTGCTTGCAAGCGCTACGGTTCCCGTCAGCGCGGACGATGAAGACACGATCGACTATCGCCAGCACATCATGAAGACCCTGGGTGAGCAGGTTGCGATTCTCGGCATGATGGTCGAGAAGAGAGCGCCGGCGGATGATTTCGCGGCGCATGCGGAAGTACTTGCGCTCGCTGCCTCGACGGCGAAAGCGGCGTTCGAGGAAGAAGTCGAAGGTGGTGCGGCGAAACCTGAAGTGTGGAGCGCGTGGGAGGACTTCGAAAAGCGAATGGACGAACTCGCGACTGCAACCGCCGATCTCGCCAAGACAGCCAAGTCGGGCGGGATGGCGGCCGCTGCACCAAAGATGCGAACGGCGCTTACGTGCAAGGGTTGTCACGATACCTATCGAGTACCCAAGAGCTGATCAGCATCGCGCAAAATGATTTCCTAAGGGCCGACATGTCGGCCCTTCTTTTTTGGCGTGACACTTGCGTGCGATGGTCGCTCTTGCATCAAGCGATTTGATGCGACACTCCAAAAACTATCGTTTGCTACGTTGTAGACCCCTCTCTAGCATCGAATCGTCACGAACGCGACGCAGCGTTCGAATTGAAAAAAGAGATATCGGGGGGACGAAGTGATCGCAATCCAATCACGTCGCGGCACATGTGGTCCAAGTGCACGGAGTGGGCGCCGGGTGCCTCGTGCACAGAGCAGCCTCGCGCAACCACGTAGCCGCAATATCGATCATCCGTGAGCACGGGCGCTTCCCGACACACGCGGTTTTCCGCATCAGCAAATGGCAACTGAACTTCGCACGCGATGCAGCGTGCATCCGTCGAAGTGCGTGTCGTATCGATCATCCGCATGCAAAGAGCTCCTATGAATAACGCTGTCGAGACTATCGATTCGGCTCCCGTCTCAGGGACGATGAGGCGCGAGAATTTCAAGGTGATTGGCGCCTCGTCTGTGGCATCTGTATTCGAGTGGTTCGATTTCTTCCTGTACGGTTCGCTCGCCGTCATCATCAGTCGCAATTTCTTCTCAGGCGTCGATGAAAACAGTGCCTTCGTCATGGCGCTACTCGCTTTTGCCGCCGGCTTCGCAGTGCGGCCGTTCGGCGCGATCGTATTTGGTTTCTTAGGCGATCTGTTCGGTCGAAAAAATACTTTCCTGCTCACGCTTGCACTGATGGGTGCGGCCACGTTCGCCGTGGGCCTGTTGCCCACCTATGATCAGATAGGAATCGCAGCGCCGTGGATTCTCGTCGGCTTGCGCATGCTTCAAGGTCTTTCGGTCGGTGGCGTATACGGTGGTGCGGCGACCTACGTGGCCGAGCACGTCGAACAAAAGCGCAGAGGGTTCTTCACGAGCTGGATTCAAACGACCGCGACCGTGGGCATGGCGTTGAGCCTCGTTGTGATCTTTGCAACGCGTACGATCGTAGGCGAGGAGGCGTTCGGCGCATGGGCCTGGCGCATTCCATTCTTGCTGTCGATCTTGTTGCTCGGCGTAACGATTTGGATTCAGCTGAAGTTATCCGAGAGCCCCATCTACGTGCAGATGAAGGCTTCGGGTAAAGCTTCGAAGCGGCCTTGGGCCGATGCGTTCGGCAATTGGAAGAACGTTCGTCTCATCCTTATTGCATTGTTCGGCGCGATGGTCGGCCAAGCGGTCGTTTGGTATGCGGCGCAGTTTTACGTGCTGTTCTTCATGGAGCGCGTCTTGAAAGTGGATGGAGCGTTAACCAACCTCCTCGTGGCCAGTGCGCTCAACATCTCAACGCCTCTATACATCTTCTTCGGCTGGCTCTCGGACAAGGTGGGGCGTAAGCCGGTAATCCTGGGTGCTT
>CAZIXV010000208.1:0-6865 GCA_964543105.1 uncultured Steroidobacteraceae bacterium
CTCGTCGACTCCGCGCAAGTATTCCCATTCGGGCGCAGACAAATGAATCGTCGCATTAGGAAATGCGAGCGCCCCATCGGCATCGACGAGCCCATTGATGTGATCGAAATGTGCGTGGGAGATGAAGATATCGGTGACATCCGCAGCCTCGACTCCAGCTTGACCGAGCGATGCCGATAGCTGGCCGCCGCCCGCTCCGATACCGGCGTCGAATAGCAGCGTCTTATCGCTCGCTTTGACGAGCAGCGGCTGAACGCTCAGTGCGAGCTCGTCGGTCGGCGCGCCCGCCTCGCTCAATACGCTCGCCACTTCTTCAGATGAACGCCCAACGCCGAACACCTTCGTGTCGTTAGGCAGCGTGAAACCGGCGTCCTTGAGCGCGAATGCCGACAGATCGCCGATATTGAACGCATGGATAGTGCCTTTCGCTGGTGCGGTCGGCGGCGCTGCTTCAGTGGTCGCTTGCGGCGGCTGGGGGTCGCTGCCGCAGGCACTGAGTAGTAATGACAAAGATAAAACAGGTAGTGCGCGCACAAAGTGCATGAGTCTCTCCGGGGTTCGTAAGCAAGTGCGTCGTCGATTCTCTACAGCCGCACTCCACTCGTCCACAGATAAGCCATATCAGTGCCGTCACGTCGCAGGAACACGGCCAGGATGACGCGCCGTTCGACACGGCGCGCAGGTGTTAGCGTTCATCATCTAACGAGGCGCATCAGCAAACGCGAGCCGTCATCGTGGCGCGTGACATTGGATGCGATGGCTTCGAACGACGTTCCCGCCGGCGCGTTGAACCTACAGATGTGTCGAGATGCAGGGAGTAACCGAGATGAATCTCATCTGCGAAGCAATAGATCGACGGGTCTTGCTTGAGTTCAATTACGAAGGGCTGCATCGGGTCGTCGCACCTTATTGCCATGGAGTCTCCACTCGTGGACACGAATCGCTGCGTGGCATTCAGGTACGAGGCGCGAGCCGCAGTGGCGGACTTGGCTTTGGCAAGCTGTGGAGCGTGGCGAAAATGACAGGCTTGCGTCTCACCGATATCGCATTCGAACCAAACGATCCGGATTACAACCCGGACGATACGGGCATGCAGCAAATCCACTGTCGCATCTGAACGCGACCTAAGGTGTGGCCTGAATTTTGGCAGCGCTTGATCTAGATCAAGGCGCTTCACTCGCTGTATTTGCCACAGTTTGCTCGTCACGATCGACTACCGAACACCATGTTGAAGAACGAAACGTACAACGATCATGTTGTCCGCATGTTTTTGCTCGCGGCCGCCGTCTGGGGTGTCGTCGGCATGTCGATTGGCGTGTTGATTGCCGCGCAGCTCGCCTGGCCGGCGTTGAATTTCGACGTTTCCTGGCTGACGTTCAGCCGCATCCGTGCGAATCACACCTTCGGCGTGATATTCGCGTTCGGCGGTTCAGCCCTCATCGGCACGTGCTACTACATCGTGCAACGCACGGGGCATACCCGTCTCGCCTTCGGGCGATTGGCGATGTTTACCTTTTGGGGTTGGCAGCTCGCCTGTGTGCTCGCGATGGCCACGATGCCGTTTGGCATCACGCAATCCAAAGAATATGCAGAGCCCGAATGGTTCATCGACATCCTGATCGCTGCGGTGTGGGTGTCCTTCGGCATCGTGTTCTTTGCCACGCTCAAGAAGCGTCGTATCAAACACATCTATGTCGCGAACTGGTACTACGGCGCCTTCATCATCGCCGTCGGTTTGCTGCACATCGTCAATAACCTCGCGCTGCCAACCTCGCTGTTCAAGTCGTACCCGATCTACTCGGGCGTCGTCGATGCGATGGTGCAATGGTGGTACGGCCACAATGCGGTCGCCTTCTTCCTGACCGCCGGCTTTCTCGGGATGATGTACTACTTCGTGCCGCGTCAGGCGCAGCGTCCGCTGTGGAGCTATCGCTTTTCGATCGTCAATTTCTGGGCGTTGATTTCGGTGTACATGTGGGCGGGCTCGCACCACTTGATGTACAGCGCGCTACCCGATTGGGTGCAGTCCGTCGGCATGGCGTTCTCGCTCATATTGTTGATGCCAAGCCTCGGCTCGGCCGCCAACGGCCTCATGACGTTCAACGGCGTCTGGGACAAGCTGCGCACCGATCCTGCCGTGAAGTTCATGGTCGTTTCCCTCGTGTTCTACGCCGCATCGACATTCGAAGGATCGATGCTGGCGATCAAGACGGCGAACTCGCTGTCGCACTACACCGATTGGACGATCGCACACGTGCACTCCGGCTCCATCGGCTGGGTCGCAATGATTACGATCGGCTCCTTGTACGCGATGGCGCCACGCGCACTCGATCAGCCCGCCATGTATTCGCGTCGCGCCATGGAACTGCATTTCTGGCTGCACACTGGCGGGCTGCTCGTGTACGTCGCTGCGATGTGGGCCGCGGGTTTGACCGAAGGCATCATGTGGCGCGCGACGAACCCAGACGGGTCGCTCACCTACAGCTTCCTTGCGAGCCTCATCGCTGTCAAACCGCTCTACATCGTGCGTGTGATCGGCGGCCTGCTCGTCCTGAGCGGGATGGTCGTGATGGCTTGGAATCTGTGGCACACCGCAGCCGATGCACGTGCCGAATTGATCAAACCCATCCCTGTGCCCTTCCCTGCCGGCGTGCCGGTGGCAGCGACTCCGTAATCCGATGAAACTGCGTCACAAACATTTCGAAGCGATCGAAAAGCATGCCGGCCTACTCGCCGTGCTCATCGCGATCATGGTATCGCTCGGCGGACTCGCTGAAATCACGCCACTACTGATCAAGGCGTCGTCTGCCGAAGCGCCGCCGGGCTATGCACCGTACGATCCGTTGCGTCTTGCTGGGCGTGACATCTATGTTCGCGAAGGCTGCTATCTGTGCCACTCGCAGATGATTCGGGCGTTGCGCTTCGAAACACAACGCTATGGCCCCCACTCGACCGCCGCTGAATCGGTGTACGACCGACCCTTTCAATGGGGCTCGAAGCGCACAGGACCCGATCTCGCGCGAATCGGCGGCAAGTACTCCGATGAATGGCATCGCGTTCACTTGATCGCACCGCGTTCGGTGGTGCCGGAATCGAACATGCCGAACTACCCGTGGCTCGAAACACGCAATCTTGACGGCGCCGTTGTGCAGACGCGGATGCGCTCACTGCAACGCCTGGGCGATCCGTACTCGGACGAGGACATTGCCTCCGCGCCAGAAGCCGTAAACGGCAAGAGCGAGCTCGACGCCATCGTCGCGTACCTGCAAGGCTTGGGCGTTCACAACGTGCCGCAGCCGGAGCAGGTTGCAACGCAGGCAATGAATGAGGCGGCGCCAGCCGCAGGTGCACCATGACGAATGTGTGGGGTCACATTGCCGGCGTCGTCACCGTCATTTTGATGCTGACGTTCATTGGCATTTGGGTTTGGGCTTGGCTGCCTCGCCACGGGCGCGTGTTCAGTTCGCTGGCGCGCATTCCGATGGGCGATGCGCCGAGCGATGCTGACGGTCGCGAAGAGCAGGTTGAGCGATGAGCGCGTTCTGGTCCGGCTGGGTGAAATTCCTGGTCATCTTGAATCTCGGCATCACCTTCTTTTTGTTCATCTGGGCGCAGCGTGTACGCATCTCCACGGAACCCGATGGCACGACTGGCCATACATGGGCGCACGGCGTCTTGCGCGAAGGCGTACAACCGCTGCCGCGCTGGTGGGTTTGGACCTCAGCGGCGATGTTCGCGATCGGCTTTGGCTATCTCGTGCTGTTTCCCGGCTTCGGCAACTTCAAGGGTTTGCTCGAATGGACTTCCACAGCCCAGTTGCAACGCGATATGGACGCGAACAACGCCAAGCTCACCGCGTCCACCGCACCTCTCCAATCGCTGACGATCGAAGCCTTGGCCGAACATCCAACGGCGTTGCGCCAAGGGCAGCGCCTGTATCTCGACAACTGTGCAGCGTGTCATGGAACGTCCGCGCATGGCAGTCAAGCGATCGGCGCGCCCGACCTTACCGATCACGAATGGTTGTACGGTGGAAGTCATGAAGCCGTCCTGACGAGCATTTTCGATGGACGCGCTGGTGTGATGCCTGGTTGGGGTGCTGCGCTCGGACCCGATGGCGTAAATGCCGTGACGTCCTATGTCATGAGCTTCCAAGGTTATTCGGTACCGGCGGACTGGAAGGCGAAAGGCAAAGCGCATTTCGATGCGATGTGCGTGGCGTGTCATGGTGTCGATGCGCGCGGCAATCCTGCGCTCGGTGCGCCGGATTTGACTGACGACGTGTGGCTGTATGGCGGCGACTTCGCGAGTATCGCGAAGAGCGTGCGTGACGGTCGTCACGGCGAGATGCCCGCCTGGCGCGGACGCCTCGAGGACCTCGAAGTGCGCATGATCGCCGGCTGGCTGTACGCACAGAGGCAGCAGTGAGTAACACGAAACTCTATCGTCTGCCCGTCGTATGGCTGAGCGGCATCATCTTCGTGGCGATCATTGCAGCGTGTGTGCTCACGATCGTCATCTCGACGCGCTATGCCGATGAGCCGCTGCCCGATACGGGCGAAGTGCTCTTGCGCATGCCGCTCGGCACGCAGCCGGTGAACGAGTAGCACTCATCTTTCCCGTACGCAGCGGGTGTGAGTGCGTGTGTCAGCCTGGAGTTACGGCGCCTGGATGAGCGCTAGCGACGCTCACCCGGTGTGACAGTGATCACGACGCGACGATTGAGAAAATCATTGCCGGTCGCCGGTGCCGGTTCGTTCTCCCAACGCACGATGACTTCGGTGTGCTCGGGTAACACATAGTCGCGCACGACGTTTTCAACGTTACGCGTGCGTTCACGAGCGAGATATTCATCCTCGATGATCACCTCGCCGTTCGAAAGTAACGCCGAGCCGCGATAGCCCACGATCTCGAATTTCGACGCTTGAACATCCTTCGCGTACAACACCGCGCCGCCAACCAACGGATACGCCATCACCATGTCTGACCCGAAATCGAATTCGATGACAAATTCCTTTTTCTCCCACTTCACCTTGGGGTTGGGCACGTAGTCCGGGTCATCAAGCCGATCGACCAGCGCCCAAAGGCGATCGATACCGTGCTGACGATCCGCACCGCTGTTGCCCGGGCCGGGCGGACGTTTCGCGAACTTCACCGCTACCCCTTCTACATAGGGTCGCGACTCGGAGCACTCCGGAGATAGTTCCGGGAGAATTGAAATGTTCACTGGATTCAGCACACGAGCGCCGCCGATACGTGGCTCATCGGAAATCACGCCCTCCACCAGGATCTTGTGTTTCAACTGCGGCGCACGCACTCGACCGCTCGAGTTTTGTTGCGCGCGCAGGAAGAACATCTCGCCTTCGTATTCCGCAAACCACAACGGCGTCGGAAAGGAATCGGCATGAATCGGACAGGTCACGAAGTTGACGCGCGGCCCGGTGTTCATGTTCTTTTCGGTCAACAGAATCGGATCGCCCGGAATATAAATATTGGCGGGAATGTTGTACTCGGTGTACTCACCCATGTCTTCCTGCATGATCCAAGTCTTCGGATCGTATTGCGTCTGTGTCTCAGCGTGCGCCGTCATCGACATCGCAACTGCAAGAGATGCTGCGACGCTGAACGAAGCGCGATGCAACGCTTTCATGAGACCGCCCTCGCCGCGCGCGCTGGCGCGACCAACCGCTACCGGCAAACCGTAAACCGCTTTTCTCATAGCTATAGCACGCTGAAGAAATTCACGAGATCCGTCTTCTCTTGCTCGGTGTAGCCGATCTTGTAGCGACGATCGTAGAAATCGATCATGTCGCGAAGCGTCTTGGCGGAACCATTGATGTAGTACGGTGGGCGCGCTGCAATACCGCGGAATTGCTGCATTACGACATTGCCGACATCGGCACATTTGCCCGACACCATCGCCCGACCGGGATCGCGCGTGTAGATCGTGCGGCCGAGATACGGATGCGGGCGCGCGGAGGCCTTGCACGTCACCTTGAACATCGGCAGCACATTCGTCTTGTCGGCGTGCATGGTTTCCGGAAAGTTCTGTGTGCCGATATCCATCCACCCCGGCACGTTGTCATGACCCGTCAACTGGGTGTTGTGGCAGAAACCGCAGGTTTGCTTGAACGGTGAACCCAGGCGGATGTCCGTGATGCCGCGCGTTTCGCTGATGAAAAACGGCTTCAGGAAAAACAGATCGTAGCCACGCACCACGGACGCTCGGAATTCGCGCTGTGCCGCAGTCTTGCCCGCCTGTTCGCCGCCCGGCCGCCACTGGTCCATCAAGAAAAACGTGCCGGTGTCCAAGTCGGTGCCGCTCATGTGAGAGGTACCGGTGACAATGGAGTTGATACCGAGACCCTTGGGACTGCCTGGCTCGTCCAGATCGCCCGCGCCCTTCGAGTACGCCGCAGCGACGTGGATCTTGCGTTGAAACTCGACGAGTTCATCGAGTTGCTCTTGCGTCCATGCAACCTTCGACTGGATATGCTCATGCAGCGCATTTTCGTTTTGCATGCGCAATGAGGTGACGCGCGCATCGGCCATCATCGACATGCCCGAGCGGGCGCGCGTGATCGGATCGCGATCCATGGGCTGCATCGTCTTCGCATTGCGATCGACGCGTGGGGTTTCGAGATACCTCAGGTTCGCGACCGGACGCGGACGACGATAGACGGAGATTTGCGGGTTTTCGCCATCCAATCCGTACTTCGGACTGCGATTGCAACCGGTCGGGTCCTGCACGACTTCGATGTCGAATTCAGGCTCGATGGGGTCGCCGGAGAAATCTCTAGGGGGCCACGGCCGGCCGATGCGGATCAAACCGCGCTCGAGCAACAACGAATGCGATTCTGGCTTG
>CAZIXV010000209.1:0-6801 GCA_964543105.1 uncultured Steroidobacteraceae bacterium
GGATGGTCAGACAGGACGTGCGCGACGACCCACGGAAGCCCGCGTGCCTTGTTCCTATCGCCCATCGCCTATCCGCGATCGCCTCTCATTCCGCAGCACACATACAGTAGTAATACGCCCGCATCGGTTCGAAGCGCGCCAGGCGGGCCAGTTCTTTTTCCACCGGCGTGAGCAGTTTGCGCGCGCCTGCGAACATGTTCTGTTCGGGGACGAGGGCACGCGTGATGCGCGCAGCCAAGACCTGCGATTGCCGCGCGAGCGCTTGGCGCCAACCAAGCGGCGGCTCGATGAACTCGATGTTGTAATCCTCGCCCAGACCCGCGCGCGAGGCTGCGGCGTTGAGCGCATCCTCGAACGAGCCCAGCTGATCGACCAATCCATTCGCCACCGCATCGGCACCGGCCCAGACGCGGCCTTGGGCGACGGCATCCACTTCATCGATCGACTTCTCACGCGCCGTCGCGACATGCCCCAGGAACGTCGCGTAGGCGTGCTCGACGCTGGCCTGCAGGATGTCCTTGGCTTGCGGCGGTAGCGATCGGCCTAGGTTCAGCGCGCCCGCCAATTCGGTCGTGCCAATGCCATCGGTGGTGACGCCGATCTTCTCGAACGTCTGCTCGAAGGTGGGCAGCACCGCCCACACACCGATCGATCCTGTGAGCGTCGTCGGGCTCGCCCAAATCTCATCTGCATCCATGGCGATGTAGTAACCGCCGGACGCCGCCATGCTGCTCATCGATGCGATCACGGGTTTGCCAGCGTCCCGCAAGGCATCGATTTCGCGACGGATGATCTCGGAGGCGAGCATGCTGCCGCCAGGACTATCGATACGCAGGACCACCGCTTTGATCGCATCGTCATGCAACGCATCGCGCAGCAGACGGACGGCCGAATCCGAACCAATCGTGCCCGGCGGTTGCTCACCATCGAGAATTTCGCCCGAAGCCACGACGACACCGACGCGGTCGCCACGATGCAATTTCGCGGGGCGCACCGCGCGCAAATAATCCCAATGGTTGATGCCCTCGAAGGTGTGCTCATCGCTACTCTCACCGACGAGCGCTTTCAATTCCTCTTCGACCTCACGACGTGATTTGAGATCGGTTACGAGCCCGCGCTCAAGAGCAACGAGCGCCTGATCGCCGTTGTGCTCGCGAATTGCCGTTGCAAACTCGTCGACGTAGTTCGCGATGGCTGTGCCTTCAAGCCCGCGCGCTTGCGTTACGCCTTCTTGATACTCATTCCAAAGCGCATTGAGCCACACGAGACTCTGCTGCTTGTCTTCCTCTGACATGTCCGTCCGACTGAATTGCTCTGTGGCCGTTTTGAACGTACCAGCGCGGAAGATATTGAGTTCGACGCCGAGCTTGTCGACGGCCCCTTTGAGGAACGTGCGGTAATAGCCGTAGCCCTCGATCAGCACCATGCCTTGCGGATCGAGGTAGATCTCATCGGCATGGGCCGCCACGTAATATTGCGATTGATCGAACGACTCGCCCATCGCGATGACTTTCTTGCCGCTTCCTTTGAACTGACGGATCGCGTCCGCGAGTTCTTCCATCTTCGTCAAGCCACCGCCGAACATGCCGCCCAGATCGAGCACGAGCACCTTGATGCGATTGTCCTTGCGTGCGGCGTGTACGGCATCGGTGAGATCGCGCAGCAATGTCTCTGCGCTTCCTTGGCCGTACACCTCGGCCAGGGCACGGCCCAGCGGATCACCCGAGAGCTGCTCGACGATCATGCCGCGCGGCGAGAGCACGAGCGCGGCTTGTTGCGGCACCACCGGTACGCTCGGAGACAACAATCCGATGATCAGCCCGAAGATCATGAGCAGCACGATCAAGTGCAGCACCTTGCGCAAAACATCGGATGCGCGCACCAGAAACGTGAACAGATTCGTCAGAAATTTCATGGCTTCGAACTAAGGCTGATGAGAATTAAGGAG
This sequence comes from uncultured Steroidobacteraceae bacterium, assembly GCA_964543105.1. Classification (GTDB taxonomy): domain Bacteria; phylum Pseudomonadota; class Gammaproteobacteria; order Steroidobacterales; family Steroidobacteraceae; genus Steroidobacter. The sequence goes on from CAZIXV010000209.1 coordinate 1,949, forward strand.
ACGAGTAACTGATCCGGTAGATGGCGCCGGCGGCATCGTCGGAGACGAGCATCGAGCCATCCTCGAGTTCCAGCAGATCGACTGGACGGCCGAACACTTCATCGTCGCGATGAAAACCCGTGGCGAATGGCTCGTACGCGCTCGCGCGATGACCGTTCAACGTCACCATCGTGATGCGATAGCCACTTTTTTCCGAGCGATTCCACGAGCCGTGTTCAGCTATGAAAGCACGCCCGCGAAATGCTTGCGGAAAATTTGTTCCGGTATAGAACTTCACCGCCAAGGGCGCAACGTGGGCGCCGAGCAACTGCACGGGCGGCGTCATACGGCTGCATTCGCCCAAGGCGCCGAAGTCGGGATCCTTGTCGTGGCGGCCGTGACAATACGGGAAACCAAAGTCGAGCCCGACATGTGGCGCGACATTCAGCTCGCACGGTGGCTGATCATCGCCCAGCCAATCACGCCCATTGTCGGTGAACCACAGCTCGTGAGTCTCGGGATGCCACGTGAAGCCCACGGTGTTGCGAATACCACGAGCAACCACTTCATGACCCGAGCCGTCCGCATTCATGCGCGTGATGACGGCGTACTTCGGCTCGTTACACACATTGCATGGCGCGCCGATGGGCACGTAGAGCCGGCCATCAGGACCGAAGGCGATGTATTTCCAGCCGTGGTGACGATCGCGCGGTAAATCGTCACGCACGATTTTGGGTGTCGGTGGTTGATCGAGCGCGCTTTCGATGTCGTCGTAGCGCGTGATCCGATGGACTTCAGCAACGTATAAGGCGCCGTCACGGAAGGCGACGCCATTGGGCATGTTGAGTTTACGCGCCAGCACGCGCACACGATGCGCCTTGCCCTGCGCTGGGTTCCCGCTCACGGCATAGAGCGGTCCGGTGCGAGTACCGACGAACAGTGTGCCCAGCCGGCCGAGCGCCATCGAGCGAGCACCCGGCACCGCGTCGGTATAGACCTCGAGCTTGAAGCCGGGAGGCAGACGCACATTCGCCAACACTTTGTCGGTCGCGGGACTGGCGGATACGCCTATCGACGCCAACATGCCGACCATGAGTGCAGCCGCGGTGCGGATCAGCGCCTTGGTCTGTATGTTGATCGGCAACTCCGGCATGCACCCTCCGCGCTATTTCGAAAGCGGCGCTCAATCCATTCGACAACGCGGCCAGTCTACTCGGCAGTTCCGGCTGCGTCCTAGTTGGACAGTCCTGCGCGCAACCCAAACGACGACGGGCGCGATGACTGAATCATCGCGCCCGTGCCGTGTTCGAATGCGCGGAGGGCGGGTAGCGCGCTCGCCATCCGCCATCCGCAATTACATTCTGGCCGATCAGACCTTTTCTTGAATGCGCGCTGCCTTACCGGTGCGCTCGCGCAGGTAATACAGCTTCGCGCGACGCACGCTGCCGCGGCGCTTGACGGTGATGTCGCCGATCGCCGGGCTGTAGGTCTGGAACACACGCTCCACACCCTCGCCGTGGGAAATTTTGCGAACGGTGAACGAGGAATTCAGGCCGCGGTTGCGACGTGCGATCACGACGCCTTCATACGCCTGCACACGCTCGCGCTCGCCTTCCTTGACCTTCACTTGCACGACGACTGTATCGCCGGGAGAGAAGTCCGGAATTTCTTTGTTGATTGCTTCGCTTTCCAGCGTGGCAATGATGTTGCTCATGGTATCGCCCATCCGTTCAATCGTTCGATTCAACACTTCGTCTGCGTAAGCCGCGCCGCCTCACTCGCCTCGCGCGCGATGCTCCGCAATGTACTCATCCAGCAACTTGCGTTGCTCGCCGGTGAGCTCGAGCTTCGCGAGCAGATCCGGCCTTCTCATCCACGTCACGCCCAACGCCTGCTTCGAACGCCAGCGTTGAATCGCCGCATGATTGCCGCTCATCAACACGGCCGGCACATCGCGGCCTGCGTAACTTTCGGGCCGCGTGTAATGCGGCCAATCGAGCAAACCCGTCGAGAACGAATCCTGACGCGCCGATTCGTCATCGCCGAGCACCCCCGGCAACAAGCGCGCGACAGCATCGATCAGCACGAGCGCAGGCAGTTCCCCGCCCGACAACACGTAATCGCCAATCGAAATCCGTTCGTCGATCTCCATCGTGAGCAAGCGCTCATCGACGCCCTCGTAGCGGCCCGCGAGCAGCAACAAACCCGGCAGCTGCGCCAACTCCGCCGCTTTCGCTTGCGTGAGCGTCGCGCCATCGGCGGCGAGATACACACTGCGCGAGCCAGCCGGCAAGCGATCGCGCGCCGTGCGAATCGCCGTCCGCGTCGGCTCGATCTTGAGCACCATGCCCGGTCCGCCGCCATAAGGCCGGTCGTCAACCGTCTTGTGCACATCGACTGCGTATTCACGCGGCGATGTTGCAGCGACGCTCACTTGGCCTCGCTCGATCGCGCGACCGACGACGCCGATCGCAACCGAGGCGGCGATGAACTCTGGGAACAGCGTCACCACTTCGATGCGCATGTTCGCCTCGTCACGGCCCACCCAATCCAATTACGACCAATCGATGACAACCATCGATCAGGACCAATCCGCAGACCAATCGAGCACGATGCGCTCGCCCGGCAAGTCCACCTGCACGATGCGCTCTTTGATGAACGGCACCCACAGCTCGCGCTCACCTTTGAGCACGATCATCGTGCCGGCTGGTGTCGACCTGAAATGGTCGACCGTGCCGAGACGCTCTCCACTTGGCGATGAGGCCTCGAGGCCTTCCAAATCGGTCCAGTAATGCTCACCCGGTGGCGGGTCGGGCATATCCGCCCGCCTGACGCCCAACTCCTGACCGACACGCGTGCGCGCCTCTTCCGGAGTTTCGATCCCTTTCAACTTGCCAAGGACACCTTTGCCGGTCAGCCGACCCGCTTCGATTTCGACCTTGGCCCAGCGCCCGGCGCTACCGATGAGCAGCTCCGGGTACTCGAAAATATTTTCCAGGGGGTCGGTGTAAGACTGAATCTTCACCCACCCGTGGACCCCAAAGGGGCCCGCAATCTTCCCCAAGACGATGACGCGCTCGGCGCGAGGCGGCGGCGCAGCGTCGCGGCTCAAGCGAGACTCGTCAAAAACGATGGGAAATTGCGTTAAGCGGCCTGCTTGCGCTGCTTCGCGACCAGCTGCGCAACGCGCTCGGAGGGCTTCGCACCCTTGCTCAGCCAGTAGTCGATGCGCTCCAGATTGAGCTGCAGGCTCGTCGCCTTACCGGCGGGAATGGGGTTGAAATATCCAACCTGCTCCAGCGCCATGCCGCCCTGGCGCTGGCGGCTATCCGTGACGACGACGTGATAGAACGGCTGTTTCTTCGCGCCGCGGCGGGTGAGCCGAATCGTTACCATCTGCTAAGGCCTCGAAATCTCTGTAGGAATCAGGGGTGAGCCTGGAAAAGGGCGCGAATAGTACTTAAAAGCGCCGCGGAGTGAAAGCTATTCCGCGAGCTAGCAGGCGAGCCAGCTCGCCTGCTGGCAAGAAGCGACGCGGAATCGCAGCGGCTCTTCCTTCTAACTCACACGAACCGGCGGTTTTTCAGCAGAACCGGGATCCCCTGGCTCGTTGGCCAGCGGGCCCGCTTCACATTCCCGGCAACCGCCCTCCGCCGCCGAACATCCGCATCATCTTCGCCATTCCGCCGCTCTTGGTCATTGATTTCATGACCTTTTGCATCTGCAGGTAGCTTTTCAGCAGACGATTGATTTCCGAGACGTGTACGCCTGAGCCAGCGGCGATGCGGCGTTTGCGCGATGCGTCGATGACCTTCGGATAGCGACGCTCGCGCGGCGTCATGGAGCGGATGATCGCGACCTGGCGTTTGATTTCCTTGTCATTGGGCTGCGCCATGTTGCCGGCTTTGCCCAGAAGCTGGCTGGGCAACTTGTCCATGAGCGAGGCCAAACCGCCCATTTTTTCCACCTGCAGCAATTGCTCGTGGAGATCCTCGAGGTCGAAATCCTTGCCCTTTTTGAGCTTACGGGCGAGTTTCTCCGCCTGTTCGCGATCGACATTGCGCGTGACGTTTTCGACCAGCGACAGCACATCGCCCATGCCGAGAATGCGCGATGCCACGCGTTCCGCATGAAACGGCTCGAGCGCCTCGGCCTTCTCGCCCGTGCCCATGAAAAGAATGGGTTTGCCGGTAATCTGCCGCACCGACAGCGCTGCACCCCCGCGGGCGTCGCCATCCGTTTTGGTCAGCACGACGCCGGTGAGATCGAGCGCGGCGCCAAAGGCTCGTGCGGCGTTTACCGCATCCTGACCCGCCATGCTGTCGACGACGAACAGCGTTTCGGTCGGCTTGACCACGCCGGCGATCTCGCGGATCTCCGTCATCATCTCGTCATCGACGTGCAGGCGGCCTGCGGTGTCGACGATCAGGACGTCGAACAGCGCGCGCTTCGCCTCATCGTGTGCCTCGCGCGCCAACGTCACCGCCGGCTTCTTCGGATCCGATGGATAGAAATCGATATCGAGCTGCTCAGCAAGGCGCTGCAATTGCAGTATGGCCGCGGGCCGATACACGTCGGTACTCGCAAGCAGCACGCGCTTACGCTCATTTTCTTTGAGCCATTTCGCGAGCTTCCCAGCGGACGTCGTCTTACCGGCGCCTTGCAAACCGGCTAGCAGGATCACGACCGGCGGTTGGGCGCGCAAATTCAGCGGGCGCACACCCTCGCCCATCAACGCGATCAGTTCCTGGTGAATGAGGCTGACCAGCGCCTGGCCAGGGGTCAGGCTTTTTTCGATTTCCTGCCCAACGACCTTCGTCTTGATGGTTTCGACGAAAGTTTTGACGACCGGCAGCGCAACGTCTGCTTCGAGC
>CAZIXV010000210.1:0-6794 GCA_964543105.1 uncultured Steroidobacteraceae bacterium
CATACCCGTTGAGCTCGACGCAGGTCTCAGCAGCATCCAGTGAGCCATCAGGCACTCGATACCGCCGTCTACGCTGAGACGCCGGAAGGCATCATGATCGAGCTGCGGCCCGCAGGGGTTGCAGCGCGTCTCTCGGCATTCTTGATCGATTGGCTGATTCGGCTCGTCGTCATCTATGGCGTGAGCATGGTCGCGTTGGCGATGGGCGGCCTCGGCACCGCGCTGATGCTGATCGTCGTATTCGTGCTCGAGTGGCTATACCCAGTCGCCTTCGAACTCACCCGCTGGGGCGCGACCCCCGGCAAGCGCATGCTGGGCTTGCGCGTCGTCATGGACAGCGGCTTGCCGATCACGCCCGCCGCCTCATTCACTCGCAACTTGCTGCGCGTCGCGGACTTCCTGCCGATGTTCTACGGCTTCGGCCTTGCGAGCATGCTCATGCGCAAAGACTTCAAGCGCTTGGGGGATATCGCGGCCGCCACGCTGGTCGTCTATCAGCCCTCGCCCTCGCCAAAACCGGCGCTGCACGATCTCGAGCCGCTTGCGCCGGCCCTCCCTTTAGCGCCGCAAGATCAAGCCGCGGTCATCGCGCTCGCCGCACGCGCACCGCGTTTGACGCGCGAACGGCTCGATGAACTCGCCGCCTTGGCCGCGCCGGTCAGTGGCGATGCGGGTCATGCGGGCCCGCAAGTCACACAGCGCGTACTCGCCGTCGCGCAGTGGCTGCTGGGAAAGCGCCAATGATGACGCCCCTGCAGTTCGAAGCACGCTACGGCGCGGAATGGGATGAACTCGAACGCGCGCTGCAAAGCTTGCGCGGCAAAAAAGCAAAGTCAGGTGAACAGCGACTATCGGGCGAGCGCATCGCCGAGCTGTATCGCCGCGCCTGTGAACACCTGGCGCTGGCGCGTGAACGCGCCTATCCCGTCTACATGATCGAGCGGCTGGATCTACTGACGGCGGATGCGCATCAGGCGATCTATCAGCGCCGCGAATTCGGCTGGACGCGTTTGCGCGCCTTGTTCGCGGTCGACTTTCCGCGTGCAGTGCGCGCACACGCAGCGTATGTGTGGATCGCCGCGATCGTGTTCGTTCTACCCACCCTCGTGCTCGGCGTACTCGTGTATTACCACCCCGAACTCATTCTCTCCGTCGTCAGCCCGGACATGGCGGCACAGTTCGAAGAGATGTATGCGGAGAATGCGCAATCGGTCGGCCGCACACGCAGTGCCGACAGCGATTGGACGATGTTCGGCTTTTACATTCGCAACAACATCGGCGTTGCCTTCCAGTGCTTTGCGAGCGGCTTGTTCGCAGGCGTCGGCAGTCTGTTCTTTCTCGCCTTCAATGGCGCATTCGCGGGCGCCATCGCCGGTTACCTCACCGAGCGCGGACTTGGCTCGACGTTCTACTCCTTCGTCGCCACACACGCCTCGTTCGAATTGACGGCGATCGTTCTTGCTGGCGCTGCGGGATTGCGTATCGGGCACGCAACGATTGCACCGGGGCGGCGTACCCGCATCCAAGCGCTCGTCGCGGCAGCGCGCGAATCGATCGTTATCGTCTACGGAGTCACAGCGATGCTGTTGATCGCCGCGGGCGTCGAAGCGTTCTGGTCCTCCTCGACATGGGTGTCGAACGCGGTCAAATACCTGGCGGCCGCGCTGTGCTGGATTGCCGTCATTGCCTATCTGACGCTGCAGGGCCGCCGTGCAAGTTGACGCCATTGCCTTGCGGCTGCGACGCCGTAGCAGCGGCGAGGCGACCGATCTCGGCGTGCGGCTGTGCCAAAGCGCTGCACGCGATATCTACCCCTGTTACCTGCTAACAGCGCTGCCCGTCATCCTCATCGCACTGGCGTGCTTCGAGATCGCCCCCTGGCTGCCGCCGCTGTTGCTGTGGTGGTCGAAGCCATGGCTCGATCGAACCATTTTGTTCGTACTGTCGCGCGCCGCCTTCGGGCAACGCACGTCGCTTGCAACGCTATGGCAAGCAAAGCGGCATGTGTGGGGTGAGCAGCTCTTGCTGTCGCTCACGCAGCGACGACTGTCGCCCTGGCGCTCGTTTACGCAGCCGATTTATCAGCTCGAAGGCATATCATTCTCTGATCGCCGGCGTCGCATCCGCCAAGTGCGTGCCGGACAGACGGGCTGGGCGCTGTTTCTCACGAGCTGTTACACGCTGATCGAATTCGTGCTCGCTGTCGCTTTGTTGTCGCTGGCATTCTGGCTTGCCCCAGAAGGCTACGGGCCTGATCTGTCGCTGCTGTTCACCGACGCAGGTGAACAACGTGCCGGACTGGCCGTCGCGATGGCCTACGCCATCGTGATGTGCGTGCTGGAGCCCTTCTACGTCGCCTCAGGATTTGCGCTGTACCTGAACCGGCGCGTTGAACTCGAGGCGTGGGATATCGAACAGGAGTTTCGCCGTGCGTTCGGGCGTTGAACGACGCGTTACGCAAAGCGGCATCGCGACCTTGCTCGCCGTGTTGATGTGCCTGTTCGCATCGAATGTCGGCACACAAAACCAAGGCGAGGCACCGACTGAAGCCGAGGTGCTCGATGCGCTCGAACGCGTGCGGGCGGATCCGAACCTGAGCACGCAGCGCAAGACGCGTACCTTACGCTGGGCGCAAGAAGAGCAGCCGCAACAGGAACAAAGCGGTGTACTGCGTTGGCTGCGCGACTTCTTCGGTTGGTTCGCGCAATTGAGCCGCGCCCTGGTCTGGGTCGTCGGCGGCCTGCTCGCGCTCGCGCTCGTGTGGTCCATCGCGCGGATGCTCGGCAAGATCGGCCCCGTGAGCACGCCCAAGCGTGTGGATGCACCCACTCATGTCCATGACCTGGACATTCGCCCGGAAAGCCTGCCCGATGACATTGGCGCTGCCGCATGGGCAGCATGGCAGCAAGGAGATCAACGTGGGGCGCTCGCGCTGCTGTATCGCGGCCTGCTCTCACGCCTCGTGCATGTCCATCGAGTGCCGATCCGTGATTCGACGACCGAAGGCGACTGCCTGGCGCTCGCCGCGAAACATCTAAGCGCCACGCAGCATGGTTACGTCGCACGTCTGATCCGCACCTGGCAACGTGCGATTTATGGCGGGCACGAAGCGGACGCCAACGATGTGCAAGCGCTGTGCGCCGACTTCGATACGGCGCTGGCCGTCTCACATGCTCAGACCGATGACGCAGGAGCGCGCACATGAACACGCGCTGGCTTCTGCGTGCCCTGATTGCGGCCGTCATCGTCGGTCTCATCGTCTATGTCGCGCGCAAGACGTATTGGGAAGAAGTGATGTTGCCGACGCCGCTACGGGGTGAGGCGGTGACGAATCCTTTCTATGCGGCGATGCGGCTGTCGACGGAACTCGGCGCAATCCCCGAACGGCGCACGCAACTCGGTACGCTCGACAGCTCGATCGACGTGCTCGTCTTATCGCAATGGCATTGGAATCTCATCGAACAGCGACGCGTCGACATCGAAGCGTGGGTGGAACGCGGCGGACGATTGCTCATCGACCACACCTTGATCGATGACTATGCGTTCTCGCGTTGGTCGGGTATCGATTGGCGCTTCCCATTCGAGGCAGAGGACGTCGAGTACGCGGAGGACATCGAAACAGACATGAGCGCCGCGACGGCTGAACGTGACGCGCAGTTATGTGGCGTTCTCGAAGAAGTCGACGCTGGTGGCAACGCGCTGCCGCAAGCACGCATTTTTTCCGTGTGCACGATCGATCGCCACAGCCGCCTCGATAGCGAGAGCGCGCTGGAATGGGGGCTTGCCATCGATGAGGCGTTGCAGGCCGCACGTGTACGCGTGGGCGACGGCAGTGTCACGGTGCTGAACATGCGGCCTTTCGGCAATCGCGACTTCATCGAAGTCGACCACGGCGAGCTATTCGTTGCGGCAACACAGTTGCGTCACGGCACCCGCATCGCCTTTTTATCCGAAGCCGAGCATGCCTCGCTGCTTGCGCTGATCTGGCGCTACGGGGCGCCGGTCGTCGTACTCATCGCATTGGTGCTTGCTGCCTTGCTCTGGCGCGCCGCCATTCGCTTCGGTCCACTCATGCCCGCGAGTGAAACCGCGCGCCGCTCGCTTGCCGATCAAATTCGCGGCACCGGTCGCTTTGCGATTCGACTCGGCGATGGCAAGGCGCTCCACGCGGCCACTTTGCGCGCCCTCCAAGAAGCGGCGCACCGGCGCATTCCCGGTTACGGCGCCCTGCCGCACGCCGAACGCAGCACTGCGATTGCCACTGCCAGCGGCCTGGATGCGCAGCTGCTCGCAAGCGCGATCAACCACACTGCGCCACGCCGCACACATGAACTCGCGCAAACGATCGAATTGCTCGAAAACGCGCGCCGCAAAATTCTGGAATGAGGTGGGAGTCCTTATGCAAGCCGAAACATCGACGATCACACGCGCCGCCGAGTTGCTCGACAAATTGCGACAAGCGATTGGGCAAGCACTGGTCGGCCAGGAAGAAGTCGTGGAGCAGATCATCGTGACGCTCGTCGCCTCGGGCCATGCGTTGATCGAAGGCGTGCCCGGGCTCGGCAAGACACTGCTCGTGCGAGCGCTGTCGCAAGCGATGTCGCTACAGCACGCGCGCGTGCAATTCACGCCGGACATGATGCCCTCGGACATCACCGGTCATGCGGTGCTGGATCCGCAAACGCGCGAACTGCGCATCGTGCGCGGCCCTGTCTTCACGCAGATACTGCTGGCCGATGAAATCAATCGCGCACCCGCCAAGACGCAAAGCGCGCTGCTCGAAGTCATGCAGGAATATCAGGTCACGCTCGAAGGCCAGAGCCTGCCGTTACCGCAGCCGTTTTTCGTCTTGGCGACCCAAAATCCAGTCGAGACTGAAGGCACGTATCCGCTGCCTGAAGCGCAGCTCGATCGCTTTCTGCTGAAAATCGAAATGGGCTATCCATCCGCCGCGGAGGAAGTCGCTGTCGTGCTGCGCACGACGACGAATCAAACCGGCGATCGCTTCCCGCTCGACAGCGTCAAGCCCGTGCTCAACGAACGGGCCGTACTCACACTGCAACAGATTGCGGCGCGTCAACGCGTCTATGAAAGCGTCGCCGACTACGCAGTCAGGATCGTGCGCGCGACACGCGACTGGCCGGGGCTCGCCATCGGTGCAGGCTCACGCGGCGCGATTGCGTTGGTGCGCGCCGCGCGCGTGATTGCATTGGTTGCCGGTCGCGATTTCGTGCTCCCTGACGACATCAAGCGCATCGCCCTTCCTGCGTTGCGCCATCGGGTTGCGATCGCGCCAGATGCGCTGCTCGAAGGCCGTCGGGCGGATGACTTGTTGAACGCTGTGGTCGAAAGCGTTGCCGCTCCGCGCGCCTGACATGCGTTTGCGCGCCACGCCAAGCCGGCGGGCCGTTGCGATTCTCGCTATCGCCGCGGCCGTCGTACTCGCGCTGCTGATCTTCGGCCTATCCGTTGCTGCGGCAAGCGCGCTCACGCTTGCGCTGTGTCTCTCGCTCGTTGCAGCAAGCATTGCGGATTTCATGCTTACCCGGCGCGAGTGGTACGCGGCCGAGGCCACTCTCGTGCGACGCATGCCTGCTGCGTTTGCGATCGGCGTTGCACGTCAGATACACCTCGAACTTGGCGTCACTGGCGATCGCTCCTGGCAGATGACGCTTTACGATCACGCCGATCCCACGTTGGTCGTGGACGGCATGCCTCGCGAGATGATCCTCGCAGGCAATACGGTCACCCAACTCACTTACACGGCCACACCGTCGCAGCGCGGTCAGGTCGTCTTCGAGCCAGCTGCGTTTAGCGTGCGCTCGCGGTTTGCTTTGCTCGATCTATACGGGCGCTTAGGCAGCACCGAATCGCGCCGCGTGTATCCAGATTTCGCGCAAGTTGCGCGTTATGCGTGGCTTGCCGTCGATCGACGCCTGGCCGAAATCGGCATCAAGAACTTTCAGCAGCGCGGCGAAGGCACGGATTTCCATCAGCTCGCGGAATACACCACCGGCGATTCAGTGCGCCGCATCGACTGGAAAGCGACACTGCGCTTTCACAAGCCCATCGTGCGCAAATATCAAAACGAACGCGATCAATGCGTCATGCTGATGATCGATTGCGGCCGCCGCATGCGCGCCGATGATCGTCAGGGCGATATGGGCGCGGCACATTTCGATCAGGTGCTGAACGCCACGATGTTGCTGAGTTACGTCGCGCTGAAGCAGGGCGATGCCGTCGGCGCAATGACTTTCGGCACGCCGCCGACCGAGCGCCGCTGGTTTACGCCGCGCAAAGGCGCTGCGACGTTAAATGCCTTGATGGGCGAACTCTACGATGTGCAGCCGACGCCGACGCATTCGGATTATTTGAGTGCAGCGCGCGAACTCCTGCGACGCCAGCGCAAGCGCGCGCTCGTCATCGTCATCACGAACTTTCGCGACGAGGACTCCAGTGAACTGGGTCAAGCGCTCACGCTGCTGCGCTCGCGGCATCTGGTCATGACCGCGAGCCTGCGCGAAACGATCGTTGATGAGTTGATCCGCCAACCCCTTGCATCGAACGACATGGCCATTGATATAGGCAGCGCGCATTTATACGAACAAGCACGACGCGATGCCTTCAATCGTATCGCTGCAAAGGATTCACTGATGGTAGACGCCGAGCCCGAGATGCTGGGCATCGAGCTCGTGAATCGTTATCACGCGGTGAAGCGGGCGGGGATGATTTGAAGGGTGATGGGTGATGGGTGATGGGTGATGGGTGATGGGTGATGGGTGATGGGTGATGGG
>CAZIXV010000211.1:0-6781 GCA_964543105.1 uncultured Steroidobacteraceae bacterium
CGTCATGAACAGCGAAGCGGAGATCGCGCAGGCGATCGACGATTTCAATGCCGGTCGCTTCGGCCGAATGTCGGCATGACCCATCTACCTCGATCGCTGTACCGATAACGATGCGGGAGATTGCAATCCGCAATCTCCCTTGAATGGACGGGCAGCCTTTGGGGTAACGTTTGCTGCTATTCCGTCGCGACGGAACATCCACATAGGATTTTCAATGAAACAAGCCATGCGGCTGGGTTTCGCGCTGGTGACCGCAAGTTTGCTGGCCGCACCGCTCACTGCGTTTTCGCAAGACGATGATCGCTTCTTTGGCTTGTTAAGGGCGCGCGATCTCACGCCGTTCGGATATTTACGTTTGGATATGCGGCCCGCCCACGCGCTGCGCCCTGAGCCCGGTCAATGGGGAATCGAAACTGAAATCGCGTACCAAAATACCTGGGCGTTGAGTCCGGAGGTCGAACGCTATCTCACTGAGTTGCCGGGACGGCGTGAGCTCGGGCCGGAGGAGGTGCAAGCAATCCGCGCTCTGCCCGGCGAGAACTACTTGCTGGACCAGGAACTCGCTCAGCTCGATATCACGCTGCACTATCAGTTCTCCGAGAATTGGGGCGCCTATGTAGTGCTGAGCGGTTCTGCGTATGGCGGTGGCTTTCTCGACAGTACGATCGAAGGCTTTCACGACACCTTTGGCTTCAGCACGTTCGGACGGCCAGCGCTGTCACGCAATGACGTCAACATCGTGATGGATCTGAAGTCTTCGCAGTTCGTGGCGTTCGAAGCGCCCACGAGTGGCGGAGTTCTCGATCCAACTTTTGGTGTGCGCTATACGGGCGCTTCGTTGTCGGAGCGCTGGAAGTTGATTCTCGAATCGGCGGTGAAGATTCCGATCAGTGGACGCCGTGTGTTGTTGTCCACTGGGCGCACGGACTTCGGTCTGCAAGCAACGGCGCAGCGTCTCGGTAATTCGCATGCGATCTACGCAAGTCTTTCGGCCGTCTATTACTCGGGAACGTCACAGCTCGTACCGACGGAGTCGCAGATCATCCCGACGCTCGTTCTCGGCTATGAAAAACGCTGGACCGCGCGTACCAATGTGATCCTGCAGGGATATGCGAGCCCGAGCGTGTACGATCGCGATCAGACCGACCTCGACGATCTGCTCGCAACGAAATACCAATTGAGCTTGGGTGTTCGCCATCGACGCGGCGGGCATCTCATCACGTTCGCGGTGACGGAGAATTTGCAGAACCTCAACAACACACCCGACATCGGTTTCCAATTGGGATGGTCGTATCTTCCGGCGTTCAATTAAGGCGCGGTTCGTGTCATATGAGCGCGGCGGGCTGGTCTTGCAACGACCGCGCCGGCACGAGGCATGAATGGGGAATCGCTAAAGGAGACCGATCATGTTGGACTGGGTGCAATACCGCGACGAGATCCTCGGGCGAATTGGGGAGCTGAGTCAGCTCAGTCCCGATACGGTCAAGGGCTATCAGACCCTCTCGGGTGCAGGGGCAAAAACCGGTCATCTCGACGGCAAGACGCGTGAGCTGATTGCGCTTGCGGTTGCCGTGACGACGCGCTGCGATGGGTGCATCACGGTGCATAGCAAAGCAGCGCTTCAGCAAGGCGCGACGCGCGAAGAAATCGCCGAAGCGTTAGGTGTCGCTGTCGCGCTTAATGCAGGCGCCGCACTGGTGTATTCGGGCCGCGTGCTCGATGCCGTAAGCGATCACCAGTCGTAACGGCTCGTCGGCGGCGGGCGCGATAACGTGAGGAGAACCCAGTGATCGAACTCGTTATCCAACAGCGCCGCCGCGATCTCGGCAGCTTTGCGGTCGGGCGCGTGCTGCCGTTTCGGCAGCGCCGCATGGTCGGCCCGTACATCTTCTTCGATCGAATGGGTCCTAAGGATCTGGATCCGGGTTTGCCGTTGGAGGCAGACGTTCGACCGCATCCGCACATTGGGTTGTCAACGATTACCTATTTGTTTGCGGGCGAGATCATGCATCGCGATAGCGTAGGTTCGGAACAGCCGATTCAACCGGGTGAAGTGAACTGGATGACCGCGGGCCGCGGCATCACGCATTCCGAGCGCTTCGAGCGGTTGCGTAAGGAAGGCGGGCCGCTCGACGGGATTCAAGCTTGGGTCGCCTTGCCGGATGAGCGTGAGGAGATGGAACCGGGGTTTTGGCATTACGGGAACGATGCGCTGCCGTTATTCGAGATCGAGGAGTCGGTGGGCCGTTTGATCGCCGGGCGATTGGACGGCGTAGCCTCGCCGGTACGAGTCGATTCGCCGCAGTTCTATGTGCATTGGCAGCTACGCGCTGGTTCGCGCATATCGCTGCCGGCGGAGTATCCCGAGCGCGCGGTCTACATCGTGAGTGGTGAGGTGGAAGTCGCAGGACAACGTATCGAGCCCGGCGCGATGGCGGTCCTCAGTTCCGGCAGTTCCGTCATGATCGCCGCACTCAACGACGCCGTTGTCATGGCGCTCGGTGGTGAACCCGTCGGCCCGCGCTTCATCGACTGGAATTTCGTGTCGTCCTCGAAGGAGCGTATTGAGCAAGCGAGCGCCGACTGGCAAGCCGGTCGCATGAAGCTCCCGGACCTCGATGATCAGGAGTTCATCCCGCTGCCGCCCAGGATCGGCAAGCTGCGCGAACCCGAACCGATGTCGTAAGCGAATGACGACTCCGTCTAGTTGGTGATCACTTCATTGTCGGCATGATGAACTCGGCCCCCTTGCTTGCACTGTCGGGCCAGCGGGTCGTGATCGTCTTCAAGCGCGTATAGAAGCGCACGCCTTCGGGACCGTGCATGTGATGGTCGCCGAACAACGAGGCTTTCCAACCGCCGAAGGAGTGAAATGCCATCGGCACCGGGATTGGCACGTTCACGCCGACCATGCCGACTTGAATGCGATGCGAGAACTCACGAGCGATGCGGCCATCGCGCGTGAAGATCGAGACACCATTGCCGAATTCGTGTTCGTCGATAACGCGCATCGCAGCGTCGACGTTGGCGGCACGTACGACCGCGAGTACCGGTCCAAAAATCTCTTCTTTATAGATGCGCATGTTCGTCGTGACGCGATCGAACAAGCTGCCGCCGAGAAAAAAGCCCGCATGCGGCACATCGATCTCGCGACCGTCGACGATCAATTGCGCGCCTTCTTTGACGCCCACGCCGATGTAGTCGCGCACTCGATCAAGATGCGCCTGCGTGACGAGCGGACCCATTTCCGACTGCGGGTCGGTGCCGGGTCCAATCCTAAGTCCACGTATCCGGGGGATGAGACGTTCGATCATAGCGTCGGCCGTCTCTTCTCCAACGGGAACGGCGACCGAGATAGCCATACAACGTTCGCCCGCCGAGCCATACGCGGCGCCGAGCAATGCATCGACGGCTTGATCCAGATCCGCATCCGGCATGACGACCATGTGGTTCTTTGCGCCGCCAAGCGCTTGTGCGCGCTTGCCGTGTGCAGCGGCAGTTTCATAGATGTATCGAGCGATCGGCGTCGAACCGACGAAGCTGACGGCGGCGATATCAGGATGAATCAACAAAGCATCGACGGCTTCTTTATCGCCTTGGATGACATTGAATACGCCATCGGGCAGACCGGCTTCTTTGAGCCACTCTGCAATCAGCAGCGATGCAGACGGATCGCGCTCGGAAGGTTTCAGGATGAAGCAATTGCCGCAGGCGACTGCCACCGGAAACATCCACATCGGCACCATCGCGGGGAAGTTGAACGGCGTGATGCCAGCGACGACGCCGAGAGGTTGCCGTAACGAATGACTGTCGATACCAGTGCCGACGTTCTCGGTGATCTCGCCCTTCAGTAACTGCGGCGCTGCGGTTGCAAACTCGACGACCTCGAGACCGCGCTGCACTTCGCCGCGCGCATCGGCAAGCACCTTGCCATGTTCCGCCGTGATGACGCCTGCAAGTTCATCGATACGCGCCTCGATGATGTTCAAGAAGCGGTTGAGAATCCGCGCCCGCCGCAGCGGTGAAGTATTCGCCCAAGCAGGGAAGGCGCTGCGCGCCGCGGCGACTGCAGACGCGACATCTCGTTCGTTCGCAAGATGCACGACACTGGATTGTTCACCGCGGGCCGGGTCGAAGACCGGTGCCGTACGCGTGCTGCTTGCCGCGGTTCGCTCGCCATTGATGAAGTGGGGAATGGTGCTCGGCATGATCAATCTCGATGGGCGGTGGGGAACTCGGTTCTTGGCGTGCTCGTTGCCATATACGTCCGAGGCATCTGCAAACTTTACAGGCCCGCGCGCGGCTTCGGGAGCGGTGAATTACTTTCGACGCAGCATCTGCACGTGGAGCAGCCACGATGTCTTGGCATTGCGGCGAGCGATTATGATGCAGTGTCGTATCTTCATGATGGCGTCGAGTTCGTATTGGCCAATGAGTGGTGACGATGAACGATGACTCGCAATCCAAGCGCAGCTTCTTGAAGAAGATGGGCGCCTACGGGTTGACGTTGGCCATTGCACCGAAGCTGTCGGCGGCTGAAGACAAAGTGCAGAACGTCGTCGTCGAAGGTTCGCGCGATGTGCAAATCGCGCTGGAACGAAATCTCGATCCAGTCGTGAATAATCTGCAGCGTCGCACGTTCCGCTATTTCTGGAACACGGCACATCGAACGACAGGATTGATTCCCGATCGCTATCCCTCGCCATCCTTCGCCAGTACGGCTGCGGTCGGTTTTGGATTGACGGCCTACGTCATCGGTGCCGAGCGCGGCTATGTGTCGCGGGCGCAAGCGCGCAATCGCACCCTGCGGACGCTCAAGTTTCTCGCCGAGCTACCGCAGGGACCGGAAGAGGCCGGCAAGGCGGGTTATCACGGCTTTTTCTATCACTTCGTTCACATGGAGTCGGGCCACCGCTTCGAGACGACGGAGCTGTCCACCGTCGACACCGCCCTCATGCTGGGTGGCGTCTTGCTCGCGCAAACCTACTTCGATCGCGATACGCGTCAGGAGCGCGAAATCCGCCGCTATGCGGATCAGATTTATCGCGCGGTGGATTGGCGCTGGTCGCAAGCGCGGCCGCCGGCGATCTCGCATGGTTGGCGGCCGGAGACCGGTTACTTGCGATGGGATTGGCGCGGCTATAACGAATCCTTGCTCGTCTACATCCTCGCGCTCGGCTCGCCCACGTATCCGGTCGATGAAGCGGCGTGGCAGGCGTGGCTCTCGACATACAAAAACTACTGGGGGACGTTCAGCGGTCAGGAGTTCTTATCTTTCGGGCCGATGTTCGGCCACCAGTACTCGCACGTGTGGGTCGACTTCCGCGGCATTCAAGATGAATTCATGCGCGAGAAAGGCATCGACTATTTCGAAAACAGTCGACGTGCTGCGTATGCGCAGCGCGAGTATTGTCGCGAGAACCCCATGCGCTGGCGCGGCTACGACAGCGAGATATGGGGTTTGTCGGCATGCGACGGTCCGGCAGACGTGGTGAAGATCTATAACGATGAAGAGCGCGGCTTTTTCACATATGCGGCACGGGCGACGGCCTCGACGCATGTGTTGGATGACGGCACGATCGCGCCGACCGCGTCCATCGGCATGATCCCCTTCGCGCCAGAGATCGTGATCCCGACGATTCGAGCTTTCCGGGCGCGCTTTGGCGAGCATTTGTATCAGCGCTATGGCTTTCTGGATTCCGTGAATCCGAGCTTCACGTTTACCGACGTGCCGTTACAGCACGGTCGACTGATCGAAAACGTCGGTTGGGTGGCCGACGACTATCTCGGTATCGATCAGGGCGCGATCGTCGCCATGATCGAAAACTATCGCAGCGGTTTGATCTGGCAGATCATGCAGCGCAACCCCTACATTCGCCGCGGCTTGGAGCGCGCCGGCTTTACGGGCGGTTGGCTGGAAAATCCGCCGCCCCTGTCGCGTACCGACTGAACGGCGATCCCAAGGAGAGCGGCGTGCGCCGACCATCGATCGCCATCACGCGTCGCACTGCATTGGCAGGTATCGCTGCGACGGCCGCGACGAGCCTCGGCTGCTCGCGACGTGACGACGGTGCAGTCCGGTTTTGGGGCGTTGGGCGTGAAGGTGAGGCGGCTGTGGAGATCGCGCGCGAGTTCATGCGCGAGCATCCTGAGATTCGTATCGATGTGCAGCGGCTACCGTGGACGGCCGCGCACGAAAAACTGCTCACCGCATATGCCGGCGACGCGTTGCCCGATCTGTGTCAACTCGGCAATACCTGGGTGCCGGAGTTCAGAGCGCTGAATGCGCTCGAGCCATTGGACGACTTCGTCAATGCTTCGCAGTTTCCGACGGATGATTACTTCCCCGGCTTTCTGAACGCGAATCGGATCGATGGCGTGCTCTATGGCGTGCCGTGGTATGTCGACACACGATTGTTGTACTACCGCACCGATCTGCTGCGAGAGGCTGGGTTTCAGGCGCCACCGCAGACATGGGACGAGTGGACGCAGATGCTGGCGGCGATCAAGCGCATGGTGGGACCTGAGCGCTATTCGATTCTGCTGCCGCTCAATGAGTTCGAGCAGCTGCTCGTGTTTGCGCTTCAGCAGCCGAGCGAATTGCTACGCGACGATGGACGCTACGGTAATTTTCGCAGCGCCGATTTTCGTCGCGCGCTCACGTTCTACAACACCATGTTCGAGCGCGAGTGGGCGCCGCGCATGACGAACACACAGATATCGAACGTGTGGGACGAGTTCGGCAACGGTCTGTTCACCTTTTATATGTCCGGTCCGTGGA
>CAZIXV010000212.1:0-6776 GCA_964543105.1 uncultured Steroidobacteraceae bacterium
GCCCGCATCGGTCAGAAGGGTTCGCAGCAATGCGGCACGGTGGGCGTATGTGTGTTCGGCGAGCATGCGACGGCGCGCGGCCTCACCGATGCTGCGCGCGCGTTCGAGACTCAGCGCCGCCAATTCCGCTTCCACCTCTGCGCCGTCGCGAACGCATATGACCTCCTTGTGGGGCTCGAGGAATTGCTCGATACCTTCCCAGGCATCGCAGAACAGACACGCGCCCGCACCGGCGGCTTCGAACACGCGCGTCGGTGGCGAGAATCCGGTGCGCGCCATGCTGTCGCGATTGATATTGAGCACCGCGCGCGGTGAACAATTGAAGGCGTTGTGATCGCGGGTGTAGACGTGGCCGACATAGTTCACATTGGGTGTCAGCTCGATACCTTGCTCCCAGCCACTGCCGCCGAGCAGAAAGCGCCGCTCAGGACAGCGGCTGGCGGGTTCGAGAAAGAATTCGCGCACGCGCGCTTCGCGATCCGGCAGCCGATTGCCCAGAAAGCCGAGATCAGCGGCGTAGCGATCATCGTGTGCGACGAGATGATGGGTACGCGGATCGAGCGCGTTGTAGATGGGAATGCAGCGCGCCGCGCCGAAGCTTTCATACTCGCGTACGACCGGCTCACCGCCTCCATACGTCAAGATCAGATCGTAGTTCGCCAGTACCTCTCGAAAGGGATCCGCCATGTTCGTTCGCATGCGCTCGAGTGTCGCGGGCGCATCGACGTCCCAGAAAATCGTGAGTGTGGATGGCTTCGCATCGCGTGCCACTTCGGCTTCCAGTAACTCGTCATTGACACCGACGCCGCTTGCCTTGATCAGGATGTCCGCCGAACGGCTGCGCTCAAGAACGGCGGCGACGCCGTCGCTCGAGGGTTCATAAACAATGACCTCGGCATACCCGGGATCAGGGATATCGCGGTGCGCTTGTCGGTCGTAGGCACGCGGCTCATAGAACTCGATAGCGAAGCCGCATTCATGCAGCGCGCTCAGAATGCCTCGATAGTAAGTCGCCGCACCGTTCCAATAGGCGGAGATGAGGCTCGATCCAAACATCGCAATGCGAGGACGTGCAGTCATAGGGATGCTCCTGCGCTGTGAGGGATGGCGCTGGTGTTCGGCTGCACATCCTCGATGATCGCTAGCAGCTCAGCGACACGGTGCGCACACGTGTGCCGTGCACGAATCGTTTCAAGGCCGTGCCGCGTGAGCGACTCACGCAACTGCGGCGTATGCATGATCGCGTTCAACAGATCGCGCATTTCACGACCCGTGCGCGCAATCAGGTAGTCGGTGCCGGGCCGGAACAAGCCTTCGGCGTCCTCCCATGGTGCGCACACGAGCGGCATGCCGCATGCGAGCGCTTCGAACATCCGTATCGTCGGAATGCCAGGCAGTTGTTCGCGATAGGCGCGCCGTGGCACATGCACGGTGCACGTATAGCGTGAGAACACGTGAGGCACTGCGTGATTGGCAAGCCAGCCGCCGTACTCGATACCGGCCTTGCTCAGTGTGGCGAGCGCATGCGGTGGATAACGCACACCAAAGCATTTCGCAGCGAGCGAAAGCTCGGCGACTGGATTGATCAAGAACTCGTGCAGTTCTTGAGTGCGTTCATCATCGCCCCAATTGCCCACCCACACGAGGTCACCTTCACGCGCCGCTGGCAGTGGCTGAAAGCGACGCACATCGGCAGCCTCGTGCCACACCCACGCGCGTTGCGCCCAGCCGTGGAGCCGATAGCGCTCGGCGATTGCTTCGCCGAACGCGAGCACACCTTCGTAGCCGCTCAAGTCCAACGCGGCCATCGCTTCGGGTTCGGTGACACTGCGATGATGCGTGTCGTGGAAATACGCAGGCACCCCTAGTTGACGAGCGCGCGCGCCGATGCGAGCGATGAGCGCAGGTGAATTCCACTCATGCACGATGACCGCGTCTGCGCCATCGAGAACACGCGTGAGGTCGAGCTGCTCTTGCGTATAAAAGCGGCTTTTGAGTTCGGGATACGCCGTGCGGAAGTCAGCCAACGCGCCCTGCCCTTCGGCTTCGACCAAGTGAGTCAAGCTCCATCCCGCCGCAGGCTCATACACCTCGACGCTATGTCCGAGCGACAGCAACTCGCGCACCACACCGCGGAGGAAGTGCGCATTGCCGTGATTCCAATCGGAAACGAGCGAGTGATAAAAGAGGACGAACTTCATGCGACTGCGTACTCCTTCGTTGCACGTGTCTGCAGCAGATCCGCATACAGCGCGCGATACGCACCCACCATCGGCTCAATGCCAAATCGCTGCGCGCGCTCGTAAGCAGCGCGGCCCAAGTCTTCACGCTCGCTTGGATGCTCGATCAATCGGACGAGCTGCGTGCGAAACGCGTGCGCATCGCGCGGTGCGGCGAACAGTGCTGCGCCCTCCCACAACTCACACAGGGTTGGGATGTCGCTCAACACCAAAGCGCGGCCGTGCTGAGCCGCCGCCAGCACACTCAGGCCAAAGGGTTCGTACACCGCCGGATGCGCAAAGATGCCAACACGCTCGAGCCACTCATCCACCGCCTGTTCGGACAGACGGCCGAGACAGTGCAAACTTGCAAGTGACTGTGCGCGCCCTTCTGGACTGACCGTATCGCCGGCGACATATGTCGCCCATGGCAGCTCATGCGTTGCCGCATCGAGCACCGCGAAATTCTTGGCCTCATCCCAGATGCGGCCGCACGCGAATATCTCAGGCTGGCGTGTGCGCTGTTTCGCGCGTGCAGCGGGTGCGCGGGCGTTGTAGATCACCCTCGTGCGCGGCAACGCGCCGTACTGCGCTTCGATCATCCGCAGAAACGCATGGGTGGGCGCAACGACACGATCCGCCGCGGCAAGGCCCGCTTCCACCGCTTGTCGGTAGCTCGCCCAAGTCGCAGGCGCCGGCTCGCCGTGCACCGCCTGCCACCAAGAACACACACAAGAATGCGCGACGACGACGACCGGCCGCGACCATGGCAAGCTCGCGTGCGCGTATCCATTCAAATGAATCAGATCGACCTGCTCACGCTGGGCGCCGTGCAACAGCCATTCACCCGCGCGCTCGACGTCATCCCACGGGTCTTGCATCCACTCGAGCTTCCACGGCGCGCGCAGCAGTTGCACGTTCGCAAGCGCGTCAGCCGTTGCTTGCTGAGTTCGCGTTGGTGGCGGCCCCATCACTGCCAATACGATCTCGACATCGAACCGTGCGAGCGCGCGCGACAGCTCGAGCGCATACGTCCACACGCCACCGACCGCATCGGCTGTCATGAGGATCTTCATGCCGCGTAAACCGCATCGATGAGTTCTGCGCTGCGTGCGATCTCCTCCGCCTCTCGATCGAAGCGTCGGTCGCGTGCGAGGCGCTCACTCCAGGCCGCCAGCGCTCTTGGACCCCAGGCATCGGCACCGTGCGCGAGTGTTTCGGCTTGGGCGCCATGACACGCGAGCATCTCGAAGTCATAGAACGAGCCGTTGAGATTGCGCCAGTGCGCACCGCCTTGCGTGCCGAGGATGCGCATGCCGATGACCGCATCGCAGCCGATCTGGGCGTACCACGAACACGCAATGCGCACGACCGCACCGTTGGCCTGCCGCAATTCCACATACGCTTGATCTTCGATCTCGTCGGGTTGTGTGTGCTGGCCGCAGGTAAAGCGCGTCGCGTTCACAAGCTCGAGCCTGGGCATGTCTTGCAGCCAGAGCGCCAGATCGAGCAGATGCACGCCGAGATCGAGCAGACAACCGCCGCCCGCGCTGGCCGGATCGAAACACCACTGTTTGTCCGGTCCATAGGCGTTGTGGAACGTCAGTTCGAGCGACGTAATCTCACCCAGCGCACCGTCACGCAGACGGCGCTTGAGTTCCGCCATCCCATGGACGTGTCGATAACTGAAATCGATACCTAGCAAGCGATCGGCCGCGCGGGCCGCCGCGATGATCTGATGAACATCACGCGCGGTCGTCGCGAGCGGCTTCTGACAAAACACCGCGGCGCCGCGATGCAAGCAATGCAGCGCCTGCGCAGCATGCGCGCCATTGGGTGTCGCGATGACCACGCCATCGACGCCGGCATCGAGGAGTTCATCGAGGTGATGAGTGCACTTCGCATTTGGGTATGCGCGCGCCGCATCGTCGAGTTTGCTCGGCTGTGAATCGCAGAGCGCGACCACGTCCACACCCGTTTGGCTTGCGAGCGAATCCAGACGTTGACGCCCGATCCATCCCAGACCGACGAAACCCAAACGTGCGGGCGTCGTTGCAAGATGGGGAACGGCGCTCACGAGACACCCTCCATAGTGACGATGGCTTTGACGAAGCCATCCGGCCGCGTGCGCAGCAATTCAAAGCCGCGCGCCAATCGATCCAGCGGCAAGGTGTGCGTCAGTAACGCCAGCGGATCGATGCGGCCTTCGCACACTGCGGCAGCGCCGGCGCGCATGCCCTCGGCATAACGTTCGATCGCTCGCTCATGCGCATTGATGACGTCGATGCCACGCCAGTTCCACTCCTGCATATTGACCTGGCGCAGTCCGTCCTGGTGATAGCCTGCGATGACGAGCCGTGAGCCTACCGCAGTCAGCGCGCTCGCAATATCCAGCGTCATTTGCACGCCCGCGGCTTCGATGACTCGATCGAAGCCGCGCCCGTTCGTCAGCGCGAGCGCACGCTGTTTCGCCGCATGCGGATCGCTTATCGATAGCGTCTGCGCCGCGCCTGCGCGCTTGGCCACTTGGAGCGAGTACTCACGATGCGACAGCACGACCACTTCGCAATCTTCGGCGGTTGCGAGCTCAGTCAAGAGCGCACCCAGGAATCCGCCGCCGACGATCGCGACCGTCATGCCGGCGCGAATGTGCGCACGCTCGAAAATATTCATCGCGCAACCGATCGGTTCGCCTGGGAAGGGCATCGGATCCAACGCGCTCGGCAACTTCACGACGGCCGCTTGCGGTGCGATGTCGAACTGCGCAAACGCATGGTTCGAAACGAAAGCGACGCGATCGCCTGCTTCGAGATCTTGGATCCCGGAGCCCAGGGCATCGACGATGCCCCAGCCTTCATGACCGGGCGTGCCGGCTTCCAGCGGATAGTTGAACCACGGACGGCCTTCCCACACTGGCAGGCTCGAGGCGCACACGCCGCAGCCTTGCAGGCGAATGCGAACCTCGCCGGCGGCGGGTTCAGGCACGCCTACATCGCACAATTGAATTTGCCCTGGCGCCACGAGGAGCGCCGCCTGTTGTGCACGCGCGGAGCGCAGCACCGCGCTCACAGCCGCGCCTCGACGACATCGCGGGCGTGTACTACATGTGCCGGAGGTGCTTCTTGCAGCGCCGCGCCTTCGAGCCAGTTCAGCAACGCTGCAATTCCATGCGAAGGGGGCGTGCCGGCACGCCAGCGCGTTGCCGCTTCGAACGCGCGAGTGTCGGAAACGTAGTAGCGCTGATCGCCGACACGCCACGCGGCAAACGACGTGTGAAGCCGTCCGGCGGCGTGAGTGTTCAGCTGCTCACACAGTTCGAGCAGGCTCAAGGTGTTACGAGGACCACCCCCAACATTGAAGGCCCGGCCACTCAAAGCATCGATATGCCGCCAGGCGAGCTCGAGCGCGTTCAGCAGGTCTTCGATGAACAGGACATCGCGCACTTGTTTTCCGTCACCAAAAATCGTGACGGCGCCGTCGGTCAGCGCATGTCTTGCGAAATGCGCAACCCAACCTTGATCTTCATTGCCGTTCTGATGGGGGCCGTAGATACAACTCATGCGCAGGACGACGGTGCGCAATCCGAAGCTGCGCGCGTAGTCGATCACGTACTGATCCGCCGCACCCTTCGAACAACCATAAGGACTATGAAAATCGAGCATGCGTTGCTCATCGATGCCACGATCGCGAACTTGCGCAGCGCGCGGTACGTAGCGCGTCTCGTGGGCCTCGAGCTCGATATCGTCGAGGCCGCCGTACACCTTGTTCGTCGACGTGAACACCAGCGATGGCGGACGACTGCTCGCGCGTACCGCTTCCAGCAACATCAGCGTGGCACGCGCGTTCGCATCGAAATCAGCCAATGGCTCGTTCAGACTCGTCGTCACGGCGACCTGAGCCGCGAGATGAAATACATGATCGGTGCCGCGCAACGCCTGTCGCAACGCGCTCTGATCGCGCAGGTCCGCGGCGATGAACTCGAGTTGCTGCGGATACGTCGCTTGCAGCCAACGTGCGTTTGCATCACTCCCCGCGCGCACCAGCGAGTCGAGTACGACCACCTCACAGCCACGCTCGATCAGTCGTGCCGCAAGGTTGGTACCAATGAACCCGGCACCGCCGGTGATGAGAACTCGCGCCCTACTCATAAGGTGAGCCCCCGACGATCCAGCTCGGCTGCCGCCTGACTGTAGTTATCGACCGCCGTCGTCTGCGATAACCACTCCGCCAGCTCCGCAAGTCCATCTGCAAAGTGCACACGGGGCGCGAAGCCGAGTTCGCGGCGCGCCTTGGCAATATCGGCAAAACAATGGCGGATATCGCCGACGCGATACTTGCCTGTGATGACCGGCTCGAGGTCCACGCCGAGCACATCGATGATGTCCTCGGCCACTTCGCGCACCGAACGCGACTCACCCGAGCCGACGTTGAACACCTCGCCAACCGCAGGTGTCGTCAGCGCCAAGCGACACGCTGCCGCGATGTCGCGTACATTCACGAAATCCCGCCGCTGCTCACCATCCTCGAAAATGAGCGGTGGGCTGCCGTGCTAGCAAC
>CAZIXV010000213.1:0-6696 GCA_964543105.1 uncultured Steroidobacteraceae bacterium
GGTGCTGCTGCTCGATGAGCCGCTCGGCGCGCTCGATAAGAAGCTGCGTGAACACACGCAATTCGAACTCGTGAACATTCAAGAGCGCCTCGGCGTCACGTTCATCGTCGTGACCCACGATCAGGAGGAGGCGATGACGCTCGCCTCGCGCATCGGTGTGATGAGTCAAGGCCGCATCGTGCAGGTTGGTACGCCGCATGATATTTACGAATTTCCGAACACACGCTTCGTCGCCGAGTTCATTGGCAACGTCAACATGTTCGAAGGCGTCATCGTGGAGGACGAGCCCGGCCATGTCTTGATCGACTCGCGCGAGCTCGGCGGACATATTTATGTCGGCCACGGCGTGAGCGCCTCGTCCGAGGCGATCGTCTGGACGGCGGTGCGTCCGGAGAAGATGGTGCTCACACGGGAGCGACCGCAGGAGGCGCACAACTGCGCTTCGGGTGTCATCAAAGAAATCGCCTACATGGGCGACATGTCGATCTACCTGGTGAAGCTCGACTCCGGCAAGATCGTACGCATCACCCAGCCGAACATTCACCGGCATGCAGAAGATCGACTCACCTGGGATGAGCGGGTGTGGGTGTATTGGCACGAGTCATCCGGCGTCGTCGTGACTGAGTAGCGATGGCCACGCACGACAGCGCATCGCTCGGCGAACGCATCATGCTCGGCATCGATCATTTGATCGCGCGCCTGCTGTTGTCGCGCGGCTATCAACACTCAAGCGATTTTCTACGCCGTCTTGGGATGCGCGGGCGAACGTTCGTCATCGCAATGCCATGGATCTGGCTGCTGCTGTTCTTTCTGGTTCCCTTCATCATCGTTTTGAAGATCAGCTTTGCCGAGACGCGGTGGCTCGGCACGCCACCGTATTCGCCGCTGTTCGAATGGGTGGACTCGAGCTTCGTGCAAGTGCGCTTGAATCTCGGCAACTATCTGTTCCTGCTGCGCGACTCGCTCTACTTCGACGCGTTCGTCAACTCCCTGAAGGTCGCAGCCATCTCGACGGTGTTCTGTTTGCTCATCGGCTATCCGATGGCGTACGTGATCGCGCGTTCCGATGCACGTTGGCGCAACATTCTGCTCTTGCTCGTAATCCTGCCATTTTGGACGTCGTTCCTGCTGCGGGTGTATGCGTGGATCGGGCTGCTTGGAAATAACGGCTTGATCAACCAGGCGCTCATGGGGCTCGGGCTCATAGATGAACCCATCATCATGCTGCAGACGGATTTCGCGATGTATGTCGGCATCGTGTACTCGTATCTGCCGTTCATGATCCTGCCGTTGTATGCGAATCTCGAAAAGCATGATCTGACGCTGATCGAAGCGGCGGTCGACCTGGGCTGCAAACCCTTCAAAGCCTTCCTGAGTATCACGTTGCCGCTGTCGATGGCGGGCATCATTGCCGGCTCGATGCTGGTGTTCATCCCGGCGGTGGGTGAGTTCGTGATTCCTCGGCTGCTCGGCGGAACCGATTCGCTCATGATCGGGCGCGTCTTGTGGGATGAGTATTTCCTGAATCGGAATTGGCCTGTAGCGAGTGCGGTGGCGATCGCACTGCTCATTCTGCTCGTGATTCCGATCATGATCTTTCAACGCTTCCAGATGCAGGAAGCCAGCGGCGGCGGCTTGGGGCGGCGATGAAGAATCGCTCCATCGGGCTGCTCACTGCGCTGGTCTTTGGATTCGCGTTCCTCTACATCCCGATCCTGTCGATGGTCGTGTACTCGTTCAACGAGTCGCAGCTCGTCACGGTATGGGGTGGCTTCTCGACCAAGTGGTATGGAGAGTTGCTCAACAACCGCCAGATGTTGCGCGCGGCTTGGCTGAGTTTGCGTATCGCTGCCGTGACGGCGACTGGCGCAGTGATCCTGGGCACACTTGCCGGGCTCGTCTTGGCGCGCTTCGGTAAGTTCAGAAGCCGCACGATGTTCGCCGGCATGGTCACGGCGCCGCTCGTGATGCCCGAAGTCATTACGGGCCTTTCGTTGCTGTTGCTATTCGTCGCGCTCGCGCCCTTGCCATTCGTGCCCGATACCCGCGGGTTCAGCACGATCACGATTGCACATATCACTTTGACGATGGCGTATGTCACCGTCGTCGTGCAATCGCGCTTGTCGTCGATGGACGATTCGCTCGAAGAGGCGGCGATGGACTTGGGCGCGCGACCGACGAAGGTCTTCATGACCGTCACCTTGCCGATCATCGCCCCTGCAATGATCTCGGGCTGGCTGCTTGCCTTCACGCTGTCGCTCGACGATCTCGTGATCGCGAGCTTCACTTCCGGCCCGTCGACGAACACCTTGCCGATGATGATCTTCTCCACGGTGCGCCGCGGCATCACCCCGGAGATCAACGCGCTCGCGACGATCATGGTCGCAATCGTGACGGTGTTCGTGATCATCGCCGGCATCATGATGTCGCGTCAGGAACGGCGCAGACAGGCGGATGCGAGGTTGGCGGTGGCGAAGGGGTGATGGGTGATGGGTGATGAGTGATGGGCAGATAACAAAATGAGCTAGGAGTGGATGATGTCGCATGGACGGGTCGAACATCACAAGGATCTAGTGGTTTGGGAGCTGGGTGTCGATATTGTCGTGGACGTTTACCAGCAAACGAAGCAGCTTCCCAAGGACGAGCTATTTGGGCTGGTCAGCCAGATGCGCAGGGCCGCGGTATCTGTTCCGGCAAACATAGCCGAAGGTGCGGCGCGTGGATCGACCGCGGAATTTGCGCGCTTCGTTTTGATTGCACGCGGTTCGCTGGCTGAGTTGGAAACCCATCTTCATATCGCCACTCGCGTGTATACCTTTCAGGGCTCCGAAGATTTGCTGTCGCGGATCACGTCGTTGAGACGAATGCTGATCAATCTGCATAAGACGTTAACGAGGCAATAGCCGTCTCTTGCCCATCACTCATCACCCATCACTCATCACCCTCATGCAATCCAAACTCCCCACCACCGGCACCACCATCTTCACGATCATGTCGAGCCTTGCGCAGGAGTTGGGTGCGATCAACTTGGCGCAGGGGTTTCCGGATTACGATCCGCCGGAGTTGTTGAAGCAACGTGTCGCGGACCACATCGCGCATGGGCGCAATCAGTACGCCCACATGGCCGGTGTGGCTGAGCTTCGGCAGGCGATCTCGCACAAGCTGTTCAACAGCTACGGGCGACGCGTCGATCCGGAACACGAGATTACCGTCACGCTCGGGGCGACCGAGGCGATCTTCTCTGCGATCAGTGCGCTCGTGCATCCGGGTGATGAGGTGATCATGCTGGATCCCTCGTACGATTCGTACGCGCCCGCCGTCGTGCTTGCGGGTGGGCGGCCCGTGCGTATTCCGCTGCGACTGCCTGATTTCAGCGTCGACTGGCAGCGCGTGCGCGATGCGGTAACGCCGCGTCTGCGTCTGATCATCATCAACACGCCCCACAACCCGACCGGCACGATCATTCAGCCGCATGAGTTGGATGAACTCGCGCACATTCTTTCGTCGAGCGATGCGTTCGTGTTGGCAGACGAAGTCTACGAACACATGGTGTATGGCGGCGGCACCCATGCAAGCATCCTGGCGCACGATCGTTTATACGAGCGCGGCATGGCGGTGTTCTCTTTCGGAAAATCGCTGCACGCGACCGGGTGGCGTGTGGGGTACGCCGCGGCGCCCGTTGAGATCACCCGCGAGCTGCAGCGCGTGCACCAGTTCAACACCTTCAGTATCGCAACGCCGCTACAGCATGGGATTGCCGATTTTCTTAGCGAAGAACCTCACCACAACGACACGCTGAGAGCGTTCTACGAGCGCAAGCGCGATCTGTTTCTCGATGCGCTGGAAGGTTCGCGTTTTACCTGGACGCCTGCAGCGGGCACGTACTTTCAATTGCTCGACTTTCGAGAAATTGCCGCGGTGTCAGACGTCGAGTTTGCGGATCGCCTGGTGCGCGAAGTCGGCGTCGCCTCCATTCCGATTGCGCCGTTTTATGAGCAGGCACCGCAGCTTTCGGTCGTGCGCTTTTGTTTCGCCAAGAACGATGAGACGCTAGAGCGCGCCGCCGAACGCCTACGCCGAATGTGACGAGCGTATGCGAATCGGCGAGCCACGAACCGCGAACCGCCAACCGCTAACTGCTCACGATATGAAACGTTCGACCCGCCTCAATCACCCGCCCAAGGTTGATGTGCCGTCCGATAATCGCGCGCTCGTCGCGCCGATTTACCAGTCGGTGAAATTCACGCTCGACAATGTCGAGGAATCGCAGCGCCTGTCGCGCGGGGAGCGCGACGGTTTCGTTTACTCACGCGTGTCGAACCCGACGCTCAAACAGCTCGAACTCACGCTCGCTGAGTTGCAAGGCCGCGAGGCCTGCTTGCTCGTTGCCTCGGGTGTTGCCGCCGTCTATCTGCCCCTGATGTCGCTATGCAAGCAGGGCGATCACATCGTGTTTTTCGCGGAGATGTATCAGCCGACGCGTTACACCGTGCGTCGTCTATTGGCGCGCTATGGCGTCAAGCACACGATGCTGTCGATCACGGATACCGAAGCCATTGAACGTACGTTGGCGCAAACACCGACGCGCTTGGTGGTGTTTGAAACGCCGACGAACCCGTTGCTCAAGATCGCCGATATCGAGCGCATCACTGCCGCGGCCAGACAGCATGGCGCGTTGACCGTGCTCGACAACACCTTCGCCGGCTTTCACAACCATGGGCAGTACGACATCGACATCTTCGTACACAGCCTGACGAAGTACGCCTCGGGTCACGGCGATGTCATGGGCGGCGCAATCATCGCTAACAAGACGCTCGTCGATTCGATGCGCGCCGATTTCGTCGTCACGGGTGCAACGCTCGATCCTCACGTCGCGTTCTTGATTCAGCGCGGCCTCAAGACTTACGCGCTGCGTTATGAGCGTCAGTGCGAGAATGCGCAGCGCATCGCCGAATACCTCGCAGGTCGTTCCGAAGTCACGCGGGTTCACTTTCCGTGGCTGGATTCCCATCCGCAGCACGCGCTTGCGAAACACCAAACACATGACTGCGGATCGGTCGTCACGGTCGAATTGGCGGGCGGCAAAGACAGCGCACGCCGGTTCGCCAACGCGTTGAAGCTCTTCGCGATCACCGCGAGCCTGGGCTCGACAGAATCACTCGTGCAGCCGGGCGAGCTGATGCTGCCGCGCGATCTGACGCCGGCCGAACGCGCGTGGGCCGGCGTGACGGATGCGACAGTGCGCTTGTCGATCGGTATCGAAGATGTGGCGGATCTGATCGAGGACCTGGCCCAGGCGTTGGATTGCGCCCGGATCCCGTGAGACGAAGTGCTGCCTCACTTCCTGAACAACCACATCAACACCGACAGCACGATGCTGACGATGATCATGGTGGTGATGGGGAAGAAGAACTTCATGCCGGGTCGGTCGACGATGATGTCGCCCGGCAAGCGGCCGATGGGGAGCTTCGACAGCCACGGCCACGCCAGGCCAATTACGAGGCATAGAATCCCGATGGCGATAAACGTGCGTTGCATGATCAGGCGCTGCTGAAGACTCGGACGCGATGCTTGTGATACGGCAGTACTTCCAGCACGTCGCCTTCGCGGAGTCGTTGCTGAATACCGCGCCACCAGTCGGCGGTGAGGATGTCTGCGTGGACGCTCAGAAACACCTCGCGCAGATGTGGATCGAAGCCGAGAAATTGAATGAAGGTTTCCGGAAACACATCGTTTTCGTTGACGTGGAACCAGGCTTCCGCGCGCATCTCATCTTCTTCGTGGCGCGCTTGAGGAACGTCGCGGAACCGGCAATCCGTGACGGCGCATAGCTCATCGTAATCGTAGAAGATCACGCGGCCGTGCCGTGTCACGCCAAAGTTCTTGAGCAAGAGATCGCCGGCAAAGATGTTCGTGACGGCAAGGTCGCGAATGCATTGGCCGTAGTCGAGCACCGCACGCTCGGCTTCCTCGCGCGACGCATTGCGGATGTAAAGATTCAAAGGCGTCATGCGCCGCTCGATGTAGCAGTGCTCGATCGTGATCTCACCGTTTTCGAAATGCACGGTGTTTGCTGCCTCAGCGCGCAGCTCCTCGAGCACGGCGTCTGAAAAACGTGCCTTCGGAAACTTCAGACGCTTGAACTCCTGCGCATCCACGAGCCTGCCCGCGCGATCGTGTTTAAAGACGAGTTCGTACTTTTGCAGCACTTCTTCGCGGATCACGTTCTTGGGATACGCGAAGCGGTCGCGAATGATCTTGAAGACCACATCGAAGGAGGGCAGCGTAAAACAGATCATGACGAGACCGCGCTCGCCGGGTGCGTGGACGAATTGATCCGTGCTCTGTTGCAGATGTCGAAACAGTTCGCGATACCGCTCCGTCTTGCCTTGTCTTGCGCGCCCGAGCACGGTGTACAACTCGCTGACGGGCTTGCGCGGCAAGATGCTCTTCAAGAACACGACGGCTTTGCCGACATGCTTGAGATCCGCATGGAAATACGAGCGCGTGAAGCTGAACAGCACGCTGACGGTGCTCTCATCCATCATCACGGCGTCGATGAGCACGCCGCTTTCTGAGTTCTTGAGTGCCAGCACGAAGGGCAGGATCCAGCCCTTGCCGGAGATGCGCCCGACGATGTAGGCGCGGGTCATCTGAAAGAACACCGTGCGAATGAATTCGATCTTTTCCACTTGG
>CAZIXV010000214.1:0-6692 GCA_964543105.1 uncultured Steroidobacteraceae bacterium
GACAGCTCCACGACTTTGACGAAGATGGCGATGTCGGTGAGATGTTGCATATTGCAGCTCGTCAGCTATTCGGTACGGCATTCGCGCTGAGCGATCGAGCCGGCAGCGCATCGAAGCAAACTATTCCGTTCGTGCTGAGCGTGTCGAAGGAAATCGCGTCCGTTCGTGCTGAGCGCATCGAAGCACAACCATCCCGTTCATGCGGATCGCGCCTGCGCAAATTGTTTCCGTTCGTGCTGAGCTTGTCGAAGCACTGCGTTCCGCTCAAGTCGAGCAGGCCCCTTCGACGCACTCAGGACAGGCCCTTCGACGCACTCAGGACAGGCCCTTCGACAAGCTCAGGGCGAACGGGATTTAGCTCAGAGCGAACCGCGTTGGTTTCACTATTCCGCAACGCTCGCGCTATCGACGCGAAAGCGCACGTACGGCAATTGTTGCTGCGTGAGTCCTGACAATCCCGCGTCCGCGGCGACCTGTTCGCCCGCTTTCAAAGCGCGTCCCACACGTACTGGTGAGCCTTGCTGAAGAATGCGGCCGCTTGCATCGACCAACACGGGCGTGACTTGGATATTCGTCAGCGTGACGGGCGAGGTGTTCTGGATCACGAGCAGCGGACGTCCCGATGCGTCGAACTGACCCGCCGTCGCAACGTAATTGCTCGGATTCTGTGGCAAGTCCATGCGCACGAACTCTGCAGCGGCCATTTGTCCGATCTGGCTGTTGGAGGTCGCAGCGGCGCGGAAGTACTCGAGCGCACCGTTACGATCGCCGCGATCGCGCGCAATGTTGCCGAGGTAGTAAGCGGCCGGCGCGGTTGGCAAGAGCTGCGAACTCTTCTTGAGCCACTCTTCAGCCTTCGCCTTGTTGCCGGCTTGGAACTGCGCGACGCCAGCGCCTAAGTACGAACCGAAGTAGTTCGGATTGAGGTCGATGGCTTTCTGATAATGCGTCAGCGCAGCTTGCGGCTTTTTCTCCGCCAGATCGATCTCGCCGAGCAATTCATGAAAGCGCGCTTCGCGTGGTAGTGCTTTGGTGGCCTCGTTCGCGAGTTTGCGGGCGGTTGCGTAGTCCTTCTTGCGGGCCGCGGCGAGCGCCTGGTCGTACTTGTCGTACGCGGGTTTGGCGTCGCGCAGTACCTTCGTGCGCGCCGCATAGCGCTCCTGACCAAGTTCTCCACCCAGTCCAAGACGCTGTGCAGTTTGTTTGTTTCTTTCGACGCGTTCCTGCGAGGGCGGGTGCGAGGCGAAGAGGCCTTCGAGCCAGTTCTGCTGTTTCGCGCCGCCTTGTTCAGAGAGCCGCACGAACGTCTCTTGCAGCGTGACCGCCCCCGTCGGGTCGTAGCCCGCGAGCTTCATGTATTTCATGCCGTACTCGTCACTTTCGAGTTCGTGATCGCGGCCGTACTTTTGATTGATGAGTTGTGCACCGAGTCCAGCGCCTTGAATCGCAAGGCCCGCGACATTGGTATCGACACCGCCGATCGCGGCGCCGATCTGCGCAGCGGCGAGTCCGACTTGCATGATCGTGCCGCGCTCCTGAGCTTTCGCGCCATGACGCGCAGCGGCGTGCACGATTTCATGTCCGAGTACGGCGGCGAGTTCGGCTTCATTCTTCAGTTCAGTGAGCAGGCCGCGATTGATGGCGATCTTGCCGCCCGGCAGCGCCCAGGCGTTCGGCACCGAGTTATTGAGCACCGTGAATTCATACGGCAGCTGGCGATCGGCGACGGCCGCGAGCTTCTGCCCGACCTCATTCACATAGGCCGAGAGTTCCGGCATGACGCTCATTTCGCCGCCTTCGGCTTGCCGGGTCGGTGAATAGTGTTGCTCCCCGATCTGCACTTCCTGCGCCTCGGAGATGAACTGGATTTCTTTCTTACCGGTCACTGGGTTGACGCCGCAGGCCGTCAAGGCAACGGCGAGCAAGCTGAAGCAAGCGATGCGGAAGCTGCGCATGGAGATCCCCGGAACGAGACGGACGTGGCGGGGATTATCGACCGCGCATCGCAAGTTCACCAGCACACAAGCAAGGTGCAACACGTAAGATCAGCACGTGCCCACCCACTCGGCACATCTGCGCATATGAACCATGAAGCGAGGTCCACATGTCCGAAATATTCAACTTCGAAGCCACGTCGCTCGATGGCAAGCCAGCGCCCTTGGCGGACTATCGCGGTCAGGTGCTGCTCATTGTTAATACTGCAAGCGAATGTGGCTTCACGCCGCAATATGCGGGACTGCAGGCGTTGTACGAAAAGTATCGCGATCGGGGTTTCGTGGTGCTTGGCTTCCCATGTAATCAATTCGGCGCACAGGAACCCGGTTCAGCCGAGCAGATCGGTGCCTTCTGCGAAAAGAACTACGGCGTGACGTTTCCCATGTTCGAAAAGATCGACGTGAATGGCGATAGCGCACATCCGCTTTTTACCTGGTTGAAACAGAGCGCTCCCGGTGTGCTCGGCACGGAGCGCATCAAATGGAATTTCACGAAATTCCTCGTGGACCGCGACGGACAAGTCAAAGCGCGCTATGCGTCGGTCACGAAGCCGAATGAATTGGCGAAGGATATCGAAGCATTGTTGTGAGGGGCCGACAGCCCGCGCAGAGCTACCCCTGCTACGCCGCCACGGCGCGTGCTTCAACCGCCACGCATTGATTGCGTCCCTGACGCTTCGCCGTATACAGCGCGCCATCGGCGAGACGCACGATCGCATCGTACGAGGAGGTGATGGGTGCGAGTTGCGTCGCCGCGCCGACACTGACGCTGACGCGCGCGCAATGCGTTGCGCTGTGAGGGATGCTCAGTGCCGCGACGGTGTCCACGATGCGGTAGGCAATTTCATTGGCTTCTGCAACGGAGCGATCGCTCAGCACCGCGATGATTTCTTCACCGCCATAGCGTGCGACGAAATCGCCGGCACGCATCTGGATCGCCGCTCGCACCGCGGCCGACACCTTGCGTAAGCATTCATCGCCCGCTTGATGGCCGTAACTGTCGTTGTACAACTTGAAGTGATCGACATCGACCATGATGACCGTTACCGCGCGGCGTTCGGTGATGGCGCGCCGCCACGCATCCTGGACGCGGGTTTCAAACGTTTGTCGATTCAATAAACGCGTCAATCCGTCGAGTTCAGCGATTTCGACCAGCAGACGCCGCTCGAGGAACGAGGTGCGGCTGGCGTGTTCGAGCGCGTAGGCGCCTGCGGCGCCGATGACGTTCGCGGAACTCATCGACAACGACAAATACATGGCCACTTCGGGAGCAAGCAAGCCCATGAACCCCGCGGCGATGAGCAGCGCGAGCACTGCAAGATTGCACGCCAGCGCCGGCTTCATGCGCAAGCCGGCCATGAAGTAGACGAAGAATGCGACCAGCATGAGCCGCGCACCGACGAGTGCCGTGTGTTCGGGCGGTGCGTAGATGGCCAGCAGAATCGTTCCGGCGCCAAACAATGGTGCGCCGATCTGCATGCCGAGCTGATACCAACTCATGTAGAAGCGCTTGTTCGTCGCCAACACCAGGATCACCAAGATCGGGATCTGCAGCCCGAAGCGCACGAAATTCGGTACGGCTTGCGTGGCATGGATGACGAAATGATCCATGAACCAAAAGCCGATGCTGGTGCCGATGACGATGAGTAGCGACAGTCGCACCCAGCGTCGTTGTGACAGTTGGTGATGGCGCCGAAACTCGGTTTCGAGCGGCTCCGGAAAGCGCAAATGGCCGTACCCGGCCGTGAGCACACGAGCGACGACCGACTCTTCGTGAGGTGAGGTGTTTAAAAGAGGCATCACTTCGAACCGATCGACCCGCATCGACCGCTCAAGTCATTCTAGGCTTTGTCGTCTCACATTCAGTTCAATCATCCAGCAGCGACGCTCGGACTCGACTCACGATTCCGTCGTCCAATTGGACGACGGAATTCAAATACCTTCGCACGCCGCCATGCTCGCGTTCGATCTGATCGAGCGCGGCGTTCAAGTAATCGCTATCGGCAGCGAACAGCGCTTCGCGCATCTCTTGGGGCATCGACAGCAAAGGCTGGTGCGCATCGGCGAGACCTAAATGGGCGCTGCTGCGTGCGGCGATGAAGCGTTCGAAATTGCCGACTTCGTTGGTGAGCAGATAGTCCTCGAGGATCGTGTCGCGCTCGACGCCGAGTGCTGCGAGCAGTACGGCGACGGCAACCCCAGTGCGGTCTTTACCGGCGGCGCAGTGAATCACCACCGGCGTATGTTCAGTGGCAATGCATTCGAAGAGGCCTCGGATGCGCGGCGCCATCCAATTCGGCAATGCACGATAGAGATCGATCATCGCTGCTCGCATGCCCGCGGCGGTCCGCGGGTGAAGCGCTGCGAATCCACGCACGGTCGGCATGTTCTCGCCATCATCCCAGGACCAGCCGCGTGCCGCCGCATCAGGCCAACACGTGGGTTCGCGTTCGCGCTCCTCGGCACGCCGCAGATCGCAAATCGCGCGGACGCCGAGTTGACGCAGCGTTTGCGCATCGGGGGGAGTGAGGTAGCAGAGCACGCCGGTCCGAAAAACCTGATTCCAGCGCACAGTAGCCGAACCTGCGCGATACCCGCCGATGTCGCGGAAATTCACACCGCCTTCGAGATGTAACACGCGATTGGGGTTTGCGATGGGTTGTGCGCTCAATGCTCTACTCATGCAGCGAAGGAAGGCGCACAGTTTCGCACAGAAGCGCGCTCAGCAGCCTTCCCGCAAGCATCCGTGGATGTTTATTGACTCGTTTTAAGGTGGATCGAATGCAGCGTGGTGTTGCGCCTGCATTGTTGGAACCGGTCGGTAGGAGTCGGTCGCGTCCGGGGTAGGGTTGTAGCGTGGGCCGAACAACAGCCAGACGACCGTTCCCGCTACCGTTTCCGCGGCGCCGGCGCTGTTGTCTTCAAGTGGCAGATCGCCCAATGGCAGCGCCTCGACTTCGATGTATTCCAGCGCGGGATCGATAGCCCGAGCCAACACGGCATTGATTTCTTCGAGCGTAAAGATCCTGCGAATAGACGGTGCTTTCAGATCGAGCGCGGGCTCGCTCGCGGTTTGTGACTGCGTGTTGGGTTCTGCAGCCACGACACCGCTCGCGAGTACCAGCGTCGATATCAAACCGGTTGTTATCAGTCTTCGCATCTGACTGCCCTCGGTGCACGTACTTGCGGCGTCGCAAGTCCTTCGCGTAACTTCGTCCGATTCTGTCGCTCGCTTTGAACTCTTACATGAATGAAACGAACGATTCGGTGAAAAGTGCCGAAAAAAGTCTGGGCGCGCTGTCGCATCTGCGTGTCCTTGATATGAGTCGCGTGCTTGCCGGCCCGTGGTGTGGACAAATTCTTGCGGACCTCGGCGCAGAGGTGATCAAGGTCGAACGACCAGGCAGCGGTGATGATACGCGCGGTTGGGGGCCGCCCTATCTGCAAGACGCGGCCGGCAACGACACACAGGAATCGGCGTACTTCCTCGGTGCCAATCGCGGCAAGAAATCACTCACATTGGATATATCGCGGCCCGAAGGGCAGCAAGTTGCACGTGCGCTTGCGGAGCGTTGCGACATCTTGCTCGAGAACTACAAGGCCGGTGATCTGCAGCGTTACGGCCTCGGTTATGAGGATTTGCGCCAACAGAATCCCGGATTGATCTATTGCTCTGTTACCGGGTTCGGTCAGACCGGCCCGATGCGCCAAGTGGCGGGGTACGATTTCATCATTCAAGCGCTGGGCGGCTTGATGAGCATCACGGGTGAGCGTGATGACTTGCCAGGTGGCGGACCGCAGAAAGTCGGCGTCGCCGTTGCCGATATCACAACAGGCATGTACGCGACGGTCGCCGTGTTGGCGGCGCTCGCGCATCGCGAACGCACGGGCGAAGGGCAATACATCGACATGGCGTTGCTCGATGTGCAAGTCGCGATGATCGCCAACATGAATATGAACTACCTCGTCTCCGGCCGCGTGCCGAAGCGCCAAGGCAATGCTCACGCGAACATCGTGCCGTATCAAGTGTTCGATGCGGCTGACGGTCAATTCGTCCTGGCGGTGGGTAATGACAGTCAATTCGCCAAGTTCTGTGAGGCGGCCGGCTGCGATTTTTCACACGATGCCCGTTTCAAAAAAAATGCAGATCGCGTTCGCAATCGCGAGATCCTGATTCCGCTGCTCGCCGAGGTGCTGCGCAAACGCAGCGTTCACGAGTGGGTGTCTTTACTCGAACCCTTGGGTATTCCCGTCGGCGCGATCAACGATCTTTCGCAGGTGTTCGAACATCCGCAAGTGCAAGCGCGCGGTATGCGTATCGAAGCACCGCACCCGCTGTCGGGCACGGTGCCGCTCGTCGCAAGTCCCATGAAAATGTCGCGCACACCGCCGATTGCCGCTGCCGCACCGCCGCTGCTCGGACAGCACACGACGGAGATTTTGCGTGAGCACTTGTCATTCAGCGATGCACAGATTGCAGCGTTGCAGGAGAAGGGCATCGTCTAGGCGGATGTGACTTAAAGCGCGTAGAAGACCCACTCTGACTCCCAGCGCGACGGGGGGGGGAGAACTCCAACGCCATCGCACCCGCAAAAGGGCCCTCTCTGAAACTCTTTCCCCGCGCGAATAAGGCGAGTGGATCATGATCACCCATCACCCATCACCCATCACCCATCACCCATCACCCATCACCCATCA
>CAZIXV010000215.1:0-6684 GCA_964543105.1 uncultured Steroidobacteraceae bacterium
TTCCGTCACCTGCTCTGGAATCGGCTTGAACATTGCGTTGGCGCGCTCGCGCAGTGCGGTATCTGCGTGCGCAACGTTCGCGCCTGCAACGAGGCTTGCGCAAATGAGCAATGACGAATAAGCGGCGGGCGATCTCATTACAGTTCCTCATGCTGATCAGTTGTGGCTGCCTCGATTGCAGCCACACGAATGCCGAGTCTAGCGTTTGGAAACTTGCTTGAGTTCCGCCGCAGTGATTACCCCTATGCGCTGTGCTCCGGCGCGAGTTCGTTCGGCGTGCCATTGCTCGAGCGTAGCGGCTTGAGATTGTCGGGCGAGCCGAGTGTCGCGAGCACGATGGCGCCAGCGATCAAGACGCCTGCAACGACGTACAACGATTGGTTATAGCCACCGAATCTGTCATATGCGATGCCGATGAGTGCGGGGCCAATGGCCGCGCCGAAGTAGAACGCCGTGAGTTGCGAGCCATAGGTCTGTCCATACGCCTTGAGACCGAAGTAACGGCTGACGAGAAAGGCGACCAGGTCCACTTCGGCAGCGGCGGCGAAGCCGAGCGAAAGCACGCTCAGTAGTAACAACCAAGTCGGCGCCGTCGGCATCGACAGCGCAAGGCAGCCGAGCGCTGTGGAACCCAGCAACAAGAACGCGATGAGCGGCGCGGGGAAACGATCAAGCAACATACCGACGACGACGCGCCCGACGAGTACGGCGATCCCCATCGCACCGGCCATTTGTGCGGCTTCGACCGACGATAAGCCGCGGTCGAGCAGGAGTGGCACGACATTGATGAGTAGTGCGGTGATGGCTGCGGAAATGAACAAGAACGCGCCCGCGATCTTCCAGTAGGCCACCGTGCGAATCGCTTGCTTGAAGGTCAATCCAGGAAGTTCGGGCGCCGTCTGCTGAGTTACTTTGCGCGCCTGCGGATACTCGTCGAACAGCAGCATCACCAACGGGATGGCGACGAAGGCGATGAGCGCGCCCACGCCCAGATAGCCGGCCTGCCAGCCGAATCTCTCGATCAGCATGGTGCAGTACAGCGGGCCGAAGATACTCGCAAGGCCCGAGCCTGCCAGCGTCAAACCCAGCGCCAGCCCCCGACTACGATCGAACCAAATGTTGACGGCGCGGGTCCATACCACCGGTGTGGTGCCGCCGCCGATGAGTGACATCATCAACCATGCTGCATAGAACCATGCGACCCCTCCGCCCAACTGCGTAAGCAGCGCGTAGCCAAGCGAAAGTCCGGCAAGCGAAGTGAGCGCAACGCGTCGCGCGCCGATGCGATCGATGAGTGAACCGACCAGAGGCGCTGTGATTGCCGTGCCGAGGATCAGGCAGCTGGCCGCTCCGGAGGCTTCGCCGCGGGTCCAGCCGAAGGCGGCCGACAGCGGTACCACGAAGACGCCGAACGTATAAAACGGCAAGCCGCTGAGGCCGGCGGCATTCCCGAGGCTGGAAGCCAACAGCGTGCGCCAGCCAGCTTGAAATTCATTTGATGCGGGGCTCGGTCGCATGCGCAACTCCCAGGGTAAAGTACGAGGTATGGAAACGTACGAACGCGAACGCGGCATGGGGCGAGCCTCTGGATTGGCCTACCTCACGGTGCGTGATCGCATCATCAAAGGCGTGTATCCGGGCGGGACTCGTCTTA
The DNA here is from genome assembly GCA_964543105.1 of uncultured Steroidobacteraceae bacterium. GTDB lineage: Bacteria > Pseudomonadota > Gammaproteobacteria > Steroidobacterales > Steroidobacteraceae > Steroidobacter. Next base: position 1,655 of record CAZIXV010000215.1, read on the forward strand.
CTGAACAAGAGATCGCCAATTCCACGGGTGTCAGCCGAACGCCGGTGCGCGAGGCGTTGCGGCGCTTGCAAGCAGAAGGATTCGTCACGGTCACCGCCAATCATGGCGCGATCGTTACGGAGTGGACGGCGCAGGACACCAGCAATGTTTTTGAATTGCGTGCGTTGCTTGAGCCCTACGGAGCAGCCAAGGCGGCGGAAAACATCACGCCCGAGGGTGTCGCAGAGTTGCGCAAGCTTGCCGAAGCGCAGCGCCGCGAAAGCGAACGGCGTGGTCCCGGCTACGTCACACGAATTCGCGAACTCAACAGCGATTTTCATCGCGTGCTGCATGGGTTCTCTGGGAACGCACGCTTGGCCGCGCTGCTGCCAGTGTTGATGGAAGCGCCGCTCGTCTTGAAAACTTTTTCCAATTACGACTCGGACGACTTGCTGCGCAGCGCCTTTCATCACTTGGAGTTGGTCAGTGCGTTGGAAGCGCACGATCCCGAATGGGCGGAAGCGATCATGAGATGTCACATTCGCGCGGCGCATGTGACATCGCGAATGAGTGCGTTGCCGCCAACGGCGCGAACGGAGAACGCAAAGGGAGAGGAAGTTGCGCCACGCGCAGGTTTGAGCAAAGCGCGTCGTCGCGCCGCACGCTAACGCTGCATCGACACGACGGCTAAGCTGCATTCCCCCTCGCATCGCGGTGCGTGGTCAGTTCTTCTTCGGGGGCAGACGCATGATCTGACCTCGCAACTCGCCGACTTTGTATTTCTGAGTGCTTAAGTTGACATAAGTCCTGCCTGTCAACAGGTACTCCAACTGACCCTCCGTCAGAATCGCGGAGCCCTTCACTGGGCTGCGAACGCCGTTCTTTCCCATATCGATGATGACGCCAGCATTGCTGCCGGGCGCTTGAGGCCCGTGAATCGCCAGTGCGGTGGGCGGGGAAGTGAGCTTGCTAAAGGTCACCGTCCAGGAGAGCCGCAGAGTGGAACGCTCGAGGACGAAGTCCGCCCGCCCCACGCCTGGACTTTCCGTATAGGCGCTCTGCTCGTCTGCCGACATATCCGCATAGAAATGAATGGGCGGGCCCAGGTCGTCGCTTATGGCTGCCGGTGCCGCAAAGATCCCTATCACCAGACTCAAAGCGGTGGTGCGCAGGCGCGCGAATGGCGTGGCGATAAGCATTTGAACGGTCCTCACCTATTGGCGAATCAACGAAATAGCGGCCCGGGACGTTACGGGGGGCTTCAGGCTGTTTGTATACGATTTATGAATGGCGAGCATTTTTAGTCATATCGCGCATTTGGCCGCGTGAATCTGCCGGCGGCGTTCTAATCTGCGAGTCCTATATGCGCCGATCGTGCGTGCGATGCGTTTTATGCAATCTCTTCCGAAAAGGCCGCAGCTAGACAGTCGGGCAATATTGTATACACTTTTGAATCGCGAACGACCATTGCAATTGCAACATACGGCGGACGAACGAACGGTGACGGTGATGAGTACGAAGGGTCGAGTTTTCAGTCTGGCGTTCGCGGCAGTTGGCATGGCATTCGCCAGCGGTTGCTCAGACAGCGACGCTACGGATCGTCAATCCGAGGCTTCCGCTTCGCAGCGTGTGCAACTCGGAGCGCCCGGCAGCCCCAGCAGTCCGGGTACTCTGGGCTTCGTGGTGCGCCATTGGTTCACGGCGATCCATGAGACGAAGTTCATGGATGAGTGTGAACAAGGGCTCAACATCTCCAATGACGAGATCTGGTGGCGCAGTCTTTCCAAGAAGGAGCGCGCCGAAAAAACCCAAAATGGATTGCTCGATACGTTGCGTCGTTGGCAGCCTGCGGTGAAGCGCGGGCCGAACGGCGAAGACGTGTGCTTGGATCCGACCGTCGTCAAGGATCCGCCGTTCATTACCGTGAATGGCGATGTGTCGTACGGCATCAATCTGGACGGTACGACCGATGGACGTGCGACGCCAAAGACCTGTGAACATAAAAAGTGTCGCGGCTTGAATGGCGAACCTGCCGTCGACAATCAGTTGTATCGCTTGCTCGGCTGCACGTACGGCTGGCGGACGAACGGCATCTACGAAATCAACGCCGACGAGATGCGCGGCACCAGCGGCCTCGGCATGATTCTCATCGAGGTCACTGGCGTCGATGATCCCCGCAACGATGACGATGTGACGGTGTCGTTTTATCGCTCCATCGATCAGTTTCCGCAGGACTCATCGGGTAAGCCGCTGCCTTTCGGTTCGTATCGCATCGATATGCAGGTGGATGGCACACCGCGCTACGGTGATTCGCTCAAAGGGCGCATCGAAAATGGCGTGCTGCGAACCGAGAGCGGCGATGTGCGGCTGCCCTTCTACGGCAACTATGTTTTCAGTCAGCACATCCTGCGCGACATGTCCCTTGAGTTGAAGATTGCCGAGGACGGCCGTACCGCGGAAGGCATGGTGTACGGCTACTACGACGTTGCAGAGTTCATCTATCACGTCACCGGCAGCGGCGCGGTGATTTCGACGTCCGGATTCAGCTGCCCTGCGCTGGCTGCGGCTGCTTGGGAATTGGCCGACGGCTATCCCGATCCGGAAACCGGTCGCTGCACGGCGCTTTCATCGGCATTCAAGATCAGTACTTACGCCGCCTACGTCATCAAGCCGGAAGGCGTGCAGGTGGGACTGTGAGACGCATCGAAGGTCACATGATGAGTTCGTTCAAAGCAGCCGCGCGACGTGTTGGCATCATTGCTATAGCCAGTGTCGTGGCGCTGGCGGGTTGTGAGAACCGCGGTCCCGATATTCGTGGCGGTACGCCGGATATGCGTCGTCTGACGCAAGAGCAGTATTCGCGCATCATTGCCGATGTGTTCGGCAGCGGCATTCGTGTCGCGGCTCGTTTCGATCCGTTGATTCGCACCGATGGTCTGTTGGCACTCGGCGCACGTAGCGCGCGCATCACGCCGACCGGCTTCGAGCAAGCTTACGATTTGGCGCATTCCATCGCTGCGCAGGTGGTCAGTGAAGAGAACCGCGAAGAGCTGATTCCCTGCACGCCCAAGTCGCTGAACGCGCCCGACGATGAGTGCGCAACGGAGTTCTTCAGTCGTGTCGGTCGCTTCTTGTATCGCCGCGCGCTGATGCCTGAAGAACTCGACACCGCGGTGAGCGCAGCGCGTGCAGGTGCCGAGAGCATCGGCAGTTTCTATGACGGCATCGGCATCTCGCTCGCGGTGATGCTGACGACACCTCAGTTCTTGTTCATTACCGACACCATCGAAGAAGACCCGGATTCTCGCGATGGCGTGCGGTTGACGGGCTACGCCAAGGCGTCGCGTTTGAGCTTCCTGCTGTGGAATTCCGCGCCCGACGAGGAGCTTCTCGCCGCTGCCGAATCGGGAGAGCTGCATTCCACGCGCGGGCTCAAGAAACAGGTCGATCGAATGATGGAATCGGCGCGTCTGCACGACGGCGTACGCTCCTTCTTCAAGGACATGCTGGAGTTCGAGCTGTTCGATACGCTCGAGAAAGATCCCATGATCTATCCAGCGTACAGTCAGGCTTTGGCCGATGATGCGATGGAGCAAGTGCTGCGCGATATCGTGGATACCTTGCTGGTTCGCGATGAGGACTACCGCAACCTGTTCACGACGCGGAAGACATCCATCACGCCTGCATTGGCGCGCGTCTATCAGATTCCGGCCGAGCAGCCCGATGGCAGCTGGGCCGAGTATGAATTTCCGGCCGATGATATCCGCGCCGGCCTACTGACTCGCATTGGCTTTACGGCACTTCATGCGCATCCCGGCCGCAGCTCGCCCACACTGCGCGGCATGGCGCTGCGCCAGACGCTGCTATGTCAGTCGGTGCCGCCGCCGCCGAGCAACGTCGACTTCACGCTGTTCAATGATCCGGACGCACCCGTCCAGACGGCGCGACAACGTTTGGCCGCGCACAACACCGTGCCTGCCTGCACGGGTTGCCACTTGATCACCGACCCGATCGGTTTCGGCTTGGAGAACTTTGACGGCATCGGCGCATTTCGTACCACGGAAAACGACGAGCCGATCGATGTCACAGGCACGCTCGACGGCAAACCATTCACGCGTCCTGATGAGTTGGCGGAAGCGGTATGGGGTAATCCCGCGTTGGCTTCCTGTCTCGTTCGCCGCGTGACTGCATACGGCGTTGGGCGGCCTCTAACGAGAGACGATGGCAAGTTCACCCGCGCCGTGCAGGAAGAGTTCGTGGATGAGGGTTACAACTTCAAGCAACTGCTGCGTCGAGTTGCGATGAGCAACGCGTTGTACGCTGTGCGCAAGCCCGCACCCGACACCGAGTCTGCGGCCCCGACGGTCGTAGCGGAAAGAAAGACTGACGAGCGAGAAGGCCAAGAGGAGAGCAGATCATGACCTTTATGATTCCGAAGAAATATACCCGCCGATCGATGCTCCGCGGCGTGCTTGGCGGTGCCGCGGTCTACATGGGACTGCCCATCCTCGATTGTCATCTCAACAGCTCGGGCACCGCGTTCGCCGGCACCAATGCGCCGCTGCCGGTGCGTTTTGGGACCTGGTATTGGGGCATGGGCCACACGCCCGGCCATGCAATCGTCGAAAAGAAGCAGACGAGCCCGGGCATCGGCTTTCTCGAGGAAACGGCGCCGCTCAAGAGATTCGAGGAGTACATCAATTACTTCGGCGGCTTCAACATGCCGCTCGATGGCCGCTCGAACTACACGCACTTTACTGGCTGGGTCGTGGGACGTACCGGTTCTGCTCCATCCTCCTCTAAAGAAATTCCAGCACCGACGCTCGATCTGCTGATCGCCGACCAAATCAGCAAGGGCACTCGTTTCTTGACGATCGATGCATCGAGTTCTGGCATCAGCCGCGAGAACTACAGCGCACGCAATACGAACAGCCGTTCCTCGGTCGAAACCGAGCCGTTGGCGGTTTACCAGCGCCTGTTCGGATCGGGCTTCGTCGATCCCAACAAGAGCGAGTTCAAGCCAGATCCCGAGGTGATGGTCCGCCGCAGCG